>CAZYYB010000001.1:0-104547 GCA_964651515.1 uncultured Fibrobacteraceae bacterium
CCACTTTTACCCCCAATTAATGATCAAAAACGTGCATTTCGTGATGGTTTTGAAAGCAAAAGGATGAAGTTATAAAATGGGAAGCGGGGTGTTTTTTTCATGTGTTTTCTACCTAATGGTGGCGTTGCGGAGGTCCGCGAGCGCCCGCCAAAGGCGGGCATCGCCGCGCACCTCCGCAGGAAGGGGTGTGCCCCGGGACGCGCGTTTCGCGCGGCCGGGGGCCAGGGGGAACCACCGCAAGGTGGTTCCCCCACCAAAGGTGGCAGGGTTGGTTTCCCCACCAGAAGCGGCAAGCTCGGTGCCCCCACCAGCATTTGCAGGTGGAAGCTCGGTTCCCCCACCAAAGGCGACAAGCTCGGTCCCCCATCCGAGGGGGAACATATTTTTAAAACTATGCTTCGCCCATACCTTATCCTTCTCACCCTCATCCTGTCCGCCGCATCGATCTTCGGCCAGTGCTCCTTTACCCTGGCGCGGCTCAAGTACGGCGGCGGCGGAGACTGGTACAACGGGCCGTCGTCGCTGCCGAACCTGGCCAGGGCCGTTGCGGCCGAGACGAGCATACCGATCTGCGATACCGTGGCCGTGGTGGAGGTGATGGACGACCGGTTGTTCGACTACCCCTTTACCTATATGACCGGCCACGGCAACGTCCACTTTACGGCCAGGGAGCGCCTCCGCCTGCGGGCCTACCTGATCGGCGGCGGATTTCTTCTCGTCAACGACGATTACGGTCTCGACACCGCCTTCCGCCGGGAGATGAAGGCGTTGTTCCCGGAGAACCCGCTTACCGAGGTGCCGCTCAGCCACCCCATCTACTCGAAGGTGCATAAACTGTCCGGACTGCCGAAGATCCACGTGCACGACGGGCTGCCGGCGAAAGGGTACGGCATCTTCTGGGAGGGACGCCTGATCGTTTACTACGCCTTCAGCTCCGATATCGGGGACGGCATGGAGGACGTGGGGACCTACCCCGATCCGCCCGAATACCACAAGGCGGCACTCGACATGGGGGTCAACCTGGTGGCCTGGTTTTTCGATCCCGTCGTGCCGGGGGAAAAGTCGGCAGGCCCGGAAAAGTCACGGGCTCAGTAGCAGCCCCTCGCGAGCCGGAGCAGGGGAGCCGCGGCGCCGCTGAGGTGCGTTTCAAATTCCGCGATGCCGAAGTTGCCGACGTATATCCTCCGCAGTGCAAAGAGATCGTCCCCGACCCCGTTCAACCCTTCGGCCGTCGTTACGGCGCAATCGAATCCACTGTGCCGTACGAGGTGTCGGACGGCATCGTTGTGCCTGCCGTAGGGGTAGGCGAAGCTCGCGAAGTGAGGCGTACGTCGACCGCCGACCAACTCCCCGCTCATGCGGAGCTCATCGACACATTCGGCCTCCGCGAGGCCGGTGAGGCTGCGATGACTCATGGAGTGGCCGCCGATGATATGTCCTTCGGCGGCCAGGAGGTGCAGGTCGGCTTCGGTCATGAAGAGGCCGCCGCACCGGGGAGTGTCGGCGGGAAGCCCGTTCGCGAGGCACAGCTTTGCAATCGCCGCATCCCGGTCACGGGCCGGGAGCGATTCAAGGAACGGCCTGAGCCTGCGCGCAAGACGCAATTTTTCGCTCACGCCGAGGAACTTTCCCGAGGTGGGCGGGAAGCCCGGAATGTCGATCAGGAAGGGCCGGGATTGCAGTGCGTCGAGAAGGCGGTACACCCCGTGGGGCCAGGGCGAACCGGAGCCGCGGATGAGGGATCCGATGGGGAAGAAGGCCGCCCGGAACCCGTGACGCCGCAGAATGGGCGCGGCCAGGGTCACGTTATCCCGGAAGCCGTCGTCGAAGGTGAGCACCACCGCGTTTCCGGGGAGGGGTTTCCCCCCCCGCAGGTTTTCCGCCGCCTCGTCGAGCCCCACCACGGCGGTGTTATGGAAAAGGTAGTCCATCTGGGCTTCAAAGCGCTCTTCCTCCACTACCATGCCCATTGCCATGAAGCAGCTTGCGGGCGCTCCGGTTTCCGCCGCCTCGCCGATGCTGTGGTAGAGGAGGATGGGGATGCGGCCGCGACTCCTTTGACGTTCAAGAAGCCGGCGCCCCAGGCCCGCGGCATGGAAGAGCCCGCAGATCCAGGCGGTCCGGGCTCGAACCGTTTCGGAATTCGGCAGGATGGTTGAAAGGAGTGGTGCCATAGGTCGTACGCTGGCCGCGCAGAAATCAGAGCGGCATTTTGGCCGGTTCTCCGGCGATCTCCTGGACGTAGCGCGGAATGGCATACCCGGGAAGCCGCCGGCGAAGCCCGTTCATGAGCTCCCTGCCGCGATCGAGGGGGGTTTCGAAATGCCAGGCGCCCCGGACCCGATCGAGCTGGTGCAAATAGTAGGGCAGGACCCCGTTATCGAGAAGCGCACCGGAGAGATCGGCAAGCCGATCGACGCTATCGTTGACCCGGTGAAGCAGCACCGACTGGTTGAGCAGGAGTGCGCCGGCCGAGCGCAGGCCCGAAAGCGCCGCCGGACACTCTCCTTCGAGTTCCGCCGCATGGTTGGCGTGAATGACCACGATGCAATTCTTGACGCCGCTCATAAATTCAATGGTCGCGAGGTGGCGCTCGATGCGGGCGGGATCGGCCACCGGAAGCCGCGTGTGAAGGCGGATGGTGGTGAGATGGCCGATGGCGGCGAGCCGCCCGGCCAGCCTGTCAAGAGCGGCGGGCGCGAGGCAGAGCGGATCGCCTCCGGAGAGGATCACCTCGGCGATCGAAGCGTTGTGTTCGATGAAAGCAATGGCATCGTCCGGCACCTCCGAAGCATCGGCGGCCGGACAACGATTGCCGCGACGAAAACAGTAACGGCAGCGAAGGCTGCATCCGCCGCACGTTAACAGCAGCGCTCTCCCGTGATATTTTTGCAGGACGTTGCCCGCAACCGCGGCGTGGCCGTCTCCCACCGGGTCGTCGACGAACCCTTCCTTGTCGATGGTCTCCTCGCTTCTCGGCAGCACCTGGAGGAGCAGGGGGTCGAACCAGTCCGCTTTGCGCATGCGGGAGGCGAAGCTTCGTGGAACGAGGAACGGCAAGGACGGATGTTCGAGGATGCCGTAGGGTGCGCGGGAACCGTCAAGATCCAGGAGGACGAGCAGGTCGCCGGGAGCGGTAATCGGCCCCACGGTTCGGGGGGGCGTGCCGGGGACAATCGATAAATCGTGCACTTTCAAGGGAGTATGTTATGCGCTCTCTGGGTATCGAAAAAGGGGGAAAGGAGGGACCGTGACAGGGGGTTCCGCAAGAGATGGCGCAACGCCTTGTCCCGAAGCAACCGTACGCGCTCCCTGGTCAGGTTAAGCTCGACGGCGATCTCCTCCAGGGTAAAATGCCGGGTCGCGTTGAGCCCGAAATACATCCGGAGGATGCGTTCTTCACGACGGGGAACTCCGCTGAGCAGCCGGTCGATGGTCACGCCGAGCTCGCGCTGGTCGCTGTCGGCCTCCTGGTTCGGATCTTCGCCGAGCACGTCGGCGAGCGTTTTTGTGCCGTCGCTCCCGTCGTCGGTTCCCCGCGGGGAGGAGTTCAGCGGGGTATCGAAGGAGAGCGCTTTGAATTTGGACATGGCTTCGACGATGTCGCCCTCATGGGGCCGGAACTCTTCCCGCATCATGGTACCGTAATAATCGCCCGCGTTATGGTCCATAGCCCGGTTGAAATCCCGCACCAGGGCGACCTTGGTTACCGGAATCTTGACAAGACCGGCCTGTTCGAGAAGCGCCTTCTGCATAGCTTGACGAATCCACCATACCGCATAGGAGATAAATTTTACTTCCATGGCAAGGTTGAAGCGTTTCGCGGCCTTGATCAGGCCGATATTGCCTTCGTTAATGAGATCGAGATAGGCGACGCCGCGTCCGCGGTAGGTCCTGGCGACGCTGACGACAAACCGGAGATTCGCCGTGACGAGTTCGTCGGCAACCCCGGGTTCATTCCGCTGCACACGCAGGACGAGCGCCCGTTCCTCCTGCTCGCCCAGCATTTTAAACCGGTTGATATCCCGGAAATAGAGCGCTTCACTTGTCTGCTGCATACGATCGGCTTCCCTCTCACCCCGGGGGTATTACTTACCTGCCTGGCCTTTCCTTGCTGCGATGGATTCCACCGTGAGGTTTCTCGATGCATGGCTCAATACCACGATACCGCTCTCACTCACGAAGAACCGTTTGGCGTCCTCTTCTAAATTATACCCTATTTTATCGCCGGGTTCCACCCGCACGCCGCGGTCGATGATGGCCTTCCGCACCATCGCCTTCTCGCCGATTACAACGTCCGGGAAGATAATCGAATCTTCGACCACGGCAAAGCTGTCGACCCGCACGCCCCGGGAAAGGACCGAGCGGATCACCTTGCCGCCACTGATAATACAACCGCCGGCAACGATCGAATCGAGCGCTTCTCCCCGTCGTTTTTCGGGTCCCTCGCCGTCAAAAACGAATTTTGCGGGCGGCGACTGACCTGCGGCGGTGCGGATGGGCCATTCTTCATTATAAAGATTGATCACGGGGACAACCTCCCGCAATGTCATATTCGCCGCATAATATGCCTCCAGCGTCCCCACATCTTCCCAGTAGACGTTGAGATTCGGACCCTCTCCCGGAATGAGGTTGTGCGCCATATTGTAAACATACACCGGATAGTCGTGGAATATTTTGGGAATCACATCCTTGCCGAAATCGTGCGAAGAGACATTGAGGGAGGCGTCGTTGTAAAGCTCCCGCACGAGGAATTTTTTATTGAAGATGTAGTTGCCCATGGAGACCAGCGCCATACCCGGCCGGTCGGCCATCGGGGTGGGGTTCCGGGGCTTCTCCTGGAACCCGGTCATCAGCCCGCTCGAATCGGTCTCGATAATGCCGAACTGCGTCGCCTCGCAGAGCGGCTTGGGAATCGCGGATACCGTGGCGACCGCTCCCACCTGCCGGTGGAAGTCAAGCATCTGCGAAATATCCATGGTGTAAATGTGGTCGGCCCCGAATACGGCGACGTAATCCGGGTTCTCGTCTTCGATCAGATTGATATTCTGAAACACCGCATCCGCCGTACCCTGGTACCACTTTTTTCCGGTTCGCATCTGTGCCGGTACCGGATCGATATATTGCCCGAGCATCCGGTTCAGGTTCCACCCGGCGGTAAGGTGTTTGATGAGCGAATCCGATTTGAACTGCGTCAGCACCTTGATCTTGAAGATGCCGGAATTGATGAAATTATTGAGGACGAAATCGATGATGCGGTATTTGCCGCCGAAATAGACCGAGGGTTTGGCCCGCTCCTGGGTGAGCGGGTAAAGTCTCGATCCTTCGCCACCGGCCATAATCATTCCAAGGACATTGGGATACCCCAACGGCGATTTTGAAGTATGCATAGCGTTCCGTTTCAATTAAAGTAACCGCATCGTTATCCGACAGGAACCCTGCCGGATTTGAAAATAGTTTGTCGGATTGGGGCGGTCAAAGGGATACTGCGACGGGTTCGAGTCGCACCATAATGAGCCCGCTGCTGCGCCGCCCGTTCAAGGGTAAGTATATTAAGGTTGTTGGGAACTCCGGAAAGCCGTATAATGAATGGATATTTTCCGGCCTCAATTGTTGTCCGCCGACGGTTGAAGACTATGCAGAAGGTGGGATGATGAAATTTTTTCTTGCGCTTCTCCTGAGTATAGGCGTGACCTCCACATTCGCGGAAGCCCACCTCGTTACCGTGAAAATCGATAAATATGGTCTTGAGACGGCGGGATTCGGCCGGAAGCCCGAGGTTCTTCTCTGCGAAGACGATTGCATCGTTCATGTCGTTCGCATGGAAAACTTCGTCCACTCCTGCAAATCAAAAGTACGCATCCGGATGGGAAGCCATTTTCAGGTCAAGGTGCGCGGTAACGGCAACTATGTGACGCTCGATGACATCGTCATCGAGAAAAACATTACCCTGCACGTTCCCGAATAAAAACTCTCCGATGCGGAACATTTACCGCCGGTGATGCACCTCGGGAAGACTCACTATCGTCTACCGTATTATTTCCAGGTAATTGCGGCGGGATTTCGTTTCGGGATCCGGTAATAGCGCACCGCCGGATAGCCGAGCATCATGGTACCGATCGCCGCATGGTCGGGGGGCAGCTCGATCATGGCTTTGAGGGAAGGCGATGCGGAAACGGCCAGGGTAAAGTAGCCGGCCCAGCACGCCCCGAGACCGAATACCGGTGCCGCGAGTTCAAGATGAGACAACGCGATGCCGGCATCGCCTGCCGCCATGCGGTCCGCACTCTGGACGCAGGCTATTGCAAGGTGCGGGGCATTCCGGAAGATCGGGTCCCTCCCCTTACGCCAGGATTCGAGAAGCAGGCCGAAATGCAGCCTTTCCGCCAGGAGCGATTTCTGTCGATCGGCCTCATCGATCCACGCCATAGCGGCATTGCTCAGTTCCTGGACTTTTGAGGTAGTATGCACAACGATCCATTTTACCGATTGCCGATTGACGGCAGACGGCGCATAGCGGACGATATCGAAGAGATTATTTAAAATCGGCCGATCAACCGGATTCTGCCGGTATCGGCGAACCGAACGACGCCGGAGGCAGTAGGCCGCCAATTGCTCCGGCGCAATTTTATACTCTGTCGGCAGGTCGGGAGCATCCTGCAAGGACGGATGGTTTATGGTCACCGCGTTGTCCGGGCACGCGGCTTCGCAGTGACCGCAGCGGATGCATTGTACCGCGAGGCGGTCGGGAACACAGGGGAACCCGGTCTCCTCGTTTTTCATGATAATCCCTGCCGGGCATAGTTCCCGGCAGATCATGCAACGGGTACACTTTGCAAGATCAAAGGAATTTTGCTCCATAACCAATGCTCCTTCAACTCATTGTTTGCGGCCAGGCGGACTATGCGGAGGCACTCGATCCTTACCGGTACCACCTGAACAGATAGAGTCCCACGATGAGGCCGACGAGGGAAAGCAAACTGAATTTTATCTGAAATCCGAGCATGAGCTTGATGGCGGCCAGGTCGAGGACTACCGGCTTATTTTGCGTGAAATCGCCGATTCCGATGGGAATGCTGCCGGTAAAAAAGGTTTTTACAACACTGGCCCCGCCGGGCAGCATTTCGACGGCACTGTTCAAGTAAGAGCCGATGATGATGCCGAGAATGGCCGCAAGGAACAGTGAAGAGAACGATCGATCTTTCAGGAGGCCTGCCATAGGGATTTCCTTTCATCCTGCCGGACCCGCAAAAGCGGTGAGTGCATTCGCGAACCAAAATACTTTTTGCCGTCGCCCATTGTTTCGAGGCGATGCTGTTATTGCTGGGGCGCTTCGCGGAGTATCATGTGCAGCTGAAGGTGACCGGCTTTCCTGATAATATCCATGTGAACGGTGTCACCCACATAGTAATCGAGGAAAAAGCCTTCGAGATCCGCGTGCGTTTGAACTCGCCGGTTGCCGATCTGGTCGATGATATCGCCCACGCGGGTGCCGGACAGCTCGCCGGGACTCCCCTTTTCCACGCTCACGACCACGACACCGTCGGACCGGTTGACACCCAGGGCGGCGGCCATCGGGCGATCGATAGTCTGCACGGCGATGCCGGTCCAGATGTCGCGCCGGTGGCCGTACTTGATCAACTCTTCCGCAACCCGGCGCGCCCGGTTGATGGGGATGGCAAAGCCGATGCCGATGGAGCCCTTGTTGCTGTTTGAGCCGGTATAGATAAAGGTATTGATGCCGATTACCTCTCCGTCTGCATTGACAAGAGGTCCGCCGGAATTCCCCGGGTTTATGGCTGCATCGGTTTGCAGCATTCCCTGATAGTATACCCCTTCCGCCGGTGCGAAGTTCCGGTTCAGCGCGCTGACGACGCCGACCGTGACGGTCGGATGCGCATCGTTGATGAAGGTCAGGAACGGATTGCCGATGGCGATTGCCCATTCGCCGGCCATGGCGTCATCGGAGTTGCCGAATTTAACCGTACGAAACGTTCCGTTTGCAACGGATATCACGGCGATATCGGCATGTTCATCGGTACCCACCACTTTCCCTTCGATGCGCCGGCCGTCGGAGAAATTGACATAGAGTTTTGCCGCATTCTGCACGACGTGATAATTCGTCAGGATCATGCCGTCGGAGCGGATAACGAAACCCGATCCGATGCTCTCCATCTGGCGAAAGCGGGGCAGGAGATCGGGACCGAAAAAAAAGTCGAAGAAATCATCCGAGGAGTAGGGAGCGTGCACGACCTGGATCTGCGTAACCACAATGCCGACGACGCAGGGAGCAACGGCGCGACTCGCCCTGACGATTGCATTTTCGCGCGAGACGGGCAGCGCATCGTCCGGTTCGTTGCCCGCATGCCTTTTCGCCTCCTCGGCCGTGTCGGGACCGGTTTTCGACGGCGGTCCGGGCGACACCGTCGCGGTACCGACGCCATAAATATGACGGATCAGTTCCCCACCGGCAATGAGACCGGACACGGCGCCGCACGCGATAAGCAGCGCGTAAAATCCGTATCTGGTTGCCCCGATTTTCATCAGTCCACTCCCTCATAAAAGACCTGGTCGAGTACCAGGCCGCAGGCCGGCGCGGTCGTCCCGGCGCGCCGGCGATCCTTTGCCGCGAGCAGGTCGGCCATCGAATCGGTAATACGTCCCCTCCCGATATCGATGAGCGTTCCCATGATGGAACGCACCATGGTATAAACGAACCGGTTCGCCTCGATGGTAAAAACCCTGAGATCGTTCTCGATGGTAAGCGATGCACGGCTTACCCTGCAGCGTGCATGCCTTGCGCCGCTTCCCGCGGCGCAAAACGTACTGAAATCGTGCTCGCCGCAGAGCAGCCGCGCCGAGGATTCCACCTTGTCCCAATCGATGGGATAAAATACCATCCATACCCGCTTGAAGAGGAGCGGCCTCTTGTGCGGGCACAGGAAATACCGGTACCGCCGTGACACTGCCGAGTAGCGGGCGTGGAAACGCTCCTCCACTGCCTGCAAATGATAAACGGCGATATCGGCCGGCAGCAACGCATTGACCGATAATTCAACAGCCGCCGGGCGGATGGCCGCATCGGTTTCCAGATGGGCGCCCTGGCTCCGGGCATGGACACCCGCATCGGTGCGGCCCGCACCGATGACCCGGCACTTTGCGCGCAGGACGATACCGAAGGTCGTTTCGAGCGTTTCCTGTATGGTCGGCGCATTAAGCTGCCGCTGCCATCCGCCATACCGGGTTCCATCGTACTCGACCCTGAAAAAATACCTCATGGCGCTTTCCGCTCACCGACGGCCGCGTGTGCCCGGACTATTCGAAAACAGAGCATCTCAAGCGAGTTTCTGCCGGGTTCGATTCTGCCGGTTTTTATTCCGGTATCGAAATCGAGCAACCAGGCCAGAATCATCGAAAGCTCCAGCTCTGAAAAGCGATTCGCCTGGTCGACCACGCCCGATTTGATGATCACCGGATAAATTCTTTTCTCCTGCCCGTCCCGGAGGAGACCCGCCGCTTTGCCGATCGCCATTGCGCTTGCCGTCTGCCGGGGGTTATTCGAGCCCTTCGAAGTCGCAAAGACCCGTCCGGTTTCCGGGTTTGCCGCAAGGAATTTCCGTATCCGGAAGAGCGCCCAGAAATGTCGGGCCAGAGCGCCGGAGATAACCGGCATGTAAACATTGACCGAAAAAAGATTGTCGATGATACGGAGCGCAACCCGGAAATCCTGCCTGCCGAGCGCGGCAGCCAGTTCAAACGGCGCAATCTCGCGATAGCCTCCGGTAATGGCATCGATGGAAGCACGGTCGATCGCCTTTCCCGGAGGAAGGGACAGATCGATTTTCTGCAACTCGGAGTTCAGGAGATCCAGGTCGTAGCCCACCCGGTCGGCGAGGTAATCCGCATCGGTTTTTGCGATGCGTCTGCCGGTGAACCGGGGCACATTCGCAACGAGCCAGGCGCCGATTTCGTAGTCGCGGGGCCGACTGAATTCGGCAACCATGAAGGTCGGGGGGGCTGCCTTCGATCGTTCGTCGGCACGGAGCTTTTTGACAATAGTGCCGGCTTCTTTCCGGTCGCCGTCGATTTCAATGATGCAATAGATGCCGGGGATTTCGCTCGCAAGCGCCGCATCCAGGTCATCGAGGTCTTCGCTGGCAAGGGTTTGGGCATGCGGCAGATGAAAAATGCGGGTCTCCGGAAACAGCGACGGCGCAAGCATCCGCTGGATAAAAATCGCGCCGGTTTCGAGAGCACTGTCCCAGCGCTCCCGAGTGCAGGGTCCCTCGCGTCCGGAAATATCGGTTGCTATCGCCTCGCGTTCCCGCTCCCTGCTCACCGTATCCTCGCCCCACAGGACGAAGGAATGCACGGATTTCGGTATCGAGGTTGCCCCGGATTCGATGGTCATGGTATCAGCGGCTCCACGAAACGCTGCTGCTGGTTCATTTGTTCCGCAAAGAGCGTCGCTGCCGCGGAGAATTTCCCCGAATTGGTCCACAGGGAACGTTCCGCACAGACGGCGAGCTCCCTTCCGTCATTTACCTTGAATCCGACTCCGGCGGCGAGTAATTTCTCGCATCCGGAATGCTGGGAAAAATAGTACGGCCCGAAGAAAACAGGAATCCCGAATCGCGCCGGTTCCCAGACATTATGGCCGCCGATATTCTCAAAGGTGCCGCCGACTACCGCGGCATCCGCAAGACGATACATGTTGTCGAGAATGCCGAGTTTCTCGATAAGACAAACATCAAAAACCTCACTGGTCTCGGTATCGTGAAGACGCCTGACCGAAGGACCCAGTTCCCGTGCAATCTCTTCCGATTCTTCAAGATGCCGGGGAACGACGACGCATTTGCAGGATCGGCCGCGTTTTTTCAGTTCATCAAGGCAGGTCCTGAGTACCGTTCCTTCCCCTTTATGCAGGCTGCCGGCCGTAATGACGACATCTCGCTCAAGAAGGAGGAGTTGCCGCCGAAGAGTATTCCTTTCCCCGACGTTCGGGCGGTTGATCCGGATGTATCCTTTGATGTTGCCCACGATATGAAGCGTTTCGGGTCTGACGCCGAGCTTCAGGAATCTGAAGGCATAGGTGTCGTTCTGCACGAGCACAACATCGAGGCGACGCATGAAAGATCGAATAATTCCGGATATCCTTCGATAGTTGGAAAAGGATCGTTCCTCCATCCGCGCATTGGCTATGCCCACCGGAATGCCTGCGGTAAAACATGCGTGCAGCATAGCCGGCCACAATTCGGTTTCGAGGAGCCACACCCTCGATATGCCGAAGGTAGTGAGGAGCGACCGCATAAGCGGCAGCGTATCGAGCGGAAGGAACCCCACCGCGATGACCGAAGCGTCTTTCAAACGACCGAGATACTCAACGCCGGCCTGTGTGGTGGCGGTAACCACATAGCAATCATCGGGATTGCGCGCCTCCAGCATCGTCAGGAACTGCTTCAGAAGTTTGGCTTCGCCCAGCGATGCCGCGTGTACCCAGACGACGGCCCGGGACCGATGCTTGCGCACGATGTGCGGCAGGCTTTGTCTTTCGACAATATTCCACCCTTTTCGCCTTCCGACGCCTCCAAGAATAGGCAGGATGCCTCGCCTGATTCCTTCAAGGAAGAAGCTATAGACTCCCACGCAGCAATTAATTGTGGCGTTGTTCATAAGAGACCAGTCACGGCCGGGTCGTATTCGCCATCCGGTGAAAGCCCGACCATCGCACACCATCGAAAGATCGTACCGCTCCCGGCTCGATGTCGGGTTTTTAAAAAGAATGAATTATTCTTCACTTCAACCTTGCTTGAAGTTTTTATAGAAATATCCATGGTCACCCCTTCGAAATATGGATGAACGCTTATGGATGAGCACTAATTATAATAGTAGAAAATACTTAATGAGCTCCCGGCTTTAAACACCGCCTCCCAAAAAACCAAGGTCTTACATTGACTTCTTTGCCCAGCTGAGGTATTTTTCATGATTATTTCAAGCCCAATAGATTTTGAAGTCGTGGTACGATGTCCGATGAACAGCGTTCAAAAGGCGATGCATGCATAAGAGTAACTCTTTTCGATGGTTTTCTCCCCTCTATTCCCTTATTTTCTTGGTTTCTTTCTGCAGTACCAACAATTCAACGGACCTTGGCGGCAATCTTGTACAGAACACCTATAAGCACTTTCGTTCCTATTCCATGGATAGTTCAGCCGTAATAAGCACGTTTACCCTTCCTCAAAAGGGCGACTCGGGTTTCGGTATCCATGAGGTGTCCGGGAGCCAGATGCTTATCGGAACGGATAGCGGGGAAGTCGCCGCCGGGTTTGTGCGGTTTCCCTGCATACCCGATACGTTTCCGACCCGTAAGTATATTCCAACGACCGATACCCTCAGATCCATCGTTCTTCGCTTCTGGAACGATACCGCCCTGACGGCCTTCGGCCTGCAGGTCTGGCGATCGGATGAAATCTCGCACGCTCTCGCCCACGCACTCTCTCCCAATACCTCCGTTGCCGGCGATTTTCTGGTCGATACCTTGCAGATCCTGATGAAAGACACGCTGAATGCACCCGATTCCATCGTGCTGCTTCCCGGCAAATCGAACGGCCTGGCCGAAGCAATTTTTAACGCATGCACGACGTCGAATGTGGCCGAAGCGATGAACAGTGCATTTCAGGATACCTTCAGCTTTATTATTTCCAACCCCAACCCGTCTTCGGGCATTCTCCGCATGTTCGGCAATCCGCAGCTTGCCGTAAAATTCAAGCGGGGAAGCGATACGACGCCGGTAAATTACTACGGCTCGACCCGCACTTCATATTATATTGCGGCCGAGCAGAACCCGGGAACCCTTTCGCCAAAACTCTCCTATGCGTCGAAGAAGACCTATGTCATTGAGTATGACGCAACCAAACTGTGGGATTCTCTTGCCGGGTTCGATTCCGGATCGGGCTTCACCACCTCCCAGATCATATCGGCTTTCGACTCCCTGTACCGACCCGGCGAAACCGATACCATCAGTCTCCGTTACCTGCTCTGGGACACTCTGACGCACGACGGTATCCGTCTCGACTCGCTGTTTGCCCATCCGCAAAGTCCTCCCGGCGTCGTGACGCTCTACGGGAACGACACCGCGCAGGCAAATATGGCTCAGTCGCTGCAAATCATCAATATTCTTGAAAATCATGCGGAAAACCCGCCCACAGGAGTGCAGCCCCTTCAACCGAAATTATACCTCTACCTTCGACTGAGCGAAGACGTCAATCAAATATGGAGAAAGTCGAGCTATTCCAGTCTCCCGTTCCTGCATGTCACCGCGGCCTCGCATTGATGGATAGGTTATGAATAAAAAATTAATCGGGACCGGGATTGCTGCGCTTATCCTCTGCGGTTCGCTCAGCGCGCAATCGATACTCTCCCTGGAATATCCCGGCGGTTTGCCGCTTTCCCATTCGACCGGCTCCTCGCTCGGTCTGGAGGGTGCCGGAACCGGCGTTCAGAATGATTATTTCGGCATGGGCGATAACATCGCGAATATCGGTGCCACCAATCGGGCGGTTTTTTCCGGGGTAGCGTCATTGAATCTGGTGGATATCCGGGATAATGGGAGCACCGGACTCCTTTATTCGATACTGCCGAGGCTGCTTTCATTTGAGGTCCCGGTTGCCACCCTGGGAACCTTCGGCTTCTCGTTCGATGAGCGCAGCTCAACCGATTTCAATACCACCACCCTCAGTGGACCCGCCGATACCAGCCGCATCGCCAGCGTCGGAGGCATCAAAGCGTTGCAGTTCGGCTGGGGGCACGCCATCAATCGCCTGATGTTTGTCGGTCTGAGTTACGAGAGACTGCTCTATTCAAGTTATACGCTCAACCGATACTCGACAAACGATCCCACCGGCGGGTTTCCCCTGGTCGATACGAGCCGGTACTCTTCGGAAGCCAATGCATTACGGGGGGGAATCCTGCTCCCGATTCAGAAATTCACGGTAGGGTTGAATGGTGAAATCGTATTCAATGGCCCACCGGGAAGCGCCCGGTTCTCCCAGACGGGAATTTCCGACTCGCTGCTGAATATTTACCAGGATACCAGCTCCCGCGGCTTTCTCTTCCGGCTTCCCTCATCGTTTTCGGCGGGCGTTTCCTACGTGCCCTCTCCAAAATGGCTCATTGCC
Organism: uncultured Fibrobacteraceae bacterium; assembly: GCA_964651515.1. Taxonomy (GTDB): domain Bacteria; phylum Fibrobacterota; class Chitinivibrionia; order Chitinivibrionales; family Chitinispirillaceae; genus BOG-1184. Next base: position 14,175 of record CAZYYB010000001.1, read on the forward strand.
GCTTCCACGGACCTGACCTTCTGGGGCTCCTATTCCTACGCACTTCCGATCAATGTCAATGAGATCACCGCGTATACCGTTCACAACACGGTCTCGGTTTCGGCGGGCGGGCAATACATCCCTGCGCCGAATATGCTGATGCCGCAGTACTGGCAGATCATGCGCTACCGCGCAGGCGTTCGATACAGCGAATTGCCGGATGGAAATTCACACGAAGCCGCGCTTACCCTCGGCGTCGGCCTTCCCCTTTTGAGCGGGGGGGGGCTCCTCGACCTCAACGCGGAATTCGGAAGCCGGAGCGACACCCGTTTCGGCGGGTATGGGGAAAATTTCTGGCAGTTTTCAATCGGACTCGACGGCGGTCGTCAATGGTCGCAAAATACCGGGATTCGCTATTGAGCCGTGCCCGGGCCGCCGGCCCGGGGCTTGACTTTCACACCGTATTCGCCGAATGCCGACAAGCCATGGCAACTTTGCGAAGTCAGGAAAATACCGGTTTCCTTCCGGCTGCGGCGCAAAAGAACGGCCTCCGGTCCGCCTATAACGATACCTATCTCCGCATTCTGATGCGCACCCCCGGAGAGCTCTTCGCTTTCTGGGAGTGTTCGCCCGAATCCGTCCGCGCTGCGGTAGAAACGGCCGGCCGCGACGGACGTGGATTCCGGCCCATTCTCCGCCTCTTCGATGCCGGTTCGCAGCCGGACGATTGCGGACAGGCAGTGGCCGATTACCCGCTTGAAAAGGGAGAGGACTCCCGCTACATCCCGGTTCCGCAGCAGGGGCGGCCCTATCGCCTCGAATGCGGCATTGCAACCCGTTCCGGCCGGTTTATCGCCCTGTGCGCCTCGAACGAAATCCGGGCTCCGCTGGCGGCTTCGCACCCGGCAACAATAGAAACGGCCGGGGACCGCCAGGCGATGTCCGGGGCGGAGCCGCATCCGGGTTTCGAACCCGACCGGCAGACGGCTCCCTGCGCCGGCCACGTTCCCGCGGTACCCGCACCGTTCCGCTCCCGCGAAGAGGTAACCCGGCTCATGGGCGGCGGCACGCCGGGAGGTCATGTTCCCTCCTCCGGGGACGGAGCGAGCCGTCATCGTTCCCCCGTATGCTGAATTCTCCGCACTTCCCGGAGCCGCTCTCCTCGCCCCGGGGATACCTGTGCCTGGTCCTCCACGCCCATTTGCCGTTTGTCCGACATCCCGAACACCCCTATATGCTCGAAGAGAACTGGTTCTTCGAGGCGCTCACCGAAACCTATCTTCCGCTGCTGACGCATTTTGAAATGCTTTTCGATGACGGTGTCCCGTTTCGCCTGACCCTCTCCCTGACGCCGACCCTCTGCGCCATGTTTTCGGACCCGCTGCTTCAGGAGCGGTATATCCGCCATCTTGAAAAGCTCATCGAGCTTGCCGGAAAAGAGATCGACCTGACCGGCCGGAGCGAACCGCATTTTTTCGCGACGGCGCGGATGTACCGCAATCGATTCCACTACCTCCATGAGCTCTATACCGGCATTTACAACCGCGATCTCGTTGCGGTGTTCAGGCGGTTCCAGGACCTCGGGCTCATCGAGATCATCACCTCCAGCGCAACGCACGCCTTCCTGCCGAACATGCAGCACAATCCGGCGGCGGTTGAGGCGCAGGTCGCCATTGCGGTCGATGACTACCGCCGGCTCTTCGGCCGAAAGCCGCGGGGCATCTGGCTGCCGGAGTGCGGGTACTACCCCGGTCTCGAATCGATTCTCGCCCGACAGGGCCTGGGCTACTTCTTCGTCGATTCACATGCGCTGGCCTTTGCCGACCCCGAGCCGCTCCGCGGAATCTACGCCCCCCTTGTCTGCAAAGATGCGCCGGTCGCCGCCTTCGCCCGCGACCAGGAGTCGTCCAAAGCGGTGTGGAGTGCGGACGAAGGGTATCCCGGCGCCCCGGACTATCGGGAATTCTATCGCGACATCGGCTTCGAGCGCGACCTGGAATACATCGGGCCCTACATCGACCCGATCGGCGCGCGTGTCCAGACCGGCATCAAGTACTGCCGGGTGACCGACCGGAAGAATCCGGACAAGCAGCCTTACCGGAGGGAAGCCGCCCTCCGCCTGGCCGATGAGCATGCGGCCGATTTCGTCCTGAACCGGCTGCGGCGGGTGGAGCAGGTCTCCCCGCTTCTCGACCGGCCGCCGGTCATCGTTTCTCCCTACGATGCCGAGCTCTTCGGCCACTGGTGGTACGAAGGGCCGGAGTGGCTCAATTTCCTCTTCCGCAAGATCGCGTACGAACAGGATGCCCTCCTGCCGGTTACCCCCTCGGAGTATCTCGCCCGCCACGGCGAAAACCAGCGCGGAACACCGCTCTTTTCGAGCTGGGGAGAGGGCGGGTTCTCCGCCATGTGGATAGACAAAAGCAATGACTGGGTTCCCCGCCACCTCTCGCGAATGGAAGAGCACATGCAGCGCGCGGCACAGGCCCGCCCCGACGCCCGCGGCCTCCTGAGGCGTGCCCTCAATCAACTGGTCCGGGAACTTCTCCTCGCCGAATCGAGCGACTGGACCTTCATCATGAAAACCGGCACCATGGTGCCCTATGCGAAGCGAAGGGTGAAGGAGCATATCGAGAATTTTTTCAGGATCGAGGAAGCAATCGCCGGCAACCGGCTCGATGCGTCATTCATCGCCGCTCTCGAAGAACGTACCCCCCTTTTCCCCGGCCTCGACTATTCGGTCTATGCCCGACCCCGGGAAAAGGCCGGAAGGCAATAATTCCCTTTTGTGCCGGAAAAAGCTATATTATCGATTATACTGAAAAAAGGGGACCCTTCATGCGGAAATTCATGCTTGCGACACTCGTGTTGTGGTTGACAGCAACCGGCGGCGAACCGCCCGCAGCGCATGCGCAGAAAGGAGCCGTTGCCATGCCCGCATTGTCCGTAACGAGCCAGGCGTTTAAAAATATGCAGCCCCTCCCCGGGAGGTACGGCTGCGACGGCGACGATATTTCGCCGCCGCTCTCCTGGAGCGGCATTCCGGCGGAAGCGGCGAGTATCGCCCTCATCTGCGACGACCCCGATGCGCCCCGCGCCGCCTGGGTCCACTGGGTTGCGTACGATCTTCCCCCCACCTGCAAAGGATTGCCGGAAGGGGTGGAAAAGAGCAAGACGCTCTCCACGGGCGGCTCCCAGGGGAAAAACGACTTTCAAAAGATCGGCTACGACGGTCCCTGCCCGCCGGGAGGAACCCATCGATACTTTTTCAAGGTTTACGCGCTCGACACCCCGCTCAAGCTGCCTCCCGGAAAAACCAGGCACGAGGTCGAAAAGGCGATGAAGGGACATATCCTGGCACAGGGCGAGATCGTCGGGACGTATACGGGTAAGCGGAACTGATAACGCACCCCCGCAACGCTCCCCCCTTAGGGAGAAAACACAAGAAAAAAAAGTTTCGTAGGGGCGACCTCCCACTAACCCGTTTTTCCTGAAGCCTGAGGTCGAAGCATTAAGTTTCAAGTTTTAAGTTGTTTTATTCCGTCCTCATACTTCATCCTTTTGTTTTCAAAACATGCACGAAATGCACGTTTTTGATCATTAAATGGGGGTAAAAGTGGCGATATCGATCACGAAAACCCCTCTAATTGCACGAAATTTGCACGAAATTCACACTTAACTCATTGATTCAACCGAGAAATCGAATTTTTTATTTTTCATTTATTTTTTTCCGAGCCTCATTCCGGCAAAAATTGCCGGTTTTTCGACCTCCAAGGGGCTCCTCTCCGCCTCACCCCCGGCCCCTCTCCATAAAATGGAGAGGGGGGAGATCCGGGCATAGCTCACGCACCAGGTGCCGACGCCGATATTCCGACAATGTCAAAGAACAGGCGGCTGCCGGGGGCAGCGGCGCCGCCGCCACCCCCGAACCTTGCCGCAGCCTTTGTGAGCGCGAATACTCACTTCCCTTGAGCCACTCACCGGCCTGCGCCACGGTAGAGCTGCTACCCATCGATAATATACACTAATTTTAAGTAAAAAGCAATAAAAATTATCAGAAATAATATTATGGGTTTAATGCTATGAAATAAAAAGAGATAAATACCATTATCCGACATATTGAACCCCGTCGTTAAACTATAATATTGCTGACTGAGCGCGCCCACGCACCTGCAGCCGGGCCTTCAAGTTTGACGACAATTAAAATTTTGGGTCCCTGGAGCGTTTGGGATTATCGTGAACCTCCGATGAAAGGAGGTTGGATGATCAAAGACGAGCAAGTGAAAGGACTCATGACGGTTATGTCGTCTGGAACCCCGTGGACACGGCGTGCCGTGACCCTGTCTCGGTTCATCCCCGCGCTCGATCGCCTTGTCGACCCACCTGTTCAACGCGCGGTCGTCGATGCCGATATCTATGGTTGCTCCGGCCATTTGCTCCCTGCCCCGCGATAATGCCATTTTTTAATCAACGGATGGTTTGGCTCGGCACTTATACCGTCCGGGCGGGTCAGCGCTGTCGAAGAACGCTGATTGCCCCTTACTTCCGCTTGTATATCAGTTTTCCCGCCCGCTGCCTGTTCAGATAATCCAGATCCGGTTCATCCCCGCGCATGCGGGGAACATCGCACGCTGTTGGTCATCACCTCGCCGATATTCTTCATGGCCGGGGACAGATCGTCGCCGCGCGCAAGCATGGCTCCGAGGCCATTTAAGAGGTCCTCATCATTAATCTTGATTTCCATCGCTTCGCCGGCCATGCTTGCATTATCTCCGTAAAAGGTCTATATTATGAACAGATGGGCGAACGGTGATATGCGCATCGATACCGTGAGCCGATGTTCGTGCAGGGCGCATCCTGCATAGTACTTTATTCTCCATACAAAAGTTTCCCTCTTCGTACCTTCGAATTCAGATACTCAGGTTGTCCGGCAAAAAAATCGAATGATGCCCACATCCCGTTTCTTACTTCGGCGATAAAGGTCAGCCCCTTGGTTTTCTTTGCCTAGATGGCCTTGACATATCGGTTCATCCCCGCGCATGCGGGGAACATCGATATGGCGCTTACCGTGTGGAGGGCGTAACCGGTTCATCCCCGCGCATGCGGGGAACATCGCTGCCGTCGCATCGCCAACCTGGCGGATAACGGTTCATCCCCGCGCATGCGGGGAACATAGGGCATCTATCCTTCGGGCTCGCGCCGATCCCGGTTCATCCCCGCGCATGCGGGGAACATCCGAGGAAGAGTTGCAGCTCGCGCGGGAAGAGCGGTTCATCCCCGCGCATGCGGGGAACATGTATCATGCCACATCATACCCGTCAGAATATACGGTTCATCCCCGCGCATGCGGGGAACATTCCTTGGAACTGGATGGTGTCTGACAATGGGAAGCTTCATCCCCGCGCATGCGGGGAACATTCGGGGAAGGCGCCGGTACCGCCGATCGATTGCGGTTCATCCCCGCGCATGCGGGGAACATCCCGCCGCTGCGGTCGCGGCGATAGCGCCGAAATCGTTCATCCCCGCGCATGCGGGGAACATCCACCTGGTCTGGGTGGGCTATGCAGCCATTCATGGTTCATCCCCGCGCATGCGGGGAACATATTGAAGTCGGTAATGCTCTCTACGCCCGATACGGTTCATCCCCGCGCATGCGGGGAACATCGCCGGCTGATGCAACGGGATTGGGCAGGGACCGGTTCATCCCCGCGCATGCGGGGAACATATCGGCACATTCATTTTTCGAGTTCCAAGCGGCGGTTCATCCCCGCGCATGCGGGGAACATCGCTCGATGCCAGGGTTGCAGAGTGGAACATGCGGTTCATCCCCGCGCATGCGGGGAACATGATCGGCACGGCAGCACGCATGTGGAGAGCATCGGTTCATCCCCGCGCATGCGGGGAACATAACTGCCGCACCAACGTTTTCCGGGCGGCATTCGGTTCATCCCCGCGCATGCGGGGAACATGCCCGCATCCTGCGAACGCTCCGGGAAGCGGTCGGTTCATCCCCGCGCATGCGGGGAACATAAACAGCCCGTTTTCTGGACCGGTCTCCGATTCGGTTCATCCCCGCGCATGCGGGGAACATATCTAAAATTAATTGCCTGATTTTATAAGCAGCGGTTCATCCCCGCGCATGCGGGGAACATTTTTTGGCATTACCCCGGAGCAGGACGCCTGGCTCTCTCAGGAGGCCGAACGCCGCCAGATTAGCCGATCCGCTGTCGTCCGGGCACTGATCGACAAGGCACGGCAGGAGGGCGACCATGCCCTCCCCGCCAGTCGCTCGGTTTCCCGGCGCACAGCGTTATAGCATCAAAAAAACATTTAAGGCGCGATTTTGCCCGGAATTATATTATATGGTAATAGGCTAAACGGCCTAAAATCAAAACCTTACACATTCCATCAAGGAGGGGTATATGGCGAAGGTCACGGCGGAAATGGTTGCGGCGATCAAGGCAGGAACGGAATCTGTAACGTCAATTGCTACATCAGCGGGTGTCTCGCGGCAAGCGGTTTTTCAGATTATGAAAAAGTATTCAGCAAGCGAACCGGTCGCCCCAGCTGCTCCCGCCAAGGCTGCGAAGTCGGAACCAAAGAAGAGCAAGAAGGCTCCTGGCGAAATCCCCGAATCACAGCGCTTGCCGGAATCGGTCCCCGCGTAATTCAACTTTCAAGGGGCCGGTAATCCCTCCGGCCCTAATCCTCAAAAATGCTCAATTGGTCCTTGTCTTTAAATTCCTTTTTACCAAGCCACCATTTCCACAAATCTTCAGCCGTCGCATAGTGCTTTGCGAGAGTCCACTTCTCCTCTACCGCTTTTGCATGCAACCGCCATATCCAGCGTTTCCAGCTCGCAACAATGCGCGGGGCGACCTTCATACCCTCCTCATAGGCATGCGCACTGCGGTTCATCCCCGCGCATGCGGGGAACATCGGCACTCTCCATGACACCCTATGGCATTGAACGGTTCATCCCCGCGCATGCGGGGAACATTGAATCACCAGGCGTAAAGTAGCGCGCGCTGGCGGTTCATCCCCGCGCATGCGGGGAACATTCATCGGCATCACCCCCTTCTGTAGGTGTATTCGGTTCATCCCCGCGCATGCGGGGAACATTTTACAAGCCGGTTCATACAATTGGTAAGAGCCGGTTCATCCCCGCGCATGCGGGGAACATGAGCCGAGCTTGCCCATGCCCTCGAAGGTCTGCGGTTCATCCCCGCGCATGCGGGGAACATACCATTTCGCTTTCCTCTTCACCACGCCCAGCCGGTTCATCCCCGCGCATGCGGGGAACATTGGAGGGCGGGCACGCCCAGCGGATGATCTACCGGTTCATCCCCGCGCATGCGGGGAACATGTCGAAGTTCATTCCCCGCCGTCCATAGTATCCGGTTCATCCCCGCGCATGCGGGGAACATATCGGCTGTCCGCACACCTCGCATTTGGTCTGCGGTTCATCCCCGCGCATGCGGGGAACATATCCCGGGAATGGTCCATTTATCCAGGCGCTGCGGTTCATCCCCGCGCATGCGGGGAACATCACGTCGCCGTTGGGTTTGGTTATCCCGCCGCCGGTTCATCCCCGCGCATGCGGGGAACATGGATCGATCTGCGCCAGGGCGTGCGACGTGTCCGGTTCATCCCCGCGCATGCGGGGAACATGAGTTTCGCCTCACGGAGTTGAGTCAGTATGACGGTTCATCCCCGCGCATGCGGGGAACATACCATGATTGCCTCGCAGAGCGACAACCAGACCGGTTCATCCCCGCGCATGCGGGGAACATACTTCCACCAGCTTTACTGCCTCTTCTCCATACGGTTCATCCCCGCGCATGCGGGGAACATCCGCCTGCGGGCTCTTTGGCGCCCTCAAAAACCGGTTCATCCCCGCGCATGCGGGGAACATCCCGTGCCGAATCCTATCGAAACGAGCGTCTCCGGTTCATCCCCGCGCATGCGGGGAACATAGTTCGGCGCTCCCCACCCGCACCCGTCGTCGCGGTTCATCCCCGCGCATGCGGGGAACATGTGCCTCCTGGACTATGGTTAAGGGTTTACTACGGTTCATCCCCGCGCATGCGGGGAACATCGCATCCGGCAACCCGTAATAATTCCAGATAGCGGTTCATCCCCGCGCATGCGGGGAACATTTTTCAAACCCCTTGGATGCAATCCTTACATTCGGTTCATCCCCGCGCATGCGGGGAACATTTCCACTGGTGGCGAAATGCTCAGGACACAGCCGGTTCATCCCCGCGCATGCGGGGAACATCGGCGCATTTACAGGAGGCAGGCATACCCGGCCGGTTCATCCCCGCGCATGCGGGGAACATCTTATTGGAGCGGATATATTCCCAAACATCCGCGGTTCATCCCCGCGCATGCGGGGAACATTCGATAACCCGGACGGCCTTGATTGCCTCAGCCGGTTCATCCCCGCGCATGCGGGGAACATTTTCTTCATTGCGGTGAGGCCGTCGCTGAATGCGGTTCATCCCCGCGCATGCGGGGAACATGCGAGCTGGTCAAGGTGTTTCTGGAAGTCGGCCGGTTCATCCCCGCGCATGCGGGGAACATTGTGAAGTGGTAGCGATGCGGAATTTTGGGAACGGTTCATCCCCGCGCATGCGGGGAACATCGGCGACTGTATGCGCTGCCGCGTTGGTGCCGCGGTTCATCCCCGCGCATGCGGGGAACATCTTATCAGCGGTTGACGAAAGAGTGGCAAAACCGGTTCATCCCCGCGCATGCGGGGAACATGGTAGTTGACCTTGCGGGCGTATCACCTCGGCCGGTTCATCCCCGCGCATGCGGGGAACATAGTGGGGTATCGAATTCGGGCACGTCAGCCCGCGGTTCATCCCCGCGCATGCGGGGAACATTTTCCTGAATCTGTCCTGCCATGATGAGGCTCCGGTTCATCCCCGCGCATGCGGGGAACATCGCTTGGACTTTGGAGCGCGGTGACCGCCCGACGGTTCATCCCCGCGCATGCGGGGAACATGCGCCTATCTCGGGCAGATCACTATTTACATGCGGTTCATCCCCGCGCATGCGGGGAACATTTTTACTCCTGAGAGCTATCCCGTAGAGATGCAGGTTCATCCCCGCGCATGCGGGGAACATAGCAGCTCGAATTTCCAGTCGATCGGCTTTGCCGGTTCATCCCCGCGCATGCGGGGAACATTGTATCCCTGACTATCTTCTCCATATCAGGGACGGTTCATCCCCGCGCATGCGGGGAACATCTGGGCGCGTGAGAAGCGCCGACAGTGGGGAGCGGTTCATCCCCGCGCATGCGGGGAACATTGCGATTGTTCGCATTCGGCCATTGCAGCTACCGGTTCATCCCCGCGCATGCGGGGAACATGCGCACCTGAGCCGCTTCGTCATCGCTCAACCCGGTTCATCCCCGCGCATGCGGGGAACATTTCGAGTTGACGCGCGAAGAACATATTGTAACCGGTTCATCCCCGCGCATGCGGGGAACATCTGATTTCAGGGCTTGGAACATCGCACCATAACGGTTCATCCCCGCGCATGCGGGGAACATCCGTTATCCCATGCCACGGAAAAATCCCCAGCCGGTTCATCCCCGCGCATGCGGGGAACATCCTATATGTTATCAAATTAGATGGTTGGGAATCGGTTCATCCCCGCGCATGCGGGGAACATATGATGGGACATGATCGGCGGCTTTCCACGACCGGTTCATCCCCGCGCATGCGGGGAACATGTGTTTTTCGGCGGCGCTGTCCATGACTCCCTAGGTTCATCCCCGCGCATGCGGGGAACATGCGGCTCCTGAATACATCAAGGCGGCGGCGTACGGTTCATCCCCGCGCATGCGGGGAACATGACAACTGCGCTTCGGCGAACCGCTGGACCTGCGGTTCATCCCCGCGCATGCGGGGAACATCTCTAATGCAATCTGGCAAGATAAACGGGTAGCGGTTCATCCCCGCGCATGCGGGGAACATTAATATCGGGGACCCTGTTTATTTGACCTTGACGGTTCATCCCCGCGCATGCGGGGAACATATATACCATGGCAAAATAAGTTAGCCGAAACGCGGTTCATCCCCGCGCATGCGGGGAACATAACTTGTTCTGGGAGAATGGTCCTGCCCGCACCGGTTCATCCCCGCGCATGCGGGGAACATTTGCGGGCTTGCGCCTGCGCTGCGGTGAGTGCCGGTTCATCCCCGCGCATGCGGGGAACATGGACCTTGAACCAAGGGCCTGAATTAATCGGCCGGTTCATCCCCGCGCATGCGGGGAACATATCTGAAGACTGATTGAAGAATGCCGCCCCTTCGGTTCATCCCCGCGCATGCGGGGAACATGCAGAACCCAAAAACCCTATAATACGGCAAACCGGTTCATCCCCGCGCATGCGGGGAACATACTAATATCTTTCTCATTGATTTTGCTCAAGATACAAATTTTGAAAAGTTCTACCGATTTTTTTTATCATCCAGAGATTTCAAAGAGCTTGCCTCTATACTTTACTTTCGATCGACCACGCTTCCTCGTCAAATCGCCTTCCTTTTAGGTAAAAATGCATCCTTCGGCAGGCCAAGCGGCAACCCTTCAAGCACGATTTTCGCGCACGCGAGCGCATCCGATTTTGCATCGTGGTGCTTGAGCGGGATACCGAGCCGGTTGCATACGTTGGGCAGCTTTGTCGGGTAAATATCCCACAGGCGCCGGGCAAGCTTTACCGTGCACAGGAATTTGACCTCTGGAGGTTTGACCGCGGCGCCGAGGCAGCAGGAGTGCAACACGGACCGGTCAAACGATGCGTTGTGCGCCGCGATAAAGTCGACCTCATGCAGGAGCGACCGCATACCTGGCCACAGCTCGGCGAAATTCGGTTTCTCTGCGACGTCCTCCCAGGTGATTCCATGAATGTGGGTAAAGACAAAATCACGCCGCGGCGGACGGATCAGGGCATGCGCCTTGTGAACGATTTTCCCCTTTTCCACCACGACTATAGCCGCCGCACAGGCGCTGTCGCGACCCTGGTCGGCGGTCTCGAAATCGATTGCCGCGAATCTTTCAAGGGATTCACTTTTGGAAACTTTCGGCATTTTCTTTTTTGTTGCCGTCACGATTCTTTATGCCCCCCTTATGGTCGTCGGCAGGAAGGAAACAAGCTTGAGGCCGTCCATTTCAACCGGATTTCTCCTGTTCGGCCCGATGGTCGCAAAATCGTAGCCCGATTCGGTATTGGTGCTCCAGGCCATGGCCGCATTGCCGTCCTTGCAGAAGGCGCACACCTGCTCCCACAACATCTCACGTACCCGTTTCGAGGTGTCGCCCACATAGACGCCGGTACGCACTTCAATAAGATACACGTTCAGCCTTCCCCGCAGACGGGGGGGCACGTTTTCAACCACGATGACCAGCATCGCCGATCGTCTCCTTGTTGGGAATCGCCACGGCTACCGCCTCCTCATGCGCCTCGGGCGGTTTAATCTCCCCGGCCGCAAGCACCTCCTCGATGAGTGGAATGATCCGTTCGAGCATATTCGTCCGGCGGAACATGTCGCGGCAGGCAAGCCTGACCTCACGATCGGGATTTGACGGTTTCTTCGCCGCTATGCCGAATGCCGCCGGCACCACGGTTTCGAATTTGACGATATCGGCGATATCGTATACGAAAGACTGCGGCTTACCGGTATGGATGAACCCGATCGCCGGCGCATACCCCGCCGCCAGGATCGCCGCTTCACTGATGCCGTAGAGGCATGCCGTCGCCGAACTCAGGCACCGGTTTGGGATGTCGCCACCGGACCAGTTCGAAGCGTCATAGTCCCGGCCGTCCCAGTCCACACCGTACTTCCGCGCGAGCATCTGATAGAGCGCACGCACCCGCGCCCCTTCGATGCCCCGCAACTGCTCGATGCTGCGGCGCAGCGGCGCCGGTTCGCCGAAGCGGATCGAGTACATCTTCCGGACAACCTTGAGACGCGCCTCGTCGTCGAGCGCCAGCTTCGCTTGATACAGGAGCCGGTCCGCCCGCGCCCCTCCCGGCTGACCGGCGGCATAGAGACGGACCCCCGCCTCGCCTACCCAAATGAGGAGTGTTCCCACGCGAGCCGCAAGGACGACCGACGCATGCGACACCCTCGTTCCCGGCTGCAAGAGCAGGCAGGCGATGCTCCCCACCGGAATGTGCGTGCGCACGCCGTTCTTGTCGATCAGCACGAATGCGCCGTCGAGTACATCCAGCTCGCCATACTCCAGAAAGAGCATGGAGACGCGCTCTTTCAGCATGATAGGTTGGGGAGGGGGCAGGCCGTCCATCCTGCCGTTGTTATCCGCCATAAAAAGCTCGCTTGAGCGGATCCGTCAGGCGCAGGAGTTCAACGAAATGGGTAAAGGAAAAACGGCGGACCAGCAGGGAGGCAGGGGCTGATAATTCCGTTGAAGGCAATTCCACGGTAACCAATGCAGAAATCTGCGGGTAGGTCCGGTAGAACTTCCTGAAAAGCTGGAGGTTCCTCGCAGAAAAACCGCGTCGGGCAATGGCACCTTCGTCACGCCGCCGTGCGAGGCGGGGAACCGGATTCGTTCCGTATTCAGCCCGGTCGCTGCCCGACCGCTCATACTCAACAATGTGCCTGCCGATCAGCCAGTTCCTGAAGGTGAGCGTTCGATTCACCGAACCGACGGCAACCCGGCCCATTGCCTCATGCACCCGCCCGATTACCGTCGCCGGCTCTTCAAAAATTCCCATTATCCGAATTCCTTCTTACACCGGTTTCACGAGCAGGAGGCCGCAGCCGAAGGCCTTGGCGGGACCGGGGAGCGGCGTCTTCATTCCGCATAAGCCATTCTTACCCTGCGGGGTGAAAACCTTCTATTATCAGATGCAAATGAAACCGGAATATCCGGCAATGAATCGCGTCCCTCCGCAAAAGTTTCGGCATCTTCCTGGAAGGTATACTTTTCCAACGCATCTATTTTCAGCAATCGCAGGGCGTCCTCTTTGGATGTTGCCATGCCGGCAAGCACCGGTGCCGTCGGGATACAGCTCTTGCGGCCGAGCCATATTCCCCAGACCGGATCGGCCAACCCGGCAGCTATCTTTTCTAATACTTCCGGCTTTCCCTCAAGAATCACGCCGAACATTGCATCGGAGAGATAACCTCGGTGAGTAATATGGCATGGTTTGGCATTTCCATCGGCAGTCACGGTATTTAGCACCGTATGATAATCCTGCAGACGACGAACCTTTAATACCTCCTTTTTAATCTGGTCCTTAAACTTTTTATCGACAATGCGGGGTATGGCGATTGAAATCATTCGAAGACCCCTAAATTCCTCAAGAAATCGGCTCTCCTCAGAACCTCCACGGTTATACCCCAGCGCGGCGCAGCATATGCCGCCGATGGCGCTCTTTGTCGGCATGAGTCCGGTATTGCGGCGGTTGTATTGGCTGTCGAAACCCCAGGATTGCAGAGGACCCTCCAGACGAAGGGCCAGAAAGCGGCCATTAATTGACATGTGTCGCCACCTCGTCGAGGAAGGCATTCATGCCGACATCGGGAATTGCTTTTTCGAAAATAGCCTTTACGCCCCAGGTGTTATTGAGTTTTTCATATTCCTCTTTGAGAAGATCGATGGATTTTTGCGCATATCCCTGCATCGAGCGCACGGGGCTCTCAAAGGCATTGGAAAGCTGAATCGGATGACCTGTTTCTCGAACCACACCGAGGACATAGGCGGGAAGAGTATTCCCGTTCATGGTATTCTTTCGTGCGCAGGGAATCGCTTTTATCGTCGCTTCTACAAAGGTGCGAACGACATTCTGCCTATCCTCCCTGCTCAAGCTTCCCAGATGCGCCGCATCCGCGAGCATATCGAGGTTGAGAGCGGCAAACCGATAATAGGTCGCGGAATTGAATTCAATGGTGCTTGTCATGCCCGCGCCGGATTCTTCCTTGGATTGCAAGTCGTCCACGGCGGAAAAAAAATCGATCTCATTATCGACCTTATGTGTCGAAAGTGCATGCGAAAACATCGATGCAGCTTCAACGGTCAATGTATGATCATTGGCAACCATACGTCCAAAAATAGAAATATCGGCCGCATCATTAATTGCTTTCCCATTGATTGATTTTATGGCCTTTTTTACATCCTTGGTTGCAAAATAGGCCTTAGCTATAGTTTCCAATTCAAGCGGCGACATGAAATAAAGAGTTTTGGATTTGACCTTATCGGTGGACTTTTCATCAATTTTTACCAATGCATCAACAATGCTCTTTGAGGCATCCAATGCCTCGGTTTCACCTAACCCGGTAGATTTCATTGCATTAAAAAGCGGCTCAAACATTAGTCGTGTTCGTTCACCCTTATAGTGCTTTGGTAAAATCTCCTTTGCTATTTCCCGTATCGCCCGTTTCCACGACTGGCTTGATACCCTCGCTCGCTGAACACCTCCGAAAACTGCGGTCTTAGGCGAGTTGAGGTCATCGCGATTGAGGCAGGAAACCGGTACCGACTGAATGATGTGAAGTTCCAGATGTTTCATTGTTCTTCTCCTTATGGTTTATAATTGTTTAAAAATTCACCGGAGACAACAAAAAAAGGCCGAATCCAAATCCTTTGGCGCTGCCGATGCCCTGATGATAAGTTGCTTCGAATTTTTCCGAATCCGTCACTTCGAGCGTTCCGCGAAACTGGACGCCGCCATGATAGCCATAATGATCTTTTTTTCGGAAGTAACGTTCTGCCATGGGTCTGATTTCAAGCGGTTTCTCTTCAACTATCCGAAATCCGCCGGGAACATCAACGCCGGTATTGCAATCCTTGCATCGCACGTTCCCTTTTTGAGTAATCCAGGCACGAAGCTCTTCCCGGTCAACAAGTGGTATTCGTTTGCCATGTTCTCGTTTTCCATTCGGGCGTCGGAGCGTTTCCCCATTCGGGCCTCTCAGGACTTTTGTTTTAGTCGGATTGGCCCACAGATCGAAAGCGTAAAAACGATGTCGCAGAAAAGATGGGGCGATCTCCTTAAGGGAAAACCTTTCCTGTAAACACCAATCAGGACGCCTCGGCCGACAGCGGGCAAGCAACCATAGACGAAATGCGCCTTCGACGATATCGATACGGGACAGGAAATCCCGTTTCTTATCTGGCTGGTCGGGAAAACATTCCCACAGCCTTTGATGCCAGAAATAGGAATCGACAATTCCTTTGGAAATAGCATTTTTTGCATCCATTTCCATGCGGACGAGCCAGCTCATACAACCTCCGCTTCATCACCGGAAACCGCATGAGGTGCCCAGAATGCCATGCCCCATTCGGTTTTGGTACGGTCGTTCCAATAGCGCAGGTCCGACAAAAGTTTTTCGTAATTGACCGAAATGCTCTGTGCCTTTGCCATGAAAACCATGCGGGCAATACGCTCATGAAGTTCATTTCCCGGTTCGGCGGAAAGCAGATGCTGAAAGCGACGTTCCGTTGGGGTGAGTTTGTTATCGTCGCTTCGCTTCTCACTCCGCCTTTGTTCGATAATTCTGCAAGTGTTCCCAAAGTTTCCCGATGGCGTTTCATCAGGATGGGCGGAAAAAAGCCCGGCAACGAGAGTTGCAATATCGTCGCCGATATCGATACCCATTCGGTTGAGCACCGGCCATGCTCGATGTTTTTTGCTTTCCACCAGCACACACCGAAGATTGGCCATCATACCACGGTTATCGGCGTAGCGACGGATTCGCTCCAAAAGCGTACTCATGCTTCGACCTCCTTGTGTTCGGGTGTGTCGGATTCGGCCTTTTTTTCTGATAGTAATCTCTGAAAGCCTTTTGCAAAAGCGCGCATCCGGCGCGGCGATTCACAACCGCATGCAACGCGAAAGGCATCGCAGGCTGTTGCAAAAAGCATTTTTCTCCATGCATCGCGCGTAGGGAGTGCCGCGTCGGTGTCAATGGCCGCTATATGTGACATGAGCAGCGGAAGGTTCTTTTCAACGGTGGTCCAGTAATGAACAGTTGCAAGAGAATGGAGCTTAGCCTTGAGAGCACCCTTAGCAGGTCCTGCGCTTTTTAATTGGCCTTCCCATCCGCCGTCGATTTCAGTACGATATACTTCAATCGCCCAGCCAAGGCGGCCGGCAACAGTTTCTGCATTACGTACTTCTTCCTCATATATAATATGTCCATCAGCGGAAAGAAGCTTTGCCGGAATATGAAATACCGATTCTGAAGTATCAACAATAGTTGCCTGATCGCGAGCTAATGCGGAAACAACCAAATCGCATTCCTCACCTTCCTGCAGTGCGCAAAGCGAAAGAGGGCCACCTAACCCATTTGCGGCACGCTTGGTGACCACGGCGGAAAGCTCCCGCCAAAGTGCACGAGAGGGTCGATATGAAAGCAGGATTCTTTCTTCTTTTTTGGCGATCTTTCGGATCAAAACAGTAGCGCTTGGCTCAGGCGGAAACCCATTGGAGTAGGGCGGGTATTCCAACCCATCGCCTAATAACATTTTGGAACCGGCCTGGTGAAGCAAAATCAACCGGGTCATTGGAACCAATCTGCCTATATAAGTCTGTGTCGCATTGGCTATTCCGGCTGTATCGGAAAACGAACCAGGTGGGCATTCCCATACTGGATTCCCTATGCCCAGATTTCCGTAACTTGACCGGATATCATCATAGGAGGGTAAATTCAGGCGAAGCGATTCAAGCAGGTTTTCACCGCGCAAAAAAGCGTGAATCATTGACGCTGAAACGCAAGGGCCGTCCTTTGATGATTTTCCCGTTTGGGCGTTATTCCAGTATACCTGTGAAATAAGCCCGCCCGGAGAAAAACACTGAAAGGTAATCATTGAAACGAGGGTCTCACTTATAGAAATGCTGCGATTGATGGCCATTCCCGCATGGTCAAAGAATGTGGTATTATTGCCGGTAGATAATGAAAAATTGAGTTTTGAAACCGGCGACCATAAGGATAAATCATCCTTCGAAATCTCTTCTTGGTTTTTTGATAGGCCGGTTATCTGAAGCCATGGCTTCTTTTTATGGAACAATTCAAATGATTCTTTCCATTCCTTTAAATATCTTCGGACTGCCTCGGGCAATTTTTTAGGCACCTCGCGCCACTCATTATAATCCTTCGGCCCGTTAAGTGCAGCATGGGCAACACAGAGGAAAAGCCTCATGAGCGCGACGCGTTCATGGGGCCGAACCGATAAATCTGCAAAACGATCTCCCTTGGTGAGCACCTCGCAGAGGCTTGCCAATTCCGGCACTCCTTCTGAAGTTACTACCGGAATCCACGGATCAAAGGCAACATTCATACATCCTCCCCGCCGGTTGATTTCTCGATAACGAGCCCCAATTTATCCGTGTAAATAAAACGGATACCATCTTTTAATCCTTCAACTTCGACAAATCCATTTTCTCCTACGACCGCAACACTTTGTGCACCGTGAAGATAGGCAGAAAACGTCAGGCAGGGCTCCACGTGTTCAAAGCAGTATGCAGGAACCTTCACCAGATTTTTATGGATCGCCTGAGCAGTCGCAAGCCGGAATTCATCGCCGCCAATGCTGCCTCGGGTAGCATCAAAAAAAATGGCTTCATTTTCTGAAAGTTCATGGCATAGCACAATCGAAACGGTCGGCATATCGTTAAGACGGGTTTGCACGCCCTCTTCGTCCGGCAACTGCAACTGCCAGTAGTTGCTGTTCAACAGGGCTTTGAATCGTTTATTCGAATCACTGACAAATCTATCATCAATCAGTTTCTGCCAGGATTCAGGGTCATCATCACGTTCCCGGTAGGTTGCTTCAAGAATTTCCCTGATTTGTCCCGGAATTTTTATGCAAGGATAGTCTTGCCATGTTTGCAAAGTTCGAAGCAGGACAAAAGGATCATAAACACGTGCCTTGCCGCCAAGAGTCTCCATTATTTCCCTAGATTTCATATCTCGAAACTCTTTAAGGCATTTTTCTTCTTCGATGATAATTATTTGCGGTTCCTTAACAGGACGATTTCCCCTTTTGTGACGCCACAATCGGCCGAGTCGCTGCAAGAGCATATCGGTGGGTGCTAGCTCGGTAATCATCAAATCGGCATCGAGGTCGACACTCTGCTCAACAATTTGCGTCGAAACCAGAATTGAGCCGCATCTAGTATCGCTGCTTTTCCCAAGTCGTTCCATCCATTCGTTTTCAAGTTTCTCGCGCCGGTGGAATGGAAAGCGTGAATGGAGCAGGCCGAGGCGAATACCCTTTCCTGAAAATTCTTTAAACCGACGGAATTGGTTCTGCGCTCCATTAACAGTATTGCAAATCCAGAGAATGCATCCGCCTTTTTCGGCAAGTTCAATGGCCTTCTCCATAGCCTGGCCTTCGGATTTAAAACTTACCTGCACTTCGAGCGAACCCGGCGGCGTCGCCGGGACCGGATTCAGCAGTATTTCCCCTTGCCGCCCCGAAACAAGCGGATACGGCAGATTTGAATCATCTTCGGCCGCATTATTGCCGGAGGCGATGATTTGTCCGCGTCGTTTTCCCGTAAGTGTGGCAGACAGAATAATTACCGTACATCCCAGGCCCTCAAGGGATCTTATCAGTTTATCTATCAGCGTACCGGTATACAAGTCGTATGAATGTACTTCATCAATAACAACCACTTTTCCCGCCAGAGCAAAATGGCGGACAAAGAAATGCTTTGCCGCGACTACTCCGAGAAGCGCCTGATCAACAGTACCGACCCCAAACGGAGCGAGCAAAGCTCGCTTTGACGATGCAAACCAGTCTCGGCCATAACGGGCATCATTACTTGCAGAACAAATGCCCGTAGCGACAGGAGCGATGCCGGCATCGGCGTCCATCAGCCAGGAATTACCATGAATAAGTCGAATCCTATTAGATTCCGGTGAAATTCGACTTATGAATTCATTCACCCGAAGATGTATGCGGTTACTCGTTGCCTGGGTCGGGAGCGCGAAATATATGCCCGTTGCCTTCCCTTCGGCAAGCAATAGGTAAGCAGCCCATAACGCAGCCTCGGTTTTGCCCATGCCCATTGGGGCCTCTATAACATAAACACCGGGTGCAGTTATTGCCGCAGCCGTTTTCGCCTGCATGTCATTTGGTGACCAAATGATTCCAGGTTTTTTTCTATCAAGGAATAATTCATGAAAGGAAAGACCGTGAATAATTTCGGGCCTTTTGAATCCAATAGTGCGGAGTGCTTTACTGGCAGATTCATCGGGGTCGAATGCCGCCGTATTGGGATCAGATCGGAAGAATCTTTCATCCGATCCTATCCAGTCCGCCACCGAGGTAAGGCCTGCAAGCCACCAAAGTGCAGGTAAGGAATCATTGATCTCCGTGATTTCAGTATTGCCGGCAAAAACACGCCATACATTTCGTGCTGCGGTATCTCTTTCTTTTTCCCAATCGATGCCGCTCCTGTTTTCTGAGATCGCCCCTTGCGGGTGGTAACCACGATCATTTGGAGGATTCAAACGGCCATGATGTCCACCCAGCACCGCCGATAAAAATTTTGCCGTTTTACAATCGCTGCATAGCTCCGATAGAAAATTTTGGATAGCGGCATGGGAAACTTTTCCATGGTCTGATTCCATACGGGTATCCCAGCAACCATTTCGGGCAATACCCGATAACCCATTCTCCTCAAGCCAGGTTGTGCACTTCATTTGAAATCCGGGTGATATTTTGCCGAGATCATGCAGGGCCGCAAGCGCCCCGACTTCGGCAGAATTTAATTGAAAGCGTTCAAGAAGATTTTTTGAAAGTTCAGCCATTCGCAGCGCAACATATCCTACATTAGTCATGTGTTCCGTAACGGAAATTCCCGGCTTATCCTCAGAAGTTGTTTTAGCCCAAAAATGGTTATTTGTCACACTTACCCCCTGCGGCGACATCTGAGCAAGGATACGGCAGAAAAAAATTCCGGTAGTCATTATTAGCCCGGCACTTCCAGCTTCAGCAAAATAAACATTCGCAACTTGCCATGCAAAGGAATTTGTTCGTTAAGGCAAAATTACCTTCAGGTCGTTCCACCCCGGTTATTTGTCCAGGGTGGCAAGAAATGTGCATCTCCAACGACTTCGCTGTCTTCTCCCTGCCGCCGGTAAGCGCCGCGACGACATCGACTACCGAAAACCACCACTCGTCGTTAAAGAGCGTCTTGCGGATTTCTCTACCCCCGGCTTTCGCCGGCCGGCGCTTACCCCGACTTCCGGGCATTATTTTTGCTCAAACTATGCCAGGATCTAATTTTAACTACTTTTCTATAAATATAAGGATGCTGGGACCCACTTCCGGGGAGTATTCCGTGTACCGTTCGATACTTCTGGTCGCCTGTTTCGCCGCCGGGCTTTTCGCGGCCATCGCTCCGGGCGACAGCATGGCGGTACGGGCCATTCTCGATGCGAACGGGATCGTCGGGGTGGCGGTTTCGGATATCGTCGATACGGCCGACGGCCGGGTGGTTTCGCTGTTCCTCTCGTCGCGGAAAATCCACACCTTGCCGCACGACATCGGCGGCCTGTCGTCGCTGCGGCTTCTTGCCCTGGATCACAACGAGCTGACGTCGCTTCCCGGGGAGATCGATTCCCTCGGGGAGCTGTACAACCTGTCGCTGTCGGACAATCGGCTGGCGACGCTGCCCCCCCAGCTCGACGGCCTGTCGTCGCTCGTCGTCCTGACGCTCGACCATAACCGCTTTACCCGGTTTCCCGAGGGTGCGCTCACGCTGAAGAACCTCCAGGAGCTGAACATGACGGGAAACGGCATCGATGCCCTGCCCGCCGAAATCGCGAAGATGAGCGGCCTGCTCATCCTGCATCTCGACTCCAACCTCATCGAGGAGGTTCCGCCCGAGATCGGCGACCTGGCCGGACTTCAGGTGCTCGGGCTGGGGCACAATCAAATTTCCGAACTGCCTCCGGCGGTGGGTGCACTCGGCAGCCTGGCCATGGCCGACTTTTCATTCAATCGGCTGACCGCGCTGCCCAGGGAGCTCTATTTCTGCACCGCGCTGACCGATCTCACCATCAGCGGCAACGGCATTACCGAGATTTCCGCCGAGGTGAAAAGCCTCAGGAACCTCCGGTTTTTCATCGCCGACAGCAACGACATCGTCGGTCTGCCGGCCGAAATAACCCAATGTTCCGCGCTGCAGAAGCTCTCGCTCGCCGACAACCGGCTGGCCGAATTGCCGGCGGACATCGGAAAGTGCACGAAGCTCGCGGTGCTGGACGCGTCGATCAACGTGCTCACCGGTCTTCCGGCGAGCATTACCGGCCTGCCCGCACTCGGCGCGCTGTTCCTCGGACACAACCGGCTCGACTCCCTGCCTCCCCGCATCGAAAACCTTACCGGGCTGTACCTCGAAACGGGAAGCGTCCGCTTTGCAACGCTCGACCTTTCGGATAATCGCCTCTGCGGGCTCACGGGGACGGCCAGGGCCTGGGCCGACCGGTTCGATCCCGGCTGGGAGTCGAAGCAGGATTGCACGGGCGCGCATTAACTCACTGGAAACCGGAGCGACGGTGAAACGAACGATTCTTTACGACAGGCATAGGGCGCTCGGCGCGAAGATGGCGCCGTTTGGCGGCTACGAGATGCCGATTCAGTACTCGGGCATCATCAGGGAGCACCTCGCGACGCGCGAGGGGACGACGATTTTCGATACCTGTCACATGGGTGAGTTCCGCATCAGGGGGCCCGGTGCGCTCGCCGACCTGGAAAAGACCCTCTCCTGCGAAGTGAAATCGATTCGCGTGGGCCAGTGCCGGTACGGGTTCATCACCAATGAGGCGGGCGGCGTCATCGACGACCAGATCCTGTACCGGATGGGCGACGACGACTTTTTCATGGTGGTGAACGCCTCGACCGAAGAGAGCGATTTCAGGAGGCTGCAGAGCACCTTTTCCCCCTCGGTCCACCTTGAGAACCTCTCGGCGGCGACCGGTAAGCTGGATCTCCAGGGGCCCGGGTCGGCGAAGGTGCTGCAGGGCCTCGTCGAGCTCCCCATCGACGAGATGAAATACTACCGCTGGGCCGGGAACCGCTATCGCGGGCAGGAGGTGCTCCTCAGCCGGACGGGCTATACGGGGGAGCTGGGGTTTGAACTGTATGCATCAAACGAGCTCACCCTCGCGTTCTGGGACGACTGCCTTGCGGCGGGCGTGGTGCCGGCCGGTCTCGGGGCGCGCGATACGCTGCGGCTCGAAATGGGATTCCCGCTCTACGGCCACGAGCTCGACGAAAGCGGCAACCCGGCGGAATCGGGATTTACGCGTGCGATTGCCCCGCACAAGGAGTTTACCGGTTCGGGGATCATCCACGATCCGGACAACCTGAAGCGGCAACTCGTCGGTATCGCCTTCGACTCGCGGCGGGCCGCCCGGCACGGGGATGCGGTGCTCGACGGCGCGGGCCGGCCGATCGGACGGGTGACGAGCGGGTCCTTCGCTCCGTCGCTCTCCCGCGCCATCGCGCTGGCCTACGTTGCGCGCGACGCCTCGGACGAGGGAACGGACGTAACGGTTGCAACCGAGCGGGGAGCGCTGCCGGGGAGAATCGCGGCGCTCCCGTTTTACACCATGGCCACCGGAAGGGCCGAGCTGAAGGCCTACCTGTGACCGCGGCGGTTGAAAAGAAGCCGAAGAACGGTCGGGCGGAGGGGCGCACGGATCATGCGTAAGGTTTCCGTCGTCGTGGTTATCCGTAACCAGATCGAATATAACCGTCTCTTTCTCTCCTCGCTAGAAAAATCCAGCGCCGTTCCCTATGAACTCATCGTCGTCGACAACGGTTCGACCGACGGTTCGGCCGAATTTTTCGAGAGCCACGGGGCAACCGTCCTTCGCAACGGGACCAACCACTGCTACGGGTGCTCGCAGAACCGGGGCATAGCGCATGCGTCGGCAGACTATATCGCCTGCCTGAACAACGACATCCGTCTTTCGCCGATGTGGGACGCCCGCCTGGTCGCCCATATGGAAGAGTTCGGCCTCGATGTGCTCTCCCCCTGCGGGATCGAAACCATGGAAACGGAAAAAGCCACCAGACGCAGCATGCGGAAGTGGCGACTGATAAACCACATTCAGCGACTGCGCATGTCGAGGGGATGGTCGTACCGGGAAAGCGACCTCCGGCTGCTTCTCCGGGTGATGTATGGCAACTGGGAGAAGTTTACCGAGGATCGGTACCGGCGCTTCAGGAATTTCCTGTATCCCGGCATCGCGGGCAATGCGGTGCTCATCCGGCGAAGCGTTTTCGACCGGATCGGTCCCTGGAGCACCGAGGTCAACGGGTCCGACTGGGATTTCCAGTTGCGCCTGCTCAAGCGCCGGGCGGAAAATGGAGACGTCCGGCCGTCGATGATTGCCGGGGACGTCTTCGTGCATCATTTTATCCGCGCAACCGGACCGACGGTAAAGCGCATCCCGCAATGCGACCATCCCCTGCGGGACATTGCCGCGGTCTGGCCCCGGAAGGACCATGTCTACCTGCGCAAACCCGGGCTCTCCCTCATCGTCGCCTTTGCCGGCGGGCGGGCGGCGGGAGAGCGGCTGCTTGGCGCCCTGAGCGGCCAGAGCATGACCGATTTCGAAATTATCATGGTAGAAAGCGTGCCGGACCCCGAAACCGCCCCCTGCATCGAACGGTGGCAGTCCCGCTTTCCGCATCCGATCGTGCGCATCGTGCCGCCCCGGAGCGCCGAGGCGTCGCCGGAGTGGAGTATGGTAAGCGAGGCCGTCGATCGCGCGCGCAGCGATTACCTCTGCTTCATGGAGGCCGACGGCCTTCCGGGCAGGGAATTTCTCGCCGGGCACTTTCGATCGAGGCGGATCGGGGTGGTCGTGACCGGGGAGGGACCGTCATCCGGAGAGGGCCGGCCCGGCCCGGAAGGGCGACACCCCGGCCGGGGCAGCTATTCGGTATTCACGGGGGATCTCTTCCGCTACCGGGCCGCCGGCGGCTGCGGCGGGAAACCGGCGCAGGGTTGCGGCCCGACGGGGCTTTTCGAACAACCCGGCATCCGGGTTCGGCAATTGGACGGAAAGGCGGCACTCCGCCGGTATGGCGATGCCGGGAGCGCTGCCGACGGGCGTCGCTGAGGGCCTTCAGCCGATTACCGGAATACCGGTGACGCCGAAGGTCTCCCTGCCGAGCGCCAGCATCTCCATTTTGTCCAGCCGGATGCATTTGCCCAGGGGCAATCCCTTCGAGAAACGCAACCCTTCGAGTCCGCGGCCGACGATTTTATTCCCATAGAGCAGGTAGATCCGGTTGACGAGTCCGGCTTCGAGGAACGAGGAGGCCAGCCCCTGCCCGCCTTCGACGAAGATGCTCGTCAGGTTGTTCTCATAGGCCATTTCGGTGAAAGCCGAAAGGTGCGCCGATTTGCCCCGCGTGCCCGTGTACCAGTATTCGAGGCGGGAAGCGTCGTCCCGCTCGATCCGCCGGGGGGAGCGATCGCGGACCACGACGATGCTCCTGGCCGAAGCGGCATGGCGGGAGAACCAGGCCTCTGCGGGGAGGTTTTTATTCGAGGTGAAAATGCAGCGGGCCGGGGTGACCCCCCGCCCCCCGCGCGCGGTCAGACGCGGATCGTCGCATTCGAGCGTCGTTCGTCCCACCGCGACGGCTGCGTGGCGGCTGCGCAAAAGATGGACAAAGGAACGGGCCTGCGGCTCGGTAATCCATTTGGACGACCCTTCGGCGTCGGCGATGCGTCCATCAAGCGTGCAGGCGAGCTTGAGGGTGATCCAGGAGCGGCGCCGGGTAATGGCCCAGAAAAAATCCTCGTTCACCGCTTCGGCCTCGTCGCGCAGCAGAAAGGTATCGACCCGGATTCCCGCCGCCTTGAGGAGCGCCACCCCCTTGCCATTGACAAGAGGGTTCGGGTCGCCGATCGCGACCACGACCCGCCGTACTCCCGCGGCGATGATCGCATCGATGCAGGGCGGGGTCCGGCCGTGGTGGCAGCACGGTTCGAGGGTGACGTACAGGGTGGCGCCGCGGGCCTTCGGGCCCGCCTGACCGAGGGCAACCCGTTCGGCATGGGGACCTCCCCACGCCTGCGTGCTCCCGGTTCCGGCGATCCGGGCACCCTTCACGACAATCGCTCCCACCGCCGGGTTCGGGAATGTTTTCCCCTTTACCGACCAGGCAAGGGCCAGCGCCCGGGACATGAATTCGCGGTCGGGAACCGAAAAGGGTTGGGGAGTCGCCGGCATTTCCAAAAAATAGCATTAAGCGTCGAACGGCCGACGCAAGCCGGACGGGGGCTCCCGGACAGGAAAATTCTATCGGCGCGTAAGGAAGGGCTTTCCCTTTCCCTCCCGGCGCTCTATCTGCCGAAAGGATAACCGGAAGCGGGACTTGATTAAACCAGCGCTGAAAGATATAATATTTTTTCAGGGCCCGGTTTTGATATTATATTTCATAATCGAAGCGGGGCTACGTTCGATGGTGCGGAAGGGGTTGTGCCGCGCTGCGGGGCGCCGGGTGAACAATTTATTACAATAAAAAATTTACCTTGCATGACCGGAAGCGGAACAATATAATCTTTTTTTCAATGCATCAGGCACTCCCGGCAGGGGTGAAAAGAGATTATGGCCTTTACGGATAAGAAGATGCGCGGTTTTGTGAAGTTCATTCCGATGATCTGCGCCATTGCAGGAGCCATGGTGTTCCTGCTCAACGTAAATGCGGCGGCGGAGGGCGAGGAGTATGTCCTGAAGCCGGGAGACGTCATTTCCGTCAATGTCGTCGAGCACGAGGAATTCTCGGGCCGCCATAAAATCCGGCCCGACGGGCGGATCAATTACCCGGTCATCGGTGAGTTGGATGTTGCGGGGCTTACCTGCGCCCAGCTGGTGAAGATCATGGAAGGCAAGCTCTCCCCCTACGTAAATAACCCCGTGGTGTCGATATCGATCGAGGCGTATTACGCCAATAAAATATTCATTATCGGCGATGTCAACCGCCCCGGCGAATTTGAAATCTACGAACCGATCGATCTGATCAAGGCGCTCGCCATGAGCGGCGGTCAGAAAAACGCCAACGCGCGAACCGCCAAGATCATCCGGGCCGACGGATCCATCGTTACGGTCGATCTCCTCAACCTGTGCAACGGAAAGTATTCGAAGCAGGAAACCGCCAAGTTCCTGCTCTACCCGGGTGACACCATATTTATTCCTGAAACTTTTATCTTCAACTGGGGCCTCTTCGCCGCATTCCTGAGCGTGGCGGCTCTCGGGCTGCAGGTAGCCCTGTATGTCTATTGGCTTGGTATCGCGAAGTGATTTTCATCGGCAACGGCCGCGGCCGCTCTGCGGCACGGACGATACGACCTGTTCCCCGCACGCAGATCAATCACCGGTTGCAACCATGAATTTGCCGGCCTCCCGCGCAGGCGCGATGCCGCGTCTGTTTTTCGGAAAAAGAGCGGGAACGGCGGTATGGAGATGGTACGTCTATGGGGTATGTCGAATTCTGGGACCTGGCCGAGAAACCGTTTGAAGAGGTAAACGACCCCCGGTTTTTCTTCGAAAGCGAAGGGCACCGGGAGGCGCTCGACCGGATGCTCTATGTTGTCAACGACCGGAACATGAACATCGGCCTGCTCACCGGTGAGATCGGGTCCGGCAAGACGCTCATCAGGAAGGTCCTCTTCTCCTCCCTGCCGTCGCAGCAGTTCGAAATAATCGATTTTGAAAATTCCAATTACCCCTTCGAGGATCTCCTGTTCGATTCGGTTCACCGCATCGCCTCGGAGCATCCGCACGCGCCCCCTTCCGGAACGGGCGGGCTCCCGGACCGGGGCGATAAATTCGCGCTCATGCGTCTCTTCCGCGCCCAGCTCGAACACCTGTGCTACGAAGAAAAACGCCATCTCGTGATTCTTTTCGACGAGGCGCAGCAGATGGACGATGTCGCGCTCGACGAGGTGAAGAATTTTACGAATTTCGCCGCCCGCGGGGAGAACTTCCTCACCGTCTTTTTCGTCGGGCAACCCGAGCTGCGTGAAAAGATAAAGCGTCTCCGCCAACTCGATCAGCGCATTTTTCTCCGATTCCATCTCAACAATCTTGATTTCAAGAACACGGTCGGCTACATCGACCACCGTCTCATGATCGCCGGAAGACCGAAAAACGGCGTCTTCAGCGAGTCGTCGCTCGAATTGATTTTCCGGGCGACCGGCGGCGTGCCCCGGGAGATCAACCGCCTCTGCAAGCTTGCCCTGCAACATGGCTTCGCGAACGATCTCGCCGCCATTGCCCCCGACGACATCCAGGCAATCCTCGACGATATGAAGGCCCAGAGCGGATGAAACCGAAGAAATTCAGCTTCAGCGCCATCATCAGAAAAATGGGCGAGGAACAACCGGAGCGCCGCGGAGCCGCTGCCGAAGCTCCGGACACGTTCCCTGCTGCGGAGCGCCGTGCCGCACGGGAAGAGCGGACGGGCTCCTTTCGCGGCGACGAGCGGCTCGATTCCCGGTCCCTGAAAAGCGCATCGATCCATTCTGAAAAAAGGGAGAGTTCCTCCGGCGCGGCAAAAAATTCCGCATCGCGTTTTCGAACCGGCAACGCGGACAGCGAGGAGGAGCTCGAATTCGACTTTTTCCGGTATCTCGGGATCATTCTCCAGCGGAGAAGGCCGGTCGCCATCGTCATGCTCCTGGTGACGTCCTTCTGCATTTTTCAGTATGTCAACAGCGAGCGGCTCTATACGGCCCATGCGCAGCTGCGGTTCAAACCGGAGGACAAGGAACTCATCGGCGATGACGGTCCCCGCAATCCCGGAAACCAGGAGACCGCCCTCAACACGCATCTGGAGCTCTTGAAATCGAATGCGGTGCTCTCCATGGTCGCCGACAGCTTCGGCAACCGGGTCCATGTGGCGCAGATCGAGCACTATCTTTCCATTGCCCAGGGGCAGACGAACCGCGAGCGGAACGACCTGATCGAGCTTTACTACCAGAACCCGGACGCCAGGCTCGCCCGCGACGTTCTCAACGAGCTGTGCCAGGCATACATCAATTACCAGAAGGAAGTTAACGCCCAGGAAATCACCGCGCTTCTCTCAAAACTCGGGGAACAGGTCAATAAATTCCAGGCCGAGCTGGACCTGAAGGAGGGCGACCTGCGGCGATTCAAGGAAGAGAACCGGATGGTGGAACTCTCCGACGAGACCAATCTGACCGTTTCGAAACTGTCGGAACTCGAGCTCGACCTGCAGAAAACGGAGATGAGTCTTCTCGAAGGCCGGGAGAAGGACCAGGCGGTTACTTCGCAGATCGGCAAGCAGACCCCGGATGTGGTGCAGTCGGTTACCTATATCGATCCGACGAAGGACAAGCTCGCCCAGCTCGAACTGGAATACAATACCCTGTCCGCCGAAAACAGTCCGGAGCACTTCAAGGTCAAGATACTCAAGGAAGAGATCGAAAAGCTCAAGAGAGCCGAGGCCGATACCATGACGCGCGAAGCCACCTCGCAGACGCTCGTCAACAACCCGATTCTCCAGTCGCTCCTCCAGGATAAGGTCGACTGGAATGTCGATCGCTCATCGCTCGAAGCGAAACGGCAGGCGCTGATCAATGAGGTCAAAAACCTCAACGCCGACCTGTTCAAACTTCCGGCGGTGCAGCAGCGCTACGCCTTCCTGGAGCGTGAGACCGAGTCGCTCGTCCAGACGCTCAAGCTCCTGAAATCCAAGCAGGCGGAGGCGCAGGTCCAGCGGGACGGCCAGAAGATCGATATCATCATCCAGAACCTGGCCTCGTTGCCGACGCAGGCGGTCCCGAGCGTCAAATTCATCACCGTCATCATGGGGCTTTTCATCGGCCTCATTTTCGGCGTGGGCCTCGCCTTTCTCCTCGAATACCTCGATCAGAGTGTCAAGGATCCCATCCAGATCGAGAAAAACCTCGATCTCCCGCTCCTGGGCATCGTTCCGGTGATCGAAACCAATAAGGCGCTCATTCAGCAGTTCGCCGACCTTGAGAAAAAAGTCCTGGAACCGTTCCGTTCCCTCCGGGCGAACCTCAAGCACCTTGCCGCCATGCACAACAGCAAGGTGTTCATGATCTGCAGCGCGATCAAGGGCGAGGGAAAAACCACCCTCGCCGCGAATCTCGCCATTACCTTCGCCGTCGACGGAAAGAAAACCATCCTGGTGGATGCCGACCTGCGCCGCTCCCAGATGCACTCGCTCTTCGCGATCCCGAAGGAGCTCGGCCTCACCGACTACCTCCTCGGCGTGCATACCGTTGACGAGGTGCTCAAAACGACCGTGCTGGAAAACCTCTCCCTCATCACCTCGGGCGAGCGGCCGCATAACCCTTCGGAACTCGTCGGCACCTACCGGTTCGACCTTCTTGTAAAGGAGCTCCGCGACCGGGCCGATATTATTATTTTCGATTCTCCCGCCCTGCTGCCGGTCAGCGATGCGCTTACCATGGCGCCGAAGATGGACGGCAGCGTGATGGTATTCCGCACCAACTGGACGCCGCTCAAGGCGGCCAAGCAGGCAAAGCACCAGATCGCCCGCCTCGGGTGCACCATATTCGGCGGCATCTTCAACGGCGTTTCGCTTCATCGCAGCTATTACCCCTATTATTACGGGTACTACGGATATTACTCCTATAGCAAGTATACCTACGACGACGATAAAAAGAAGGGCTCCGCGTTCCGGGAATTCGGCCTCCGGCTCGAAAATGGATTCAGGAAGGGCGTGCAGGGGATCCGGTACGGCGCGCCGAAATATATTGCCGCCGCCCGCAGCTTCGGCCGTCTGTTTGCCGGGAGGCGCGCCCTGCCGGCGATTCTTCTCGCGTGCGGTCTTTCCGCCGCGGGTATATGGTCTTTACACCGCGCTCTCTATGCGCGGCAGCACCGGGCGGCCATCGCAAGCCTGGTAACCGCGGCGGCACCTGCGGCCGCGCCGTCGTCCGGCGTTTCTCAAGCCGCACCGAAAGATACCGCCTCGATCATGTCCGATCCGCTCCCCGCCGATCCGGAGGGAAGGACCGATGCGCCGCTCACGCCGGAAGCGGGGAGCGGGCTCTGGTTCGCCGCGCTGAAGGCCTCGGATCTCGATGGCTACCTGAGGCTCTACGATTCCGTTGATTTTCAATTTTCCGGCGGTAATTTTTCCCGGTGGCGGGAGCGCGCGAAGGCTTATTTCGCCCGGTATCAGGGTTCTTCCTACACCCTCGACAGCGTATGGCGGCAGGTGTGCCCGCCGCCCGGCATAGAAACCCGTCTCAGGCTGACCATGGTGAGCGGCCCGGATACCACGCGACTCGTCAAGGCGCTCTCGTGGAAAAACGGCAGGGGCGGCTGGAGGATTATCGGTGATAAAACCGGCCGGGCGTTGTAGGGGTTCCCCCGGTGAAACGGGAGCAGGCCGCGCGCCTGGAGAAG
This sequence comes from uncultured Fibrobacteraceae bacterium, assembly GCA_964651515.1. GTDB lineage: Bacteria > Fibrobacterota > Chitinivibrionia > Chitinivibrionales > Chitinispirillaceae > BOG-1184. The sequence goes on from CAZYYB010000001.1 coordinate 44,606, forward strand.
GAGGACGATTGTTCGACATGATTGCGCGGGTGCTGCTGCTCGGCGCCTTCGTCTTCCAGGCCGGTGCGCAGGCGCCGCCCCCCCCCTCTTCCCTGTCGCCGCGACTCGAATCTTTTTCGGGCGAGGTGGTCGTCACGTCGGCGGCGGGCGGGCAGATTCCCGTGCAGGCGGGAATGCTCCTGCATGAAGCCGATGAACTCCGGACCCTCGGAGCGGCACAGGCGGAGGTCATTTTCGGGACCGTCGCCCGGATCGATTGCGACGAGTACTCCGATATCCTTTTCGACCACCTGAAGGCCCTGCCGGACAGCGGCGTGAGCTTTGCCGTGCGGCAGAAAAGCGGTACCTGCTGGTTCAAGGTGGGGTTAGGCGGCATACCCGGCCTGTGCAGGATCGTCACCCCCGCCGCCCTGGTTACCGCGGAAGGCAAAGCCGCCGATTTTCTCGTGGATGTACAAACCGACCGGATGTCCATCTCGTGCATGGGGGGAACCGTTCATGCCGACATGAACGGCAGTGCCGAACAGATCAACCTTATTTCGGGACAGACGGTGGTCGCCTTCACCGACGGCAGGCCGTTGCAGCTTTCGCGATTCGCTCCGGACATCGGGGTCGCCGAGCGGTCGGCGCAGTTCGTTTCCGGAAGGAACCCTCCCGGGAGGGACACTGCCGACGGAGGGAATATCGGGGACCGGCGGAATCGGCCGCTCGACGTCGTCATCTGCGCCCCCCCCTATTTCTTCGGCCTGGCAAGCATTCAACCCGACAAGGGGGTCGTCACCATCGTGTACCTGCCGTCGCGACTCCTTGTCAACGAGTATATGCAGGGCGTCGAAACCCTCGGCCAGGCTTACCGTTATGGAGGAGCCGCATTCGTCGCCTCCCTTCTGGAACCCCTGTTCGATATCCCTCTCGTCAAATACTGCGTCGTCTCGCGGGGAACGGCGGTGCAGTGCGCCGAACTGCTCGGCAACGGTTCTTCCGTAGCCGGAAGCCGGCAGATCATGAAATTCCTTTCCGCGGACAATCAATCGGCCGACGAGGACCAGGGGGGCATCGAGGCAATTTTCGACGCCCTGTTCGATGGCCTCAGGGACCGGAACATGGCGCTGACGCCGTCGATGGTCAGCGAGGTGCTGCAATCCATGCAGACCAATATCGATGCCGCCGAATTCATGGAAGTGTATGACCGTTTTCATTCCGGAAGAGGGTGGACCCGGCGCGATGTGATCCTGCCGGCCATCGAGAAACCCGACCGGGAAGGGGCGCTGTACGAGCCCGACGAAGTACGTTGCCGCCAGATTTTGAAAAACAACTGAACCCCGACCGCCCCATCACCGGAGTCGCCACTATGAAGATTCTTATCGTCGGACACAACGGCATGCTGGGAAACGACATGCTCACCGCCGCCGCCCGTGCCGGTCACGAGGCGTGCGGCATTGACTTTCCTGACATCGACCTTACCCGGCCCGAAAGCGTCCGCGCCGGGGTGCTCGACAGGCGTCCGGACGCGGTCGTCAACTGCGCCGCCTTTACCGCGGTGGATGCCTGCGAGACCGAGGCCGGCAAGGCGTTTGCCGTCAATGCCCTTGGGGCGGGAAACCTCGCCCGCGCGGCGGATGAGGCGCGGAGCGTCCTGGTGCATTACAGCACCGACTATGTTTTCGACGGCCGCGCGACGGTCCCCTATGTCGAGTCCGATCCGACCGGTCCCCGGTCGGTGTACGGCAGGTCCAAACTCGAAGGGGAGCGGCTGGTGACGGAGGGCAGCGCCCGGTCGTTCATCATCAGGATCGCGTGGCTGTACGGCACGACCGGCAATAATTTCGTAAAGACCATCCGGAAGCTGGCGCAGAAAAACGGGGCGGCCGGGAGCCCGGTGCGCGTGGTCAATGATCAGGTCGGATCGCCCACCTGTACACTCGACGTGTGCGCCCAGACGCTCTGCCTCCTCGAAAGCGGTCGCTTCGGCCTCTACCACGGCACGAGCGAAGGGCAGTGTTCGTGGTACGACTTCGCCCGGGCAATTGCCCGGGCCGCAGGGTACGGGACGATCGTCGAACCCTGTACGACCGCCGAGTTTGCCCTGGTCGCTCCCCACTCCGCCCCCCGGCCGTCATGGAGCGTCCTTGAAAACGCCGCATTGAAAAGGCTCGGCCTCAACCGGATGCCCCACTGGGAAGAGGCTTTTTCGGCATTTCTGAAAGCAGAGGCGCAATCCCTGCGGTAAGAGGTTATTTTTCTACCATTATGAAAAACATCCTCGTCACCGGCGGTGCCGGATTCATCGGCGCCAATTTCGTCCACTATCTTCTCGGCCACCGCGACGACCTGCTGGTCGTCAATCTCGATTCCCTCACCTATGCCGGGAACCCCGATAATCTTCGATCCGTGGAGCACGACCCGCGCTACCGGTTCGTGAAAGGGGACATCCGGGATTTCAGCCTCCTGACCGCGCTCTTTGCCGAATGCGGCATCGACACGGTGGTCCATTTCGCGGCCGAGTCCCATGTCGATCGCAGCATTACCGAGCCGGATCAATTCGTCCAGACCAATGTTCTCGGAACCCACACGCTTCTGCGCGTCGCCAGGGCCGCATGGGAGGGCGCCTTCGAAGGAAAGCGTTTCCTGCACGTCTCCACCGACGAGGTCTACGGTTCGCTCGGCGAAGGCGGTTACTTCACCGAGGAAACGCCCCTTTCGGCAAACAGCCCCTACTCGGCCAGCAAGGCGGGAAGCGATCTCCTGGTACGGGCCTACTTCGAAACCTTCCGCCTTCCGGCGATCATCACCCGATGCTCCAATAACTACGGCCCCTACCAGTTTCCCGAAAAACTCATCCCTCTCATGATCACGAATGCGCTTCTGGGCCTTACACTCCCGGTGTACGGCGACGGCCTGAATGTTCGCGACTGGCTCTTCGTGGAGGACCACTGCGCCGCCATCGAAAGGGCGATCGTCAATGGCGCCCCCGGACAGGTTTATAACATCGGGGGTAACAATGAAAAGTGCAACATCGACATCGTTCGCCTCATCCTCGCCAGGCTCGGCAAACCCGACAGCCTCATCGGCTTCGTGAAAGATCGTCCGGGACACGACCGCCGGTATGCCATCGATGCCGCGAAGATCCGGCGTGAACTCGGCTGGACCCCGTCGGTGACCTTTGAACAGGGGATCGAGCGTACGATAGCCTGGTATTGCGATAACCGCTTATGGTGGGAGCGGCTCAGGCAGGGTTCTCCCGCCTGAGCCGCATTGATTCCGGTCCCGCAGGCCCCGTTTGCTTCAACCGGCGCAAAAATTCTATTATATTTAACGGGATGATTATCCCGGCCCGCGGCGCATTCCGCAGGAATCGTCGGAAGGGGTGGTATCTTATTTTTTTTTGAGGGGAGCGCTGGGGTATGTGTGGAATCGTCGGCTATATCGGCAATCGGGACGCCTGTCCCATCCTGCTTGCAGGACTGACTTCGCTCGAATACCGGGGGTACGACAGTGCGGGAATTGCATTAACAGATGGAAAGACCGCGCAGATAATAAAGGATAAGGGTAATGTCGGGCACCTCAAGGAGATCCTGAAGCACTCCCCGCCGATCGGTACGACGGGGATCGCGCATACCCGCTGGGCAACGCACGGCGAGCCCTCGCAGATCAATGCCCATCCGCACACCGATAGTCTCAACCGCGTAGCGGTAGCGCATAACGGCATCATCGAAAATTACTCGGCCCTCAAGGACAAAATGAAGGACGAGGGCGTCAGCTTTTGCTCGGAAACCGACTCCGAGGTCCTTTCGCAGCTCATCGGCCGCTACTATACCGACGGCGACCTTGCCGCCGCGGTCCGCCGGGCACTCCTGGACATCGAAGGAACGTTCGGCATCGCGGTAATTGCTTTTGATAACCCCGACGTCCTGGTCGGCGCCCGGAAAGGTTCGCCGCTTGTCGCCGGCATAGGGACCGACGAACTGTTTCTCGCCTCCGACGCCTCGGCCGTGGTCAGTCATACCAAAAACGTGATCTATCTCAAGGACGGCAACCTCATCGAGATGCGCAAGGGCGGCGTCTTTCACACCATGACGCTCGACAATCATGCGGTGAGCCCGGAGATCCAGCACATCGAATGGAATGCCGATGCGCTGGCCAAGGGCGGGTTCAGCCATTTCATGCTGAAAGAGATATTCGAACAGCCCGATACCATGAAGAACGCGATGCGCGGAAGGCTGCTCGTCGAGGAGGGGACCTCACGGCTCGACGGCCTTAACCTCGTGCTGCCGGAACTGCGCTCCATCCAGCGGATCATCCTCATCGGATGCGGAACGAGCTGGCATGCCGGTCTCATCGGCGAATACATGATCGAGGAGATCGCGGGCATCCCCGTCGAGGTGGAGTATGCGTCCGAGTTCCGTTACCGGAACCCGATCATCGATCCCCAGACCGTCGTTTTCGTCATCAGCCAGTCGGGCGAGACCGCCGATACCCTCGCCGCACTGCGCGAAGCCGCAAACCGCGGCGCCACGGTGCTCGGGATCTGCAATGCCGTAGGATCGAGCATCGCCCGCGAAACGCACGGCGGCGTCTACCTGCACGCGGGCCCCGAGATCGGCGTCGCGTCGACCAAGGCCTTTACCTCGCAGGTTACCGTCCTGGCGCTTCTGACCCTGCTTCTGGGTCGCATGCGGCGCATCTCGCACCCCGAGGGCGTGAAGATCGCGAAGGCTCTCGCCGAAATTCCGAATCAGGCCGCGAAGATCCTGAAGCAGAACGACGAGATCCTCGAGATCGCCCGTACGTACTATGAGCACAATAATTTTCTCTACCTCGGACGATCCTACAACTTTCCGGTGGCGCTCGAAGGTGCGCTCAAACTGAAGGAAATTTCCTACGTGCATGCCGAAGGGTACGCGGCCGCGGAAATGAAGCACGGTCCGATAGCGCTCATCGATAAGAACATGCCGACCGTGGTGATCGCCCTCCGGGACAGCATCTACGAGAAGGTGATCTCCAATATCCAGGAGATCAAGGCGCGGGGAGGCAGCATCATCGCGGTTGCCTCGGAGGGCGACCGGCAGATCGCCAAGCACGCGCAGCATGTTATTTACATACCCGAAACCGTCGAAATGCTCTCGCCGCTTCTCGCGGTGATCCCGCTGCAGCTCCTCGCCTACCATATCGCCGCACTGCGCGGCTGCGCCATCGATCAGCCGCGCAATCTGGCTAAATCGGTGACGGTGGAGTAGGGAACGGCCGGGGCATGGCGTACCGCTCGAACGACACCCACCGGCCGGCCGCGGAGCTTACCCCATGAGGCAGCAGGAGTACGAAGTCAAGCTCGATGTCTTCGAGGGGCCGCTCGATCTGCTGCTCTACCTGGTTACCAGGGCCGAGGTCAATATCACGGAATTGCCGCTGGCCGAGATTACGACGCAGTATCTCACGTATCTCGATCTCTTACGCGAGGTCAATATCAACATCGCCGCCGAGTACCTTCACATGGCGGTGACGCTCACCTACCTGAAGGCGCGGGAGCTCCTGCCGCCCATCGAGGGTGAAGAGGCGCTTTCCGGCGACGAGGGGATTTATAACCGGGAAGAGCTCATCCGTCAGCTGCTCGAATACCAGAAGTTCAAGCAGGCGGCCGGCGTACTCAAGAATTTCGAGACCGAACAGATCCACATTTTCAAACGCGGAGCGCCGGAAGCGATCGAGGCGCCGCCCGACGGCGAGGACGGCGGCGTCGACCTCGGATCCCTGTCGCTTTTCGATCTTCTTTCCGCGTTCCGACAGGTCCTGACGCGGGCAAGCACCGAGGAGGATCACCGGCATGTCGTGCAGCTCGACACGGTGAAGATCGACGACCGCATCGAGCATGTGCTCGCCATGGTCGTCGAGGGCGGGGAAGTGAATTTCGAGTCGCTCTTCGGCGACGACCTTCGCAAGATCGTCATCGTGGTCACCTTCATGGCAATTCTTGAACTGGTAAAAATGCAGGAGATCGTGTTCCGCCAGGAGGAGCGATTCGGGCCGATCATGGTTTCGCGACGGCAACGGTCCGGCGAAGCGGCTTCCGCGTGGGGAGCTGCCGTCCCTCCCGGAACGGCGGCTCCCGTGGATGCGCCCGCCGCCTGAAACGTCCCAGCAATCATCCGCACGAATGAACGGGAATGAGCATGAGTGAAGAAGAACCCAGAACCGATGAGATCCCCGCCGTGGAGGGAGCGCCGGAGGAGGAGCCCGGAACGCCGAAGCCCGCTCCCGTCGAGAACCTGCGTATCCTCGAAGCGCTTATCTTCGCCTCGGATGAATTTCTTACCGCGGCACGCCTCAAGGCGATCCTGCCGGGCAACCCCGGCGGCCGGGAAATTACCTCGATGATCGCAAAAATCAACCGGCAGCTTCAGAAGGAGCGCCACCCCTTCGAAATCGTGGAGGTCGGCGGCGGCTACCAGTTCAAGACCGTAGCCTACTACCATCCCTGGGTGCGGCAGATCTTCCAGGAGAAGGCGGCGAAGCGGCTCTCGATACAGGCACTCGAGTGTCTCTCCATCATCGCCTATCGCCAGCCCCTGAGCAAGGCCGAAATCGAAGCCATCCGCGGCGTCATTTCCGACGGCGCCATGAAAACACTCCTCGAAAAACGGCTGATCACCATCACCGGCCGAAGCGACAAGCCGGGCCGGCCGCTCCTGTACGGCACGACCCCGGATTTCCTCCGGTACTTCGGCCTGAACAGGATTGCCGATCTTCCGAATATTGAGGAGTTCGAGGCCATGGTTCGCCAGAAGATCGAGAATCTGCCCATCGACGAGCTTGCGGCGGCCCAGGCCGGCGCGCTTGCGCAATCGGAATCGCCCCTCGCCGAAGGAGCGGGAACGGATGTGGAGGCATTTGAGCGGCGGAAGCGCGGGGAGGATGGGGGTTCGCAGCCCGACGAAGCGATCGATGCCGCCGCTGGCGGGGGTTCGGACGAGGGTTGGGCATGGCTGAACGGTGAGAGCGACCCGGCCGAAGAAAATACCTCTGCCGGCGTGAGCGAACTTCTGCCGGAAGAGGCGGCATCCGTCGATGCCGGTGAGGCAATTTCCGACGTTTCGAATCGAGGCGAACCGGTCGAAGAAGTCGGCGAGGAGCCGGTGGAAGTGGAGGAGGTTTCGACCGTCGATGAGCGAGAGATAGAGGTGTCGGATGCCGCTTCGGTGGAGATCGAGATAAAGAAGCCGGCAGAGGAAGATTAATGCTTCAGGTGGGGGAACCTCGCAACGCTCACCTAAGGTAGAAAAAACGGGAAAAGATGGAGAGTAAAGATCTCTCTAATTCTACCAAATTCCATTCCCTACCTTACCACCGTCGCCGAGCCCGTTTCCGCGCCTGCGCGATCGTAGAGCACCGCCCGGTAGACGCCGCGGCCCAGCGCATTCGCACCGTCCCATGCGCATCGACCGCCGTTCGACACCGACAGCGACCGCATGAGGCGGCCCTGTAAATTGTAAATCACGAGCGCGACGGCCGGACCCTTCCAGGTGAATACGAACCGTCCGTCGGGCAAATGCTGCACCGTCAGGCCGTATCCGGTCGTCCCGGTGCGCGCCCCCGCCGGAAGAGTCGCGGTCGCCCCGTTTTTGCGCACCTTGACCTCGAAGATGCCGACCGTGCTGTCGAGGGTGGTGTCTCGTTTGCAGGAGGAGCTGTCGATCGTGATCCGCAGGTAGCGCGCCGTGACGGCATCGCTGTCGATCACGGGGGAGACCCGTGCGGTATTGTGCGTACGGTCGGCGTAGAGGTACCAGGTGAGGCTGTCGGTCGAGTACTGGATCTGGTAGCAGTAGTACTCGGTCGGGTATTCGAAAAAGGTTTCCACGCGGGAGATCGGATAGCTCTGCCCGAGGTTGATGACGAGCCACTGCGGGAAAGCGGTGGTCGCCGCCTTCCAGAGCGTGCCGTTATTCTCGTCGGTCACCCGCTTCGCCGAAAAGTTCGTGTCCATGGCGGAGGAAACCGTGACCGTCTTCCCGCGCGCGACATTCGAATCGGCCACCGACACGGCCGCGAGAGCGCCGATGCCGGTATTCGTGGGCGTTATCGCGGCGATGGTGCCGTTCGCATTGAAGGTCATGCGGTCGGCGCAGATCTGGCGGAACAGGGCGTTGTTGATCTGCGGGTAGCGCATCCGGTGGTAGACGATATAGTAATTCGTGTCGAGCTTCAGCACCGTGTTGCCGCCGGTCGCTATGATGTTGCTGCCCGAGGCGGATTGCAGGATCTCGCTGCCGAGCGTGTAGGTTCCGAGGATGCCGGTCGTGCTGTAGGCATATTTGACATTATAGGAACCGGCAAGGCTCCCCTGCGAAAAGGTGCAGTAGTAGATGCCGTTGCGTTTGAAAAGGCTGGGGCCTTCGGCGAGGCTGGTGCCGCTTGCGTAGATGGTCGTCGGGCTTCCGGAGAGGGTGTCCATGGAGGTATCGAGCTTCGACACGACGATCGTATAGTCGCTGCCGCTGTGGATCTGGTAGTCGACGTAGTAGGTTCCGTCGGTGTCCCGGAAAACGTCGGTATCGAACATGTTCGGCCCCACCTGCGCGCCGTTCTTCACATTCGACCATGGCCCGAGCGGCGACGGTGCGGTGGCGAGGTAGCAGTAGTTGCCGCTGCGGATGTAGTACATGTAGTACAGGCCGTTCGCGCCCTTCGTGACGCTCGGCGCCCAGAGCCGGTCGTCCTGGTAGGGGAAGCCGGCCGGATAGGAAAACGTCCGGAACTGCCAATTGACAAAATCGGAAGAGTACCAGACGCCGAAGGGGCCGAAATGGGTGAAACTCGCGCCGGTGCCGGAGAGCGGATCGTAGCCGTCGGTGGTCGAGTAGATGTAGAAAGTGGCGCCGTCCTGAAAAATGTCCGGATCCGCAAAGTAGCCCGGCAGAAGCGGGTTGCCGTTGCCGGCGTCCCAGATCCCGGCGTAGGCGGAGCACAGGATAACCGGGAGCGTGAGGAGCAGCAGTATTCCGATGAATGGCCGGTGCATTCGTTGTTTCCCTTCCTAATAAGGAGAGTACCGGAGAGGCGAACCGTGAGCCGCCGGGATCCGCGTTCTCCATAATATATAAATTTCCTGTCATGAAACCCAACGCGGGATCGGCCGGTGCCATTTTCTCATTGTAATGATCGCCCGGATAGTATAAAATGGAAGGTGTAGAGATGCACCTCAAGCTGAAACGAAAGGGATGACCATGTCGAAGCAGAATTGCTGGGAATTTAAGAAATGCGGCCGGGAGCCGGGCGGCGCCAAGGTAGCCGAACTCGGGATCTGTCCCGCCGCACAGGAACCGAGAACCAACGGTCTCAACTCCGGAAAAAACGGGGGCCGGGCCTGCTGGGCGCTTGCCGGAACCTTCTGCGGCGGGAAGGTCCAGGGAGCCTTTGCAGAAAAACTTACCAACTGCATGCAGTGCGAATTTTACAAGATAGTCCAGAACGAAGAAGGTAATTCCATGACCGGATCGAGGGAGATTCTCGCCCGGGTGAAGTAGTTACCCGATTTCATCGTTTTCCCTAAATGCAGGGCGACTTTCCGGGAAGCTGGAATATTCCACCTCGGGTCGCCCCCCGCCACCTTTTATATTTAGTAGCAATTACTATCCATCAAATTCCTTCATTTTCGTCCTCCGGCGCCGATGCAATGGTTTTCAGAATCGCAACCAGCCGAGCCCTCCTCCCGCTCCTGCTTTTTTTCTCTCTTCCGGGTGCACAGCAGACCTTGCCGGGGGGGCCGATCATTAACTGGAACGGTACCGACGCCTTCCGCGAGCTCACCTACCCGCGGATCATCGACAGCCTGCTGAAGCATCCTGCCGGCCCGGACACCGCTTCCTGGTATTTCCAGCTCGGCACCGCCTACCTGCTGTCCGGCGATCCGGATCGGGCACTGCCGTGCTTCGCCGGGCCGCCGCTTCGCGATGCCGCGCTGCTGCCGTTCGCCTGGGAGGGGCTCGGGGACTGCTGTACCAGAAAAATGCGGTACGACAGCGCGATCGCCTGTTACGAGCAGGTCATCGCCATGCAGCTTCCCTTCCGTTACCGGGCGACCATCTATCGTAAAATCCGCGACATCGTGCTCGACGATACCGCACGGATCCGCACCGATTCGCTGCGCCGGCAGTACTCCCGGTGGTGGAATTCGCACCGGCCCGCGCCCCTGGATCCGGTCTGCGGCAGGATCGATACGCTTGTCCGGCACGGTGAATGGCCACAGGTCAATCACCTGGTGCTCAGCACGCTTACCGCCCTCGACGATACCGCCCAGGGAGCCATCGTCAAAAGCATCGAGGAGGGAAACCCTCCCGTTTCCGCGCTCACGACGCAGTGTTTCTTCCTCCTCGCCCGGATTGCAACCGATTGCCGCCGGTATGCCGTTGCCGAGCGTATGCTTGCCGCGGCGAATGACCGGAAGGATTTCGGAAAAGTGATCGGGAAGCAGAAGTACCTCAGGTTCCGGGGCAGACTCTCCTTCTGCGAGGGGAAGAACGAAGAGGCGATCGAATCGCTCACCGGGTATATCCATCGCTACCGCTATGAGGCGGATATCGGATTTCTCGTGGCGCGCGCATACAAGATGCTCGACGATCTCGATAGTGCCGCGGTATGGTACGACCGGTTCATCGAGGAGTCGCCGCATTACGGCGGACTGGCCGAAATCCTCTGGCGGCGTGCCTGGATCGAGGTGGAACGGAACGATCCCGATGCCGCCGCCCGGTTTTTCCGGAAAATTTACCAGTCGTATCCCCGGTCGCTTCACGCCGACGAGGCGGTCCTGCGTCACGCCCTGTGCAACTTCGAGGAGCAGAAGTACGATTCCGCGATCGGCCGGCTGACGCTCCTGCAGGGCAGGCGCTCCCCGTCCCCGATCCTGCCGGCCGCTCTCTTCTGGCAGGCAAAGGCCTGGCTCAGGCTCGACAGCATCGAGAGAGCGAGGACGGCATTCGCCGAGGCGATTGCGGCCGATCCCTACGACTACTATGCCTGCCGTTCCCGTGAACTGCTCGCCGGGCTTCACGATTCGACGCATAATCGATTTCCGGTTGATACGGTGTCGGACACCGGTCGCGTCATCGGCTGGCTCGACTCGCTCTGCCCTCCCTGCGGGCGGACGCTCTCCTTCGAGGACAGTGTCAATCTCCGGCGTGCGATCGTCAGCGCATCGGTCGGCAGGATCTTCGATGCGGAGAGTTTTTTCGAGCCGGTCGAACAGGCCTTGAAGGGGAGCCCTTCGCTGGTTTTCCGCATGGCGCGACTCTATCAGTCGGTCGGCGCCGCAACGCAGGGGGTAAGGGCCGGTCGCAGGATCCTGTCCCGGCTGCCCGCGGACGGGAAGCAAAACCTTCCGCTTTCCGCCCGGCTGCTCCTCTTCCCGCAGCCCTGGGCCCGGACCGTTAAAGCAGAAGCGCAGAGGTGGAACCTGGACCCGAGTTTTACCTATGCGGTTATTCGCCAGGAGAGCGTTTTCGATCCCGAGGTCGTGTCGCCCGCAGGGGCGATCGGCCTGATGCAGATCATGCCGGCAACGGGGAAGACCATCGCCCGCGAACTCGGCGAGCCCTTCTCGGTCGAGGCCCTCTATTCGCCGGAGGGAAATATCCGCTTCGGCACCTACTATCTGCACAAGCTTCTGAAGGAATTTGACGACAGCCGCGAATTTACCCTTGCCGGATACAACGGAGGCCCGCCGAATGCGAAGGAGTGGCGGGAGCGGGCCAGGGATAAGGACCCGGATCTGGGGGTGGAGGGGATCGTTTTTTCCGAAACGAGGAATTATGTCAAGAAGGTGATGGCCAACTTCTGGATTTACTCGCAATTCATGCACTGACGACTCGAATGCCCCGCACGGATTGGCACCATATTTGTTGCACTTTTGTGTTTATGCCTCGTATTTTTTCATCGGCAAGGTGCCGAGGAGATACTCTATGAAACGGTTGTTGATCCCTGCAATTATGGCCGTATGCGTCCTGAGGGCTTCATCCCTGACCCCGGACACCGGAGCTCATTCCGATTCCACGGGCACCGCATCGGCGACGCACTATCGGCTGTATACCGCCGGCGGACCGGTCCTCGCTTTCGACGTTCAGGCGGATGTCATCTGGTGCGCCCTGGAGTCGTCGGTTATCGCCATTCCCCTGAATGGCGAGAAAAAAACGGCTTACCCCGCGCTCGGGACGATGCCGGCGCAGTCGATCGAGGCGATCGCCGCCGACCGGCAGGGGAGAATTTGGTTCGGCGGGCCCCAGGGGATCGCCATGAAGAACGGGCCGAAATTCACCGATTTCACGACCAAGAGCGGTCTGTCGGGCAACCGGGTCAACGCTATTGCCGCAGCCGACGACGGCTCGGTATGGGTCGGGACCGACAGCGGCGCCTGCGTGTTCATCGGCGAGACCTGGAAACAGTTTACCGTTAAGGATGGGCTGGTCTCGGACAGGATACAGGCCATTGCGGTCGACGACAAGGGGAGGGTGTGGTTCGGTACCGATAAGGGAATAAGCGTGTTCAACGGCGCCACCTGGACCAGCTATACCACCCAGAACGGCATGAGCGATAACGACGATACCCGGGCGCTCGCCTATGATCGCAATAAGGGCGTGCTGTGGGCTGCGGTCGGGGACAAGGATGTCAATACGTTCGACGGCCAGAAATGGAATATCTACATGGATACGCAGGCCGGGATCCGGACCATCATGGTGGACTCGCAGAGCAGGATCTGGTTTGGCTTCGGCACCGGGAAGGGGATCCTGAAATTCAACGGCGACGACTGGCTGCCCGATCCGACACCGTTCGGGGTCCCGATAAGCCAGACGTACCAAATGCGCTGCGACGAAAAAGGAAACCTGTGGTTTGCCACCGACCAGGGGGTCATCCACCTGGTCAACCCGTATCCGTTTTAACCGGGCCGGGGTTGACTTTGACCCCCTGAATTGAGTAGTTTAAAATTCCTACGCTCCTTCATCATCACCGGCGGAGTGCATACACAGAGAGACTGAACCACCATTGCATCATGCGGTTACGGAGATGGTTACGGGGGGGCTTGCAGGCGGCCCGGCGGCAATCGCGTGAGGTTGAAGGGAAGCATGGATACAATCCGGATTGCCGTTATCGGTTTAGGAAACTGCGCAAGTTCACTCCTGCAGGGGATCGAATACTACCGCCATAAAAAACCGGCCGAGGCGACCGGCCTCATGCACTGGGAGATCGGCGGTTTCACCCCCGCCGACATCGAGGTGGTCGCGGCGTTCGATATCGACCGGCGAAAGGTCGGGCGCGATGTCAACGAAGCCATTTTCGCGAAACCCAACTGCACCGCGGTCTTCTGCCCGTCCATGCCGGTTGCCGGCGTCGTTGTGCGCATGGGGAGCGTGCTCGACGGCGTCGCCGACCATATGAAGGAGTACGAAGAGGACTACTCCTTTGCCGTGGCGCGGGAGCGTGAGCCGTCGCGCGACGAGGTGGTCGCGCATCTCCGGGAAGCGGGCGCCGAAATTCTCCTGAACTATCTGCCGGTGGGTTCCGAGGCCGCCACCGCGTTCTACGCCGAGGCGGCGCTCGAAGCGGGGATAGCCTTCGTCAACAATATGCCGGTGTTCATCGCCAGCAACCCTGCCTGGGAGGCGCGCTTCAAGGAACGGGGGGTACCGGTCATCGGCGACGATATCAAGGCCCAGCTCGGGGCCACCATCACCCACCGCGCCCTCACGGACCTCTTCAAAAAACGTGGTGTCAAGCTCGAACGCACCTACCAGCTCAATACCGGCGGGAACACCGACTTCCTCAACATGCTGAACCGCAGCCGCCTCAAGTCCAAAAAAGAGTCCAAGACCGAGGCGGTCCAGTCGGTCGCCGCGACGCGGCTGAACAAGCGGGATATTCACGTCGGTCCCTCGGACTACGTCCCCTGGCAGAACGACCAGAAGGTCTGCTTCATCCGCATGGAGGGAAGGCTCTTCGGCGACGTGCCCATGAACCTCGAGCTGCGGCTGTCGGTCGAGGATTCCCCGAACTCCGCGGGCGTCGCGATCGATGCGATCCGCTGTGCAAAGCTTGCGCTCGATGCCGGCCTCGGCGGCGCGATCGCCGGCCCCTCTTCCTACTTCTGCAAACACCCGCCGCGTCAATACCCCGACGATGAGGCGTACCGCAAGACCGAGGAGTTCATCAAGCAATACGGCGTGACGCGGACGGAAGCGGTGAAGGTGCCGGTGTAATAGGATTATCTCCCGTTGAAGTTTTTGGTGGGGGCTCCTCGCTTCGCGGGCTCCCCTGGTCGAAGCCGCGCAAAGCCGCGTCTCCCCGACCACCCCTTCCGGCGGAAGTCCGCAGCGATGCCCGCCCGCGGCGACCATGGGGCGTACCCGGTGGGCGATCGGCCATTCGGCAGAAGAAATCGACCTTTTAAAAACTACCGGAGTAACCTTATCAAATGATTAAGAAATGGATAAGCCCCTTTCGCATCGAAAATCATTTATTTTATGATGTAAGAACGATGTTCTTACAAAGGAGCCGGGCATGATCAAGCATCTTCAAAAAGTCGGCAATAGCCGGGGAATTGTTCTCGATAAACCTATCCTTGAACTGCTGAAGATTGAGGATAATGCGGCATTTGAGATCACCCAGGAAAAGGGCGGGCTATTTTTAAAGCCGTTGTCTGCTGCCGAGGCTTACCGGAAGATTTCGCAGAAGCACCGCAAGTCATTGAATAAACTTTCAAAATGATGAACGATCCCCGGTTCCTGGACGTTTCCGAGGTCATTGCCATACACGATCAGGAAATCGCGGTCGCCGGGGGTATGGATTTGAAATTGATGAGCGCTACGATGTGGACCTTGCCGATACAATCCTCGTCCTCGTTGCCCGGAAAATCACCAAATCCGATTTTGTGCAGCACCTGAAATCCCGCAGCCGGGAGATCTGACCGGCACAGGAGTTGCGGTTAATCATCCCTCGATGAGCTGGAAACCCTTACCGCTTCAGGAGGTTCGATATGCCCCGACGATATATCCTTCCCCTGTTCGCCATTTTTGCGATGTATGCCCCTTTTTCAGCCGGAGGATCCGCCATGACCCTGAAAGTCGGTGATAAGGCGCCCGAGTTCGCCCTCCTGAACTCGATGGGCGATACCGTTCGTTTGAGCGACTATGCCGGAAAGAATTACGTGGTCCTGATCTTCTATCCCGGCGACGAAACGCCGGGGTGCACGAAACAGCTCTGCGCGGTGCGTGACGACTTTGCCGATTTCGAGGCGAAGCAGGTCAAGGTCTTCGGCATCAACCCGGCCGACACCGCCTCGCACCGGAAGTTCGCCGAACACCACGGGTTCCCGTTTCCGCTCCTCGTGGATCCGCACCACGAGACCGCGAAGGCCTACGGATGCGAGGGCCTGCTTTTCGTGAAGCGGACGGTATTCGTTATCGATCCGTCGGGCGTGATCGTCTACCTGAAGCAGGGTATGCCGCCGGACGCCGAGATCCTGCAGGCGATTCCGGAGGCGAAATAAGGGCGCATCGTCCCGTTCGCACGCTTCACGGGGTAGTTTTTCCCTTCTCCACGGGCGGAGAGAAGGCGACGGGGTGAGGCGGGGCTTTTAGTTGCGGGCACAACGCGCCGAAAACGCAGTATTTTACCATCACGTATGCGCGCCCGTAGCCGTCAAGAGTTCAACCCCTTCCGGATGATAAAGCGGTCATTGACCATCGCCCTCACGGCCGCGCTGCTTGGGCTGCCGCTCTGCCGGCATGAAAAGCCGGCTTCCATGGGGCAGTCCGCGCTTCCGGCGCGCAGTGCGTCTCAAACGTCAATTTCCTCCGACACCCTGGCTCTCGGGTTTTATAACGTGGAGAACCTCTTCGGGCTTACCGACGCCGGCAACGAGTATCCGGAGTTCCGGCCCGGTGCGGGCGGCTGGAACAAGCAGCTCTACGAAACCAAGGTCGGCCGCATCGCGTCGGTGATCGCGGCCATGCGCCTCGACGTCATCGGTCTCTCCGAAGTCCAGAACCGGGGCACGCTTGGCGACCTGCGGCGGGAGATCGCGAAGCGGGGCGTCGACTACCCGTACAGCGCGATCGCCGACGAACCGGGCCGGCCCATCAACTGCCCGGCCCTGCTCTCGCGGTTTCCCGTCGTGGAGAGTCACGGTCTTCCCTCCCTCTCGCTGCGGCCCACCCGGAACATTCTCGAAGCCGACCTCGACTGCAACGGCGCCCGGCTGCGCGTCTACGTCAACCACTGGCCCGCCAAGTTTGAGCCCGAATCCGAGCGCGTCGCCGCGGCGCAGGCGCTTGCGCAGGCAATTTCCCGCCGCGGGGGAGGGATGCCGTATGTCATCATCGGCGACCTGAACTCCGATTACGACGAGTGGCGGACCTTCCGGGCGCACGGATTCGACGATACGAGGGGAGTCACCGGGCTGAACAATGTTCTCGGCACCGTGCGTGCGGAGCCGGGAGGAGGATTTACCTTTGTCACGAGAGCCGATCTCTGCAACGGGCGATCGTTCCATTTCGACCCCTGGCTCGACCTGCCCCCGGATAAGCGCATGAGCATGAGCTATCACGGCATGCCCGAGACGCCGGACCACCTCCTTTTGCCGCGCGAGCTGGTCTGCGGGTCCACGTTTACCTATTGCGATTCCACGTTTACCGCGTTCAGGTGGGATGGGCGGCTGCTGCGAAACGGCGAACCGTTTGGCTGGCAGATGCGCGGGTTCGGCAGGCACCGCTTTTTTACCGGGGAGGGGTACTCGGACCATCTGCCGGTCTGCCTGAAGCTTGTCGAGCGCCGCGGAGCGCCTCCGGCGCCCACTCCCGGTGCGGCAGGCATCCGGCCGCCGGGCGGCCGTGCAGGGGAGAGCGACCGGGAGTGGTTGCCCGATGGGAATGAGTTCACCGTAACGCGCGAACCGGTCGGAGCCGCACCGGGCCGCCTCTGCCTGTGCGTCAAGGGAGCGGCGCCGGAGAAAAACTGCGTGGCGGCGCGGACGGTCATCCGCCTGCCGCTTCTCAACCGCTCGCGCCGAAGCAGGGTGACGTTCGACATAAAGGGCGGCGGGAAGATCCAGCTCCGCATGAAGAGCGGCCGCGGCAAGTGGCGGTTTTACACCGGGGAGGCGTTTCGGTATTATAAGTCTTCCCGGTACCTGCTCTCGCAGTTCCCGTCGTGGCGGCACGAGACGCTGCCGTTTTTAGCCGACGACCTCGCCTCTTCCGACCTCACCATCGAACTCCGGGCAGGCAAGGGGGAGCCTTTCTGCGTATGGCTGGACAGGTTTAAGGTGGAGTGAGGGGAAGCAACGTCGTTGCCATTCATGGATACTCAGGTAGGGGAACCTCGCTTCGCGGGTTACCCATTTTGCCCAACAGGCAAAATGGACGGATTATTATAGCTTTCAATTGCACCAGCCCCTGGTCGGAGCCGCGCAACGCGTCTCCGACACACCAATGGTTTTTAGGGGTTTCTTTTCGCAGAGGTCGCGGGGGTCCCCGCCAACGGGTGCCGGTTATGAAGCACTCCTACCACGCGCGGGTGACCCGGCTCGACCATCCAAAAGCATTTGAATTTCTATCCGCTTACTTCTCCAGGTAATGCACCTCGCTCAACCCCCGCAATTTATCCGCCGCAAGCTCGGCCGTGATGTCGCGCTGCGGCATGGCAAGCATCTCGTAGCCCACCATGAACTTCTGCACGGTCGCCGAGCGCAGGAGCGGCGGGTAGAAGTGGATGTGGAAGTGCCACTCGGGGTGCTCGTCGCCGTCGGTCGGCTTCTGGTGGAGGCCCATCGAGTAGGGGAAGCTCATGAGGAAGAGGTTGTCGTACCGCGCGGTGATCCGCTTCATCGCGTCGGCAAGGTCGGTGCGCGCTTTATCGTCCATGTCGGCGACGCTGCCGCGGTGGATCTTGGGAAGCAGCATCGTCTCGTAGGGCCAGACCGCCCAGAACGGAACCACGGCCGCAAAGGAGTCGTTCTCGAAGACCACGCGCTCCTTTTTCGCAAGCTCGATCGCCAGGTAGTCGCAGAGCAGGCACGACCCCTTTGATCGATGGTAGTCGGCCTGGCGGTCGCCCTCGCGCGCCGGGAGCACCGGGACCTGCTCGTCGGCCCAGATCTGCCCGTGCGGGTGGGGGTTCGAGCAGCCCATCTGGGCTCCCTTGTTTTCGAAAATCTGCACGGAGCGGATTTCATCCCGCGCTCCGAGCTCGGCGTACTGCTCTCCCCAGATGTCGATCACGCGGCGGATGGCGGGAATGCCGAGGCGCGGCATGGTGAGGTCGTGGCGCGGGGAGTAGCAGAGGACCTTGCAGATTCCCCGCTCGCTCCTGGCGACGAGAAGGTCGGATTCGTCGAGCGACTCCGGCGGGGCGTCAAGGTAGAGGGCGGCAAAATCGTTGACAAAGACGAAGGTACCGTCGTAGGCCGGGTTGACGACCCCCTCGGCCCGCCTGTTGCCGGGGCAGAGGTAGCACGAGGGATCGTAGGTGACGGTCGACGGCGGTTGCGGCGCATCGGTCTTTCCCTGCCACGGGCGTTTTGTCCGGTGCGGGGAGACGAGAATCCATTCGCCGAGGAGCGGGTTGAAGCGTCGGTGCGGGTGAGCGGTAAGGTCCATGGATTATTTCTCCAGAAACAAGTTAGAATGTTAGGGAGTTCGAAGGATCCGGGTGGGGACAACGCTTCTTCATTGCCCCTGGCCGGAAACCGCGAAGCGCGTCCCGGACACACCTCCGGAAGCGTTTGACTGTGCCACTATTATTCCCTTAATTGTATATTATTTGCCTGATAAATACCATTTGCCTGAGGGGAGCTTCAAGCCCGACCGAGATTCATGCCGAATTGCAGGCGTCGGTGCCGGCCCATCGGCCTGCAGGTGCCGACGATCAGCGCAACCCCTGCCAACTCCCTTGAAATAAATAAGTTCCCGACTTAATTGAAACCAACTTATCCCATCTCCGGCCTAATGTCCTATGAACAGAATTGTTACAATTTTGTTGCATTTGCCGTGTTTAAGGGGTACAATTACCCGGTCAGGTGATTTGTGCTCTGCCGATATAGTAATTTATGAGGTCTGTTCCGGAGCACGATCATGACAGAAGAGAAAAAGCCCGGCGGCGGCAACAATGCTCGATCCCGGCAGGATTGGCTGTGGCTTTCGACGCTCGGAATCAATCTGGTGCTCGCGAGCGCGGTCGGGGCGGTGATCGGTTACTACCTCGATAAACTGTTCAAGACGTCGCCGATTTTCATCATCGTGTTTTTTTTCATTGGGACGTTGGCGGGATTCCTGCAAATTTATAAGCAGGTGCAGAAGATGAGTAAGGACAATTCGAATGGGCCCCAAAAATAATCCGGTTCCGCGGCTCATTATCGGGCTCATCCTCGCAGCGCTCGCGGCGGGTGCGGCGCTCTGGAAACTCAAGGCGGGTCACCCTCTCACCGGGGTGGTCTGGGGTATCGGCATCTCCTATTTCGGCGTGCTGGTGTATACCCTCCTTCTCCCGAAAGGGTCGGCGGGGAAGACGCCGGTTGGCGGGTATCTGTCCGGGGCGGTTCTGCGGTACGTGGTCATGATCGGGGTGTTCTGTTTCGCGGTTTTCATCGTCAGGATTAACGGTATCGGGCTTCTGCTCGGACTCTTTCTGGGAATGACGGCATCGACGTTCTTCTTTCTCAATAAAATGCGGCAGGGTTCAACCCCGCCGTCGGAGGGTTGAAGGTAATGTCTGATGGGGCAATGGATTTTGACAGCATAAAGTGGCATTTTCCGCAGATCCCGCATATGCCGCACGAGTTGACCCTCCTGTATTTCTCCTGGATCGTGTGGGCGATCATCATCATCGGCTCGGTGGTCCTTGCATCGAAGGTCGTCGGCAGGGCCAAATCCGGCCGGCCCGACAAGCCCGGCGGACTGCAGGTCGT
Source organism: uncultured Fibrobacteraceae bacterium (assembly GCA_964651515.1). Taxonomy (GTDB): domain Bacteria; phylum Fibrobacterota; class Chitinivibrionia; order Chitinivibrionales; family Chitinispirillaceae; genus BOG-1184. The sequence continues at coordinate 64,551 of CAZYYB010000001.1, forward strand.
GCTTGAAATGGCGATCGATTATGTCTGCAACATGGCCGATGAGATCATCGGCCCCGAGGCGAAGAAGTTTTATCCCCTGTTCATGGGGCTGTTCATCTTCATCCTGGTCGGGAACCTCATCGGTTTCATTCCCGGCCTCGTTTCGCCGACCTCGGACCCGAACCTGACGTTCGGCCTTGCGGCGATGGTATTTCTTTACTTCATTTTTCTCGGGTTCAAATATAACGGCATCGGGTATCTCAAGCAGTTCAAGGGGCCCAAGCTTGCGTGGTACATGTTTCCGGTTTCGGTCCTGCTCACGGTAACGGAGGTCATCTCCTTCTTCACGCGGCCCCTGTCGCTCGGCCTGCGACTCTTCTGCAACATTTTTTCCAAGGAGCTGTTCCTGGGCATCCTTGCCCTGCTGATACTCAACTTTTTCAAGAGCTCGCTCCCTCTTGATAAGGGGCTCATGTTCGCGACGCTCCTCATGCGGCCGTTTATCATACTTCTCGGACTCATTATTGCCTTTATCCAGGCGCTGGTGTTCATGGTGCTTTCGATGTCCTATATCGCCGGTGCCGTTCACATGGAAGAACATTAACCTTATCTCTATCTACGGAGGGGTCTCATGACCAAAAAAGTAATGGTTCAGCTTTTCCTGCTCGCGGGAGCGGGGGTTGTTTCTGCGGCCGAAGCCGTTGCTCCGGGAAGCAGTATGGCGGCGGCATCCTATTTCGGCAGCACGCTCATCGCATCGGGCGTCGGTGTCGGCATCGCGGCCGGTGGTTGCGGTATCGGCATGGGTCTCGTCATTTCGAGCGCCATCCAGGGCATCGCCCGTCAGCCGGAGCTGCAGTCCAAGCTGAACACGCCCATGTACATCGGGTTCGCCCTCATCGAAGCCCAGGTTCTCTATGTGCTCTTCCTGGCCATGATCTTTATTTTTGCCAACCCGTTTGCGTCGAAAGTCATTGGCTGAGGTCTCTTAAAGCAAAGAAGAGCCCGATACCGATTGTCCAGAGAGGACTACTATGCCTGAATTTCATTGGCAGATAATGCTTTCCCAGGTGATCACCTTCCTGATCGCCCTGGCCGTGGTGTGGAAATTCGGCTGGAAGCCGGTCATACAGATCATCCACGATCGCCAGGAGAAGGTGCGCAAGACGCTTGAAGATGCCGAAAACACCCGCCTGTCCATTCAGAAACTCGAAGCCGAGTACCACGCGAAGCTCGAACAGGTCGAACAGAAATCGTCCGAGCTGATCGCCCTGGCCAGGCAGGATGCCGGCCGGGTCAAGGAAGAGCTCCTGGCGGCGGCACAGGCCGAAGCCATGGAACTGCAAAAGAAGGCCCACGAGCAGGTCGAGCACGAGCGGCGCCGGATCATGGGCGAGATGCGCTCGGAGGTCGTATCGCTCTCCATGGCCATTGCCGAAAAGATGCTTGCCCAGCCCCTCTCGGGCGAGGTGCAGGAGCGGAAGTTCAATGAAATGCTGGACGAGGTTTCAAAGAGCAGGGCTCAGGAGGCGTGATGGGCGACGGTCTCTATGCCAGGGAGTATGCGCGGCTCTTCGACCGCCTTGCCCCCGGGGAACGGACGGATGTTCAGGAGTACCTCGCCGGGCTCGGCGCATCCGCACTTGAGCTTTCCGGGCTCAGGAATTTTCTCGATCACCCGGCAATTCCCAATGACGACAAGCTCAGGGCGCTCGAAGCGGCGGCACCGGAAAAATTCACGCCCGTGGTGTGGCGCGTTCTGGGCGACATCCTGAAGCGGCGGATGACCCTCATTTTTCCCGCCATCGCCGAGGAGATGGAGCGCCTGACCGAGGAAGCGAACCATATCCACGTCGTCGACGTGACGAGCGCCCGGCCGCTGACGGCGGGGCACCAGGCCGAGCTGTCAGAAAAACTTGCCGCTCATCTCGGCGGTACGGTGAAGCCGCGCTTTACGGTCGATCCCTCGCTCCTTGCCGGTCTCCTGATCAAGATCGGGGATACGATCGTGGATAATACGATCAAAACGGATCTTGACCATCTCCGTTCGAAACTGATGACAATTTCTTCCACATAAGGATGACAGCATGGCAATCGATTCATCAAAAATTACGGGCATTCTGAGGGAAACGCTGAAGAACTACGCCTCCCAGCTCGACCTCCGGGAAACGGGCTATGTCATGCAGGTCGGCGACGGCATCGCCCGGGTCTACGGCCTCGACAAGGCGGTCTACGGCGAGCTCGTCAGGTTTCCGCACTCCATCCACGGCATGGTGCTCAATCTCGAAAACGACAACGTCGGCTGCATCCTGCTCGGCGACGCCAACCTTACCAGCGAGGGCGACGAGGTGAGCCGTACCGGCAAGGTCATGTCCGTGCCGGTGGGAGAGGCGCTGCTCGGCCGGGTGGTGAATCCGCTTGGCGAGCCGATCGACGGCAAGGGCGATATCAAGACCGACCGCACGCGGCCGATCGAGGTGATCGCGCCGGGCGTCATGGAGCGCCAGCCGGTGAAGGAGCCTCTCCAGACCGGTATCAAGGCGATCGACTCCATGATCCCGATCGGAAGAGGCCAGCGCGAACTCATCATCGGTGACCGGCAGATCGGAAAGACCGCGATCGCGGTCGATGCCATCATCAACCAGAAGAATGAGACCCGCCGCCCCATCTGCATCTACGTGGCGATCGGCCAGAAGCAGTCGACCGTGGCCCAGATCGTCGACACCTTCGCCCGTCACGGGGCGCTCGAATACACCATCGTTGTTTCCTGCACGGCAAGCGATCCGGCCGCCCTCCAGTATATAGCGCCCTATGCCGGTTGCGCCATGGGGGAGGAGTTCATGTGGCAGGGCAAGGACGTGCTGGTCGTGTACGACGACCTCACCCGCCATGCGCAGGCCTACCGCCAGCTCTCGCTGCTGCTTCGCCGTCCGCCGGGGCGCGAGGCGTATCCGGGCGATGTGTTCTACCTGCATTCACGCCTGCTCGAACGTGCCTGCAAACTTTCGCAGAAGAACGGCGGTGGTTCGCTTACCGCGCTGCCGATCATCGAGACCCAGGCCGGCGATATTTCGGCCTATATCCCGACCAACGTCATCTCCATTACCGATGGGCAGATCTTTCTCGAAAACGGATTGTTTTTCTCGGGCCAGCGTCCGGCGATCAACAGCGGACTCTCGGTGTCGCGCGTGGGCGGCAACGCCCAGATCAAGGCGATGCGCCAGGTGGCCGGCCGCGTCCGTCTCGATCTCGCCCAGTACCGCGACCTTGCCTCCTTTGCGCAGTTCAGTTCCGAACTCGACAGCCACTCGCAGGCCCAGCTTGCGCGCGGCGCGCGGATCATGGAACTCCTGAAGCAGGATCAGTACGAGCCGCTTCCGGTGGAGGTCGAGATCGCGATCATTTTCGCCGGAGTCAATGGGTTCATCGACGATGTCGACAAGAACGACATCCGGCAGTGGGAGAAGGAGTACATCGTTTTTCTCAGGGAGAAACAGCCGGAACTTCTCGCCGATATCAAGAGCACCAAGCAGATCGACGACGGTATCAAGGTGCGGCTCGAGGCGGCGCTCAAAGAGTATAAAGCGGCAAAGGCATAGCAGCTTCAACGCATAAACAGGATATCACATGCCGTCACTGTCCGAATTCAGGAAAAAAATAAAGGGCGTCTCGTCGACGCGGCAGATCACCAAGGCCATGAAGATGGTGGCCGCGGCGCGCTTCTCACGCACGGCCCGTTCGATGAACGATGCACTCTATTACAAGGCGGAACTTGAAAAGGTCACCGACATCTTTCTTTCGCTCCTCGGGCAGGGGAGGAAGGGAGGGCTTTTTTCGCTCTTCCGCGCTCCGGGCAGTCCTGAGATCGTGCCTTCCAAAGTAGGGATCGTGGTGGTGGCCGCCGACAAGGGGTTGTGCGGCGATTTCAACAATACCATTCTGCGAGCCTCGGACGGCTACATTGCGGCCCACGCCGGTGCGGTAAGGGCGCTCATCGCCGTGGGCCGCAAATCGGTGGAGCACTACCGGAAATCCAAGGTACCCGTCAAGATCGATCACGCCCAGTTTTATACCCGTTTCGACTTCGGGACGGCCGATTCGATCGGACAGGAGGCGATCAACCTCTTTCTCGACGAGGGGCTCGACGAGCTCGTGGTCGTGCGCAGTCATTTCAAGTCCATGATCAAGCAGCAGCTCACCATCGAGCGCCTGCTGCCCATCGTACCGACGGTACCCGAGGACAGCCTCTACCGGAGCACGATCACCGAGCCGGAGGAGGATAACGAGATACTGCAGACGCTCCTTCCCATGTACATGAAGGCGCGGATCTACGGCATTCTCCGCGACTCCTATACCGCCGAACTTGCCGCCCGCATGCGCGCCATGGACAATGCGACGCGCAACGCCGGCACGCTCATCGATACCATTACCCTTGAAATGAACAAGGTTCGCCAGGCATTGATAACACGAGAAATAGCTGAAATCATAGCAACCAACGAGGTGGTGAAATAATGGCTGCAGGCAAAATTACCCAGATTTTCGGTCAGGTCGTCGACGTCGAATTTGCACCCCATGAAATTCCCCCCATCTTCACGGCACTTACCGTGGATAAGGGAACAAGCGGCACCGGCGAACAGTATTCGACGGTGATCCTCGAAGTGATGCAGCACATGGGCGGCAACACCGCACGCGCCATCGTGCTCGGCCCGCCCGAAGGACTGGCGCGCGGACTTCCGGTGGTCAATACCGGCAAGCCGATCTCGGTTCCGGTCGGCAAGGCGTGCCTGGGTCGGCTCATGGATTATGCCGGGCGGCCCATCGATTACAAGGGCGACATCTCTTCCGAAATCATGCTGCCCATCCACCGGGACCCGCCGGGATTCCTCGACCAGGAGACGCGGCCGCAGGTGTTCGAAACCGGCATCAAGGTCATCGACCTTCTCGCCCCGTTCAAGAAGGGCGGCAAGGTCGGCCTCTTCGGCGGCGCGGGTGTCGGCAAGACCGTGGTCATCATGGAGCTCATCCATAACGTGGCGAAGCATCACGGCGGCGTGTCGGTGTTTGCCGGCGTGGGCGAACGCACGCGCGAAGGAAACGACCTCTACCTCGACATGTCGGAATCCAAGGTCATCGATAAAACCGTGCTCGTCTTCGGCCAGATGAACGAGCCGCCGGGATCGCGTCTCCGCGTCGCACTCACCGGCCTCACCCAGGCCGAGTACTTCCGCGACCAGGAAAACCAGGACGTGCTTCTCTTCGTGGACAACATTTTCCGGTACGTGCTTGCCGGCGCCGAGGTGTCGGCGCTCCTGGGCCGCCTGCCGTCGGCCGTGGGGTACCAGCCGACGCTCGGCACCGAAATGGGCGAGCTGCAGGAACGCATCGTGTCGACCAAGAACGGCTCCATCACGTCGGTGCAGGCGATCTACGTTCCGGCCGACGACATCACCGACCCCGGCGTGGCGACCGCCTTCGGCCACCTCGACGCCTCGATCGTGCTTTCGCGAAAGATCGTCGACATCGGTATCTATCCGGCCGTCGATCCGCTCGACTCCTCCTCAAAAATGCTCGATAAAACCGTGGTCGGCGAGGAACACTACGCCGTTGCGCGCGAGGTGCAGAGCATCCTCCAGCGGTACAAGGATCTCCAGGACATCATCGCCCTGCTCGGCGTCGAGGAGCTTTCCGACGAGGACAAGCAGGTCGTGGCGCGGGCGCGTAAGATCCAGCGCTTCTTCTCGCAGCCGTTTTCGGTGGCCGAAACCTTCACCGGCATCAAGGGCGCCTACGTGTCGCTGGCCGATACCATCAAGGGCTTCCGGGAGATCGTCGACGGCAAGCACGACGCCATTCCCGAGCAGGCGTTCTTCATGGCCGGCCCGATCGAAGAGGTCCTCCAGAAGGCACGGGAGATTGCCTGATGAAAACCATGCGGTGCGAGATCATCACGCCTGAAAAGGTGTTCTATCGCGATGAGCCGGAGTTCATCGTGGCCCCCGGACTCTCCGGGGAGCTCGGCATCCTGCCCGGCCACACCCGGCTCATGGCCGACCTCGTGCCCGGCAGCGTCCGCCTTTCCAAAGGGCAGGACAGGAAGCAGTTCGTCATTTCCGGCGGATTCATTGCCATCGAGCCGACGGTGGTCAAGATTTTCGCCCCCGTGGTGAGGACCGAATAGGTCCTCGCCGGGGGGTGCAAGTATTCACGGTCTCCCTCTTTGGTCTGCTCCTCCCCGTGCCTCCGGCTGTGCAGCAATACCCTGCCTTCAAATATGTTCTTATAAATGTTACTCAGGTAGGGATCAAAAACGGCGAAATTTCGCAAATATCACCACTTGACGCGAGCTTTGAATTCGACAAAATGGCGTTTTTGGGCCAATGTGGCCATTTTCCTCTAGGGTACCTGAGTAGTAACTAAATATTTAAAGCGCCTGAAATCCCTCCCCCATTCCGCCCTTGTCTTTCTTCGTCTAATACGTTATCCTTATAAAGCTTAAGGTGCGGGTCCCGGCCCGGCATGCCGGACGCCGGGGCTGCGCCATCACGGTATTATTCCGGATCTTATACCACTGCAATAGAAGCGGATAGCGTATGATCGATATCACCTCGGTGCTTGGACTTGCCGTAGCGTTCGGCGCGCTCATCGCCGGCATCCTCATCGAAGGCGGCAACCTGATGTCGTATATCGGGATTTCCGCCGGTATCATCATTTTCGGCGGCACCATCGGCGCAACCATGGTCAGCTTCCCGATGAGCAGCATCATGCTCGTGCCCCGCCTGCTCATCATCGCCTTTACCGAACAGAAATTTGACATCCCGGATACCATCAAGCGCCTCGTCGGGTTCTCGGAGCGGGCGCGCCGCGAGGGAATCCTCTGCCTCGAAGCGGAGCTTGCCGGAACGACCGACGATTTCCTGAAGAGCGGCCTCCAGCTCGTGATCGACGGCACCGATCCGGCGCTGGTCCGCGATACGCTCGAAACGAAAATCGCCTTTGTGGCCGAGCGGCACCACCAGGGCGCGTCGGTCATCGAGGCGGCCGGCGGGTATGCCCCGACCATGGGCATCGTGGGCACCGTGCTCGGGCTTATCAACGTGCTTGGCAATATCAAGAACCCCAACGAACTTGCGGGCGCCATCGCGCTCGCCTTCATCGCCACGCTCTACGGCATTGCCTCGGCAAACCTGGTCTGGCTCCCGCTCGCGGCCAAGCTCAAGGCCAAGCACGAAGTCGAACAGCTTGTCAAGCACATCATCATGGAAGGCATTCTGTCGCTCCAGTCCGGCGATAACCCGCGCATCGTGGAGCAGAAGCTCCGGGCGTTTCTGGCGAAAAGTTACTCCAAAAATATTGCCTCCTTCACGAAATAACCGGTATGCAAAAGGGATCGCCTCCACGCGCAGAAAAGGACCGTTCCGAGCGGTGGCTGCTCACCTACTCCGACCTGATCACGCTGCTCCTGATCTTCTTCATCGTGCTGTACTCAATGAGCAAGGTCGACGCGAAAAAATTCGAGGAGATGTCGAAATCGCTCGCCGTCACGCTCGGCGGTTCCGGTCGCGGCGGCGTGCTCGAACAGGGCCGCTCCCTCATCCCCGGCGACAAGGTGTACAAGGAGCGCCTCGAAATGCAGAATACCGAGGAGCGTATCAGGCGCATGATCGCAGCCATGGGGCTCGAAGGCAAGATCTCCACCATGCTGTCCAACCGCGGACTCGTGATCAGCGTCAAGGATACCGTGCTCTTCCCGGTCGGCGCGGTGGACCTGACGCCGGGCGCACAGCAGATGATGATGAGCGTGGCGAATATCCTTGCCGATATGCCGAACGCCATCCGGATCGAGGGGCATACCGATACGGTCCCGATCCATACCGCGCGATTCTACTCGAACTGGGAACTCTCCACGACCCGTGCCACCAATGTTTTGCAGTTCCTGATCCAGAGTGCGGGACTCCCTCCCCAGCGTCTCTCCGCCGCTGGCTACGGCGAGTATAAACCCGCGGTTCCCAACACGAGCGACCGTAACCGCGCCTTGAACCGACGCGTCGACATCGTGCTCCTGTCGAGCGCCTACAACCAGTTCGAGCCCGGGAACGACAGCGCCGTCCGCTCCTCCGCGGCGGCGACCGACAGCACGAAAAAAGCGGATTCCACGCTCACCCTCAACGCACCGGCGCCCCCGGATTCTGCGGCGCGGAATTGAAGCGACGGCATCGGCTTCGCTGCACCCTATGAAACCACGGTCACTGCTCATCGCGCTCTGTCCATTCATGGCCTTCGGTGAAGAGAGTGCTTATTCCGTCCTGAACCTCCCCAAAGCCGGATCGACCGAGGCGGCCGTGTGCGCGCTGCTCCTGTGCCTCCTCCTGGCCTCGATCGTCATCTTCGAACTGGTCAAACTTCGCTATGAGTTCTCCCGTGAACGCCTCGTCGCCGGATCGCGCTTTGTCCAGAATGCCGGCCGCTTCGCCCTCGACGCAGACGAGCGCACGCTCATACGCGCCATGGCGACGCACGTCGCCAACGGCGACCTGAACGAGATCTTCTATTCGCAGCCGCTCTACGAGGCGGGTGTCGACGGCGAGGCGAGGGCGCTTCTTGCCCTGGCTGCCGGAGACGAGGAGCTCGACACACGGGAGGGGCTCTTCGAATCCCTGCGGAAAAAACTGCACTACGGAGCGGTGGATCCGGGCATACCGATCACCTCGACGAGAAACATCTCGACGGGCCAGCCGGTCTGGATACTATCGCAGCGGAAAACGATCATCGGCGAGGGCGTCGTCACCCGCATGAAGGAGTTGTCGTTTTCTATCAAGCTCGCCTCGAACGGCATGATGCGCAGTTCGATGCTGGACTCGTCCGTCCGCCTGGCATTTACCCGCCGCGGCGACGGCATCTACGGGCTGGAAGCCCCGTTTGTCGCCTTCGATCCCATTACGAGCGTCATCGTCTGCCGCCATACGCTTGCGCTCAAGCGGAACCAGATGCGTGCGGACGTCCGGGTCGACGCGGATTTCTCGATCAGCATCCGCTGCCTGACCTCCGAAAAGAGCGAGCAGACCGACGGCAAGCCCTTCCGGGTGCGGACGGTCGATATTTCGGGCGGCGGCATATCCTTCATCGCCGATCGCGAGTTGTTTGTCAACGATACCGTCATGGTGAACGCCTCGTCGCCGCGCATGAGCCTCGAAGGGGTCCAGGCGAAGATCGTGGCCCTGTCGCAGCATTACGGCTCGCCGCGCGCCCTCTATCATGGACAGTTCATTGCCATCGACTTTCCTAAAAAAGAACGGATCGTGAAATACGTGTTCGAAAGACTACGGGAGATAAATCAAAAATAGAGAGATAAAGATAAAGTGGTGGATACGGCAAACGCACAACGGTGACCGCTGCCCCGGCCGACCTGCGGAGCGCGGCGGAAAAAAAACTTTAACGGACGATCCGGTTATGGTAAAATCCGGGAGAACCTTTATCCGGAGACTACCGTGAACGGAAACGAAGCCGCCGTGGGCGGCATTCCGAAGCCGCCCCCGAAGCTCCTCGTCGGCGACGAGGTGCTTTCGGCATGCAGGACCGATCTTGTCGATTATGTCGCTTCCGCCGCGCCGGGCCGGGCGACCGGAGGCGTGGACCGGAAGCTCCTTGCGGCGCAGCTCTATCTCCTTGTCGGCGCCCGGCGCCCCGCCGTCGCGGCCCTCGAAGCGATCTCCGGCGACCCCTCCGCCTATGCGGCCCTCTCCGGTTTTACGCTGCGCTCCGGCGACGAGCTCGAAATGATCTTTACCGTCAACGGTGACGCCTACCGGTATTTTTACGCCCTCTATAACCACACCTGGCGCAACGAACGACACGTTGAAATACCGATTGCCGAGCGCTTTCTCCGGGAGCATCCGGGCGAGACCCTCGAAATCGGCAATGTGATGGGCCACTACTTTTCCCACAACCATGCCGTGGTCGACAAGTACGAAAATGCGCAGGATACCGTGCACGCCGACATCCTCGATTATTTCGTACCCGAGCCCTTCGACACCATCCTCAGCATTTCGACTCTCGAGCATATCGGCAGGGACCACGTCCGCGACGAAGCCAAGACGGTACGTGTCTACCGGCACATTGTCGATAACCTCCTCGCCGGGGACGGGGCATTCATGTTCACGGTGCCGATCGGGTTCAACGGGGTGCTTGACGGGTACATTGACAACCACACGATCCTTCCGGACGAGCATTTCTGCCTGAAGCGGACAAGCGAGGAGAACGACTGGGTGCAGGTGGAGTGGAACGAGGCGAAGAAGAGCCGGTATATGAGCCCCTTTCACTGCGCCAACGCGCTCTACATTGGGTTTGCATATGGGAAAAACCGGGCACAAAAAAGCGGGGGAGGATTTGCGGGATAATGCTCTCCTCCACCCGCGAAACAGGACTGCGAGGCGGATACTGCTCCTATAATTTAATTAGTGCTCAAATTATTGTTTTAAAAATCCTTCCTGCCGGGTGATCGATCCATCGGGCTGCCGGACGATATACACCCCGTTACCGGCCCTGCCGCAATTCACGGCCGCGGCTTCCGCCGTTGTGAGCCTTCGTCCCGAAAGGGAAAAGTACTCGGCAGGACCCTTGTTCGCAGCGGCGTGAATGGCATTCTGCCGCACGGACCGGTTCTGTGGAATCACGCCGGTCGGCGGGGTAAGCCCGAACATCGTGTAGTGCCAGTTGGTAGTTCTCCAGAGAGCCGTCGGTTCCGTGGCGGCATTGTAGGCGACCTGGTACTGGACCGTCCGGTTCGAATCGGGCTTGAGCAGCATGCCGAGGTTGTAGCCGACTTTAGTATACCCCGCATAGTAACTCGGTTTAGCATAGATGGCAAGCGCCATCGTGTCGACGAAGTCCTCGCCGGGGCCGCACTGCTTGCCGATGTCGGCCAGCAGCGCCTCGGTGGAATCTTCGACAACCGTCAGCATCGAATCACCCGTACCGCCCATGGAGGTGGGGCCGTGGTTGGTAAATCCCGCGACCACCTTGCCGTTGAACGAACCCTGGATCGCTACCGTGCAGTAGGCCGGCCGCATGGCCCGTATTGCCGACCAGGTCCAGGTGACGTTCAGCTTGGTTCCGCCGGTCCCGACCGGCCATCCCCAGTAGGCGATGGAAAATTTCGGGGTTGCCTCCGAGGAGTCGAGGATCGTGATCACGAGGCTGTCCAGGTTGTGTCCGAGCTGCGGGTTAAGCCAGTTTCCGAGGCTGTCTACGAGACGGAAGGCGCCGAGCCCGAGGCACCCCGTTCCCGCCGGCCCGCCGTTATATTCGTCCCGTCCCCAGGCATACCCGGCATTGTGCTCGTTCACCGAGGTGTCGTCGAAATATTCGAGAATCGGGATGTATTCGAATTTAACGATGCAATCCGCCATGTTGCGGTTTGAGCTGTCGACGTAGGCACGGTAGTCGCAGTACTGGTTATCGATCGCGGGTCCGGCGAGGTAGCCGAAGTACGAGGTGGTCGCCGTAACCGGCACATTGATATGGGCGACGTGGGTCGTCACCTTCTGAAGATGGAGCACGGCACCGACCGTATCGAGCGCGGCGTAGGAACCGGTGCAGAAAATCGCCAGGGCGCTGGCGATGAGTCCGAAACGTTTGAACATGTACTCCTCCATAATATTGGTGAATCCGGTGCCTGCGGTGGTAACGACGGTATAGGAAGATACTAATTATAGTAAAAAAGAGCAAGATAAATAATGGGGCCGCAGGGGCCGATCCAATGATTCCTTACTCGGAAATCATCTCCCCCTCTTCACATACTCAATCTCTATTCTCCCGATAAACTTCGCCAGCTTTACCGATTCGCTCCCCGAATCGTCGATGAGGAGCGGCACCCGGTCGCGGGAGGCGGGGAATACCCCGAGCGCAGGGTCGACAAACAGCCACGAACCGCCGCTCTCCGCCACTACCCAGGCGTGATAGTAATACCCTTTGCCCGGATTGTAGACGAGCCCGAGAACCACGCGGGCGGGAATCCCGACGGCGCGGAGCAGGGCGCCGAGCAGGACCGAGTGTTCGCTGCAGTCGCCGTAACCCGCTTCGAGGGTTTCGAGCGCATTCGAGAAGGTCGGCGAGAGCTTCTTGACGAGGGTACGGTACACCCAGTGGAAGCAGACATCGATGGAGTCGCAGCGGGTGTGAGCGTCTTTGACCAGCGAGTCGGCCAGGTGCCTGATTTTCGGGTTATCCGACTGCATGGTAACGGTCGGAGAGATAAAGGCTTCGGGCGATGCCGGCTCCGGGGCCTGTGCGGGGCATTTGGCGGGAAGGTCGCCGAGCACCCATGACGATCCCTGCCGACCATAGAAGCGCAGCACCGAGCTGTCCGGACTCAGGGTGGAATCGAGCACCAGGGCGATTCGTTCGCTGTCCCCGGCCGCCCGCGGGGCCTGGACCGAGAGCGTCTCGGCGATCTCCCAGAGCGATGCCACGATCGGGGCGGTTTCGTTTTTCCCGCGTTTTTTCATGACAAAAGGGAACTGCCCCGCGTAGATCGTTGCCCCGGCGGTATCGATTTTAAGGGTATCGATCCGGCCGACGGCGCTCTGCAGGTCGGAAAAAATCCACAGGAAGCCGTTGGCCGGGGAGGGAACCTCGATGCATCGGGTGACCTCGGTCATGGGCGTTCCGGACGTCAGGTCGAAGGTGGTGTCGGAAAAGGAGTTTCCCGGACCGATCGATCGGTTTTTAATTCCCCGGTACATCTCAAAGATTCGGGTCAGGTTATCGACGACCCCCTGTACCGGTTCCACCCTTGTAACGCCGCCTGAGGTCACCGTGAGGTTCCAGGTTGCCCCGGTGTCCTTGGCAAGGTGCCATTGCGAGGCGCCTTCGGCGGCCCGGAGCTCCTGCGAGGCGCTTATGAGGCGGCCGTCGAACCCAAACACCCGGCGATCGACGGCAAAGAGGCGCTCGGCTTCCTTGGCACCGCCTGCATTGAGGTCGGTCTCCGCTTCGATTGTTTTGCCGGATTCGTGGATAGTATACGACTGTCGACAGAATCCGACGCAGCGTCCCTTCAGGAAAAGGTCGAGCGTATCGCAGCGCAGGACGCTCCGCCACTCCGCCGCGGAAATGCCGGATCGTTCCTCTGCCCGGCCGGTCGGGCAGAGGAAGGCCAGGAACAGCGCAAGGGCCGCGGAACCTTTCAGGAATTTTTGAGGCATCGTTCCATCTGTTCCCTGAGCATCGTTTGGTAGTTCCGGCCCATACCCCCGATTTTTGCAAGCAACCGTGCCGCGAACCGTTCCATGTCGTCGTAAAGCCGCGCCCTGGCATCGAGCCAGAGCTGCCGCAGCGAGGTTGCATTGAGGATTTCGCTTGTCGAGACCTCGAAATGAATCCCGGCAGTGCCGGTAATTCGCTTGAAAGCATCCTGGATCGTCTGAAGCATCTCATTGAAGATCGAAGAATCGTCCCGCTCCCGCAGTTGCCGAAGGTGTGCATCGAGAAGCCGGGCAAAAAAGAGACCGTTGAAAATATAGTGACGGTGTCCCCTCCCGACCCGATCGTCGTAGTAATATTCGCCGATGACCCGCCCGGCCGTTGTTTTGACGACCGACCGCGGAAACGGCGGTTTCTCTTCGGTTACGATGACCCGCGATACCGGCTCCTGCCCGGCATCGTCCCCGGCAAAGGGCGCTCCGGCGGTATCCTGTACGGATTCGGGAGCAAGCCCCCCGCCGGGGGGCGCCTCTCCGGGCGCGCCTCCTTCTCCAGCTGCCGCCGCCTGGGGCGGGGCGCTCTCCGGCGGCGGCAGGATGATCTCATAAAGGCCGTTGACTATCTCGCCTGTATTGGCCCCGAGTTCCTTGCCGAGCTGTATTTCGATGAGGCTCAGCTCCTGTTCCTTGACCGTAAGCTTTTCGAGCGTCGTGTTGAGCGAGGCGATCTCGCGTTTGCAATCGCCGATCTGCTGCTTGATCGAGGCGATCTCCTCGTCGCGTTTCCTTTTTTCTTCGAGCAGGCCGCGCGAATCGCGTCCGATTTTTTTGAGATGCTCCTCCTTGGCGCGCAGCACGTTGATCTTCTCCTGATAGAAGCGGATCATGAGGTCGACGGTGCCGTTATCCCCGTCGCCGAGGACTTTTTTAAGCTCCCAGAGGTGGGTGAGCGCCAGCTTTGCATTCTCCTTTTCGCCGTTCAGGAGCTTTTCGGCAATGTCGCCCATGGTCGCCGACGCCTTGACAGAGCGCGCATCGAGGATGATCGAATAGAAACGGTTCGGGTCGACCGAGGCGTTGACCAGGCCGGGGGGAATTACGGGGTTACTCGTACCGGTCATAAGGACCCTTCTCCAGAAACGGTGTCGCGGACCTTCCCGGAACGCTCGTGTGCGTGCCGGGGTTCCTTCCAGATAAATAGTTTCCCGAGATGCAGCCGATCAAGCCTCCCCCTCAGGCGCAGGGCGCTTCAAGGGCTTCGTTTTCAACGCGGTGCCGCATGGCGGCAAGCCGGACGGCGTCAAGTTCATCGCTTTTCAGGGCATATTTCCCGGCCGCATCGAGGATTTGCAGCGATTCGCGGGGCCGCCCCTGGTCGAGGAGGTGTCGGGCGAAGCGGGCGGTCGTCGGCGCGCTTAAATTCGGCAGGATGGCGAACAGGCAGCGCAGGCAGGAGGGCATGTCCCCCTTCATGAGGGAGATCGCCGCAAGTCCGAGCCAGGCACTGCCGTTCCTCGGGTCGAGCCTGATTGCCTTCAGGAAGCACTCCTTCGCCTCTCCCGCGGCATCGCGCGAAAGCCAGGCGCGGGCCAGGTTGACGTAGGCGCCGGCATCGGTCCTGCCGAACCCGGCCGCCTTTTCAAAGCAGTCGAAGGCCTTCCCGTTCTCTTCCAGGTATTCGAAGGCTATCCCGAGGTTCTTGAGCGCCGAGGGGAATTCGGGCCGGTATCGGAGCGCCCGCTCGTAGGCGCTCCGCGCCTCCGGGTACTCCTTCCGGGAAAGATGGGTGTTTCCCAGGTTGAACCAGGCATCGGCACAGTCGGGGGACGCGGATGCAGCGCGTTTGAAGAGCCTTTGGGCCTCATCGAAGTCCCCTCTTTCGGCGCAACAGTTTCCGAGGTTGAGGAGGGCGCCGGCATTGTCGGGTTCGATCGCGAGTATCCGTTCGAAGGCGGCGGCCGCCTCATCGGGTTTTCCCATCTTTACATAGGCCATGCCGGCATTGTTCCAGCCTTCGGTCCGCTCCGGCTTCAAGGCGGTCAGTTTGAGGAATGCCTCGAGCGCCTCGGCAAAGGCGGCCCGCCGGAAGCAGGCATTGCCGCAGGAGAGCAGGAGGAAGTACTCCTCCCCGTTCAGGGCGAGCGCATCCCGGTAGAGCTCCGAGGCTTCGTTGAACCAGCCGAGGTCGGTATAGTGCTCGGCGAGCCGCGCGGCGGCCCGGGGATCGGAGGGGTCGGCGGCATAGGCTGCGCGGAGATCTTCGAGAAGTTTGTCGGGATTTTCCATGATCGAAGAGCGAAATCGATGGCATTATGGGGGAAAGAGCGGCGATTCTGCGCGCTCAATTCCATGATAACGGCACTCGCAACCGTAATAATTATACGGTAGAAACGCCGATTTTGCGAATGAGGAGAGGAAAATTAAATGAGGGTGATCCGGTTTCTTAAGGAGTATGCCGCGCCGCCTGCAGGCTACTCCTCGCGCGGCTCTCCCCGCCGGTCGTTCGTCCGCCGTATCGACGCCCCGAGCGCGGCCAGGCGGGTGTCGATCTCCTGGTACCCGCGGTCGATCTGCTCGATGTTGTAAATGACGCTCGTTCCCTCGGCCGAGAGCGCGGCGATGAGGAGGGCCATGCCTGCCCGGATATCGGGCGAGGTGATCGTGGCGCCATAGAGCGGCGAGGGTCCGGCAATGACGGCGCGGTGGGGGTCGCAGAGTACGATCGATGCACCCATGGAGATGAGCTTATCGACGAAGAAGAGCCGGGATTCGAACATTTTTTCGTGAATGAGGCAGGTGCCCTCTGATTGCGTGGCCACGACCAGCAGGATGGAGAGCAAATCGGTGGGAAATCCGGGCCAGGGACTGTCTTCGATGCGGGGGATCTGCCCGCCGATATCCTTGCGGATCTTGAGTTTCTGCCTGCCGGGCACGACTATGGCGCCATCGCTGCCATCGGCCCTGATGGTGACGCCGAAGCGGCCGAATTGATAGCGGATCATGCGGAGGTGACCCGGTTCCACCCCCTCTATGGTCAACTCCGACCCGGTCGCGGCGGCAAGTCCGATGAATGACCCGGCTTCGATGTAATCGCCGCCGATGCAATGATCGGCCGCGGTACATCGGTCGACGCCGTGAACGATGAGGAGGTTGGAGCCGATCCCTTCGATGGCGACGCCGCATTTTTCCAGGAAGCGGCAGAGCCCCTGCACATGCGGCTCCGAGGCGGCATTGGCGATGGTGGTGGTGCCGCGGGCGCCGGCGGCTGCAATGAGAGCATTCTCCGTTGCGGTGACCGAGGCCTCGTCGAGGTGAATATCCCGGCCCTGCATCCCGCGTTCCGGGGCGGTGAGAAGAAAGCTGGTTTGCTGCTTCGTATCGCCCGATTGCGGGGAGCGCTCGATTTTAAGCCGCGCGCCCAGCTCCTTGAATACGGCGAAATGCGTGTCGAGCCTTCGCCGGCCGATGGAATCGCCGCCCGGCTGGCGGATTTCGGCGTGACCCTTGCGGACAAGAAGAGCGGAGGCGAAGAGAATCGATGCGCGAATGCTGCTCGACTCTCTGAGGGGAAGCTCCGTCGCGACGATCTCCGCGGCGTCGATGGTCACCCGCCCTCCGCTGAGCGGGGAAACCTTTGCGCCCAGACAGGTCGCGATGGCGAGCATGGCCCGCACGTCGCCGATATCGGGAACATTGGAAAAAGTCACCGGGGTCCGGCACAGGAGGGAGGCTGCGATGAGCGGCAGTGCCTCATTCTTATTGCCGGTAACCCGGATGGTTCCCTGAAGCGTGCATTTTCCTTCGACGATGAATCCGCTCATGGGGTCGGCCTCTCTATCACGGTAACAAGGTACGTTCGGCGCAAAGGGTGAAAATAAAACAGAAACCATCCGAAAAACAGGCCTGCCGCCCGGGCGCATAAAATGCCGAAAAAATAGCGGCATTTTTGAAAATTTAATTGTATTTTTATAAAAGCCGGGGGAGCGAGAGAATCTTCCTCCGGAGTCCTTTGAAATTCTGCTCTGCTTGTGGTCCTGTAATTTCTTGACTAACACTATCAAGTAGGGAGTTCCGCTTTGAGCGGCGCGAGCATGCCGTCCTATTTCGATAGTCGACGGACTTCAAACCGTTCAAGGGAATGCCCACCCTTTCTAAAAAGAGGGATCAAGAAACTACAACTGCAGGCAGGGCATTTTTTATCGAAAGTCTTCGTTGTGCCCCTTCCGCGGGGCCTGGCGGATCGGCCGCGGACGCCCTCCGCATCAAAGTATTTTCCCCACAATATGGAAATAACCGTTCTCGCCGTCGGTAAAATCAAAGATCCTTCCTATCAATGCAAAATCGAGGAGTACGCCGGAAGGATACGGCACGACATAAAACTCGAACTCGCGGAGATCAGGGACAGCGGGCCCAAGGGCGAGAGTGCGAAGTTCCTGGACCATAAAAAGCGCGCGGATGCCCACGTTATCGCGCTCGACGAGCGGGGAAGGCAGTTTTCATCGATCGGCTTTGCGAACCACCTTGCCGAAATTCCCCGGCGAATCGTTTTTCTCGTCGGCGGGCCCGCGGGGCTCGACCAAAGCGTGAAGGATGCGGCCCATGAGATCATCGCCCTCTCCGGCCTCACTTTTACCCATGAGATTGCCCGGCTGCTCCTGCTCGAGCAGATCTACCGGGCGGTATCCATCCTCAAAAACCGGCAGTACCATAAGGAATAGGGTACAATGACCAGGTCGCCGGCACCCCGGACCGTGGAGCTCGACTTCCTCTCCCCGGTCTCCTCTGTCAAGGGGTTCGGGCCCCGGCGGGCGGCGGGGCTTGCCGAATCGGGTATCGAAAGCGTCGGGGAGCTGCTCTATCACTTCCCGCGCCGGTACCTCGACCGCTCCACCGTTATTCCGATCGGCCGGATCGAACACCATCTCGATGCCAGTTGTACCGTCGTCGGCACCGTCGAAAGGATTCTGGTCGAACGATGGGGGAGGGGTCGTCTCCGTGCGCTGGTGAAGGACGACACCGGAGAGGTGGAACTGCTCTGGTTCGGCACCATGCCGGCCTACCGGACCATGCTGACGCCCGGCGTCCGCGTGATGGCCACCGGCAAGGTCGGGAAGTATCGGCATGTGCAGATGGTACACCCCATGATCGATCGCATCGACGATGCAGGGGCGGGACAGGGACCGGCATTCTTCCCTCTGTACTCCATAACGGAACCGATGCGGGAGGCGGGCATCGGCAACCGCACTCTCTTCAAGGCGATTCAGTGGACCCTCGATTCGGTGACGCGGTACCCCGAACTTCTTCCCGCGCCGATCGTTACGAAGCGCGGGTTTCCCCCCCTGGAACGCTGCCTGCGGGAGATTCATCGGCCGGCCGATCCCGCGCTGCTCGATCGGTATACCGATCGATTGCGCTATGAGGAGCTTTTCAACCTTGCGCTCACCCTGCGCTTCAGCAAACGGAAGTTTGCGCTTCCGGGGCGGTCGATGACACCGGGCGATCTCCCGGTGCGCTTCAGGGCGGCGCTTCCCTTCCGGCTCACCGCAGGGCAGGAGGCGGCGATAGCGACGCTCTATGCCGATGCGGCGTCGCCGATGCGGATGCATCGGCTCCTGCAGGGCGATGTCGGGTGCGGGAAGACGCTGGTCGCCTTTTTCGGCTGTTTCGGGGCGCTCGCAGGCGGCTTTCAGGTAGCCTGGCTGGCGCCGACCGAAGTACTTGCCATTCAGACCCACGCACGCCTCGATAGCTGGCTCGGTCCTCTCGGTTTTCACGCGGAGCTCCTTCTGGGCAGCACCCCGGCGTGCGAGAAAAAGCGGATTCTTGCCGAGCTCGCCGCGGGTGAACTGCGGTTTATCGTCGGCACGCATGCCCTGATTCAGCCTTCGGTAAAATGCAAGGCCCTGGGCATGATCGTCATCGACGAGCAGCATAAGTTCGGCGCGGCGCAGCGGCTGGCGTTGCAGGAAAAGGACGGGGCGTCGGATTTCCTTCTCATGTCCGCAACGCCGATTCCCCAATCCCTTGCCAAAACGCTCTACGGGGATCTCGACCTTGTCGAGATCAGGGAGGCGCCGGCGGGAAGGCATCCGGTAAGCACGCATATGGTTCCCGAAAACCGGCGCAG
The DNA here is from genome assembly GCA_964651515.1 of uncultured Fibrobacteraceae bacterium. Taxonomy (GTDB): domain Bacteria; phylum Fibrobacterota; class Chitinivibrionia; order Chitinivibrionales; family Chitinispirillaceae; genus BOG-1184. The sequence goes on from CAZYYB010000001.1 coordinate 83,856, forward strand.
AGAGATGGAGCGGTTTATCCGGTCCGAGATAGAAACAAAGCGGGCGGCGGCCTTCTACGTGGTTCCCCGTATCGGGGGGGATGACGATGATGAGTCGCCCGCGGATATTACGGCAACCTTCAAAGCCCTCACCGCGGGCACTTTCAAGGGAGTACCGGCTGCCTGTCTCCACGGCCGGATGGCCGGCAGGGAGAAGGAGCTGGCGATCCGGTCGTTTGCCGATGGGGTCGTGAGGCTTCTGGTGAGCACCACGGTCGTGGAGGTGGGCGTCGATGTTCCGCACGCCACCTGCATGGTGATCGAGGGTGCGGAGCGGTTCGGCATGGCCCAACTGCACCAGCTTCGCGGGAGGGTCGGACGAAGCGGGGCAAAATCATACTGTTTTCTCCTCGCCTCCCCATCGGCGGATGCGGAGGCCCTCGAGAGAATTTCCTTCTTCTGCCGGCACCATGACGGTTTTGAAATAGCCGACCGGGACCTCTCCCAGCGCGGGCCGGGAGAGGTGGCGGGCCTTCGGCAAACCGGCTGGGATGAGCTCCGGATAGCCGACATCGTGCGGGACGCCGAGCTCTTCAGGACTATCCAGCGAGAACTCGATGCAACGATCCCGAGGTGATGGCCGACTTTTTTTTCCATGTCGCCCCTGCTATTAATTATATTATTGTACCCATAAGTGAAACTTCCATTTTCGGCTCCGGAGCGCTTGCTTCGGAGAATTTTCTATTTTAAAGGGCAGGCAGATCGGCGTATGATTGCACTAGTCATCGTTATTTCACTTTATATAGTATGTTCGGCGGTCCTTCTGGCTTTCGGCGCGCAGTGCTATATCCTTACCATTCTGTTCCTTCGAAAACGCAAGGAGCGGGTGGCCTTTCAGCGCGAAACCATGCGGTTTTATTATGAAAATCCCCCCGAAAGCCGGTATCCCCTTGTCGTAACCCAGCTCCCCATGTACAACGAGCGCCAGGTGGCGAAGCGGGTCATCGTGGCGGCCGCCGCCATGGATTATCCCCGGTCGCGCCACGAGATCCAGGTGCTTGACGACAGCACCGATGAAACGATCGGGTACGTCGACGAAACGGTGGAAAGGCTTCGCGGGCTCGGGCACAATGTCTCGGTGATCCGCAGGACCGACCGCACCGGATTCAAGGCCGGCGCGCTGCAGAAGGGTCTGGAGTTTACCAAGGCTGAATTCGTGGCTATTTTCGACGCCGACTTCGTGCCGCCGGTCGATTTTCTGCGCAAGGCAATGGCGTTTTTCGTCGACCGTCCGAAACTCGGCCTCGTTCAGGGGCGTTGGACGCACCTGAATAAAAACTCTTCGCTCATTACGCGGGGCCAGGCCATGGGCATCGACGGCCACTTCATGATCGAGCAGGCCGCCCGCAGCTGGAACGGGCTGTTCATGAATTTCAACGGGACTGCCGGGGTGTTCCGCCGAACGGCTATCGAGACAAGCGGCGGCTGGCAGCACGATACGCTTACCGAGGATATGGACCTCTCCTACCGGATGCAGCTTGCCGACTGGGAAACCGAGTACGTTCCGGACCTTACGGTACCCGCCGAAATCCCGGAAGACATCAATGCCTTTAAAAACCAGCAGTTCCGGTGGGCAAAGGGTTCCATCCAGACCGCCATCAAAATCATCCCCATGCTCCGGAAAAAGAAGATGTCGAAGTTTAAATTCATGCAGGCCGTGCTGCACCTGACCCACTACATGGTGCATCCGCTCATGCTGATCCTTGCCATGCTGACCATGCCGGTACTCTATTTTGTTAAGGTCAACCTGCCGATTGCCTGGTTTGTCGGGATCATCGGCTGCATGATTCTCGCCACCAGCGGGCCGGCGACCATGTATATGGTCGCGCAGCATTTCATCGGCAACCGTATGCGGAAGCAGATTACCCTTATTCCCGCCATGATGCTGATCGGCACCGGCCTGGCCGTCAATAACGGCAAGGCGGTTATCGAGGCGCTGATGAGACGTGCGTCCCCGTTTTACCGGACGCCGAAAAAGGGTCAGCTGCGCGGAACCCAGGGGTATCGTCCCGTTAAGGACGTTACCTGCATTATCGAAATTTTCATCGGTTTATACTGCCTTGCCAGCTTCCAGATCTTCCTGGGCTATACCAATTTCCTGGTAAGCCCGTTTCTCATGCTGTATGCATCCGGATTCCTCTTCGTGGGAATAATCTCCATTGTCCATTTCCGTAAACCGGAATTGATCGATTTCAAACTCAAGGCCCAAGACCCGACCGAACGGTGAGCCGATCGGCACGACGTCCATTTCCTGAATCAATTCGGCGGCCGGCCATTTTTCGGGTCTCCGATGGGCAGCGGGAAGTGGAATGACATATTTTTTTAAAGATTATAAGACCCGCACCGCTGCCGCGGAATGTCCCGCGCTTTCGAAGATGCTGCAGAAGGCTAAATTTCGGCCATGACCTCTGGGCACGGATCGCCGCCGATCCGTCATGCCACGAGCGTGCCGGGGAAACGGAGAGGCGATGTCGTTATCCCGGGGGATCGTGCGGAGAAGAGCATAAAGGGTGATCGATCGTGACAATCGTTTTACCAAAAAACTATCATATTAAAGAAGAACTCGAAAAAAACCGGGTACAGTGCGTTTCTCAGGAATTGGCCTTAAAGGAGGATATCCGCGCCCTTCGCATCGGCATTCTCAACGTCATGCCGGTCGCCGAGACCTACGAGTTCAGCCTGCTGCACCCGCTCGGACGCTCGGTTCTTCAGATCGAGCCGATCTGGATCAAGCTCCATGACCATGCGTATTCATCCAGCAACTCAAAGCACCTGGAGGATTTTTACGTCCATTTCGAGGAAGCGATAAACTCCCGGCAGCTCGACGGCCTGGTATTGACCGGGGCACCGGTGGAAGAGCTCCCTTTTGAAAATGTGCACTACTGGGGAGAACTCACCCGCATCCTCAGGTATGCCCATACCAATATCTCCTCGACGCTCGGGATCTGCTGGGGAGGATTGGCGCTTGCCAGGTTCCTGGGGATCGATAAAGTGCAATATCCCGAAAAGATGTTCGGAGTTTACGAAACGGTTAATCTCGACCGGAGCCACCGGATTACGGGGGATATGGACGACCTTTTTTGGTGCGCCCAGAGCCGTCACGCCGGGATTCCGGACGACATACTCGAAGCCGAGGCCGCAAAGGGTACCGTGCGGCTTCTCGCCTATGCAAAAGGCGCGGGATATACCATTTTTGAAAGCGCGGACCAGCGATTCCTGATCCATCTCGGCCATCCCGAATACGAACCGGAACGGATTGTCAAAGAGTATCATCGCGACCGGGAAAAAGGCCGTACCGATGTGGGGGAACCCCTGAATTTCAATCTCGCCAAGCCGATCAACTCGTGGCGGTCGCACCGGAACGAATTCTTTTCCCAATGGGTTAAATTCGTTCACGAATCGACCACCTACTGAAATCGCCTCGTGCAGGCCGGTTGAAGGGAACGCATGGAAACTTTCAAGGATTGGATGAACCGACGGCTTCCCACGGTGGTGGATACGCTCGATGCGGCCATTCAGTCCGACGGCTATATCCCCAATGAAGAGGGGCTGGATTTTTCGGGCCGTAATGCTATCGGTAAAATTCTCGACGATATGCTCGCCGTGCTCTTTCCCGGTTGTTTCAGCAAGGAACCGGTTGGCCGGGAGGTGCTCAATTTTTACCTTTCAGATTCGCTTCGCCACATCTCGTTCCGCTTACTGAAGCATATTCGCGGAGTACTTCATTTCCGATGCACAAAACCTGAAGCCGCGGAGTGCGCCTGCGATAAGCATGCCGAAGAAACGCTTATCCGGGTTGTTGAATCGCTTCCCTCGATCCGGGCGCTGCTGATCGAGGATATCGATGCCGCGTATGAAGGCGATCCTGCGGCCCAGAACAGGGATGAAATCCTATTAAGTTACCCCTGTGTCGACGCGATCGCCACCTATCGGATCGCTCATCTGCTCTATGAACTCGGTGTCCCCATCATACCGCGGATCATGTCGGAACGCGCTCACTCCCGGACCGGGATCGATATCCATCCCGGAGCCCGGATCGGTTCCCGTTTTTTCATCGATCATGGGACCGGAGTCGTCATCGGGGAAACCACGCGGATCGGGCGGAATGTAAAACTGTACCAGGGCGTGACGCTCGGCGCGCTTTCGCCGTTCGACAGCGATGGACACCCCCTGCGGGGGGAAAAACGGCATCCGGACATCGAAGACGATGTAATTATCTATGCAAATGCCACCATACTGGGCGGTACGACCGTGATCGGCAGGGGTGCGGTAATCGGCGGCAATACCTGGATCATCACCTCGGTGGCACCGGGCCGGCATGTTTATAATACGATACAAAATACCTGACCCTTCTACCCTCCCGGAAGTCTCCTTATCCCCACCGGCGAGAGTTCCCGATCAATCGCAAAGGAGATGAACAATTGGAAAACATGCAGGTTTTTGCCGCACTCTTGGCCGCAGTCCGAAATAAGACTCCGCTGGTTCACCAGATCACCAATTACGTAACGGTGAATGACTGTGCAAACATCGTGCTGGCTCTGGGGGGCTCGCCGGTAATGGCCGACGATGAGGCTGAAGTCGAACAGATGGTTTCTATCGCTTCGGCTCTGGTGATCAATATCGGAACGCTCAATGCACGGACGATAAAATCGATGTTTTTAGCGGGGAAAAAAGCCAACCGGCTCGGCATTCCCGTTATTCTGGATCCGGTCGGAGCGGGTGCAACCGCGCTGAGGACCGGCACCACCGAAAAAATCATCGCGGAAATTCAGCTTTCCGTGCTGCGCGGCAACAGTTCGGAGATCAAAACGGTTGCCGGTATCGAAAGCGCAACCAGGGGGGTCGACAGCATCGATGACACCCGGGAATCGGCTATCGACGTCAAGGATCTGGCTAAAACGCTTGCGAGCAGGCTGCATTGCACCGTGGCGATTACCGGCAGGCAGGATACCATTTCCGACGGGGTGCGTACCGGCTTGATCGATAACGGCCATCAGAGTCTTTCCAAAGTCACCGGAACGGGTTGCATGGCGACGGCACTGGTCGGCTGCTATGCCGGCGTTACCCGCGACAGTTTCCTTGCAGCCTGCGCCGGGATCATGACGATGGGGCTGGCCGGAGAGCGGGCATGGGCGGATGCCGGGGCGGCAGGCATCGGCAGTTTCAAAATATCGCTCTTTGACTGTATTGATAAAATGACGCCCGAAGAGCTCATGGAGGGCGGCAAGTTCCATGCGGCATAAGCCGACGATCGATTACCGGCTGTACCTGGTAACCGATCGAAACCTGCTGAACGGAAAAAGTCTGGCGCAAAGCGTCGAGGATGCGATTGCCGGCGGTGTTACCGTCGTCCAGCTCAGGGAAAAAACTCTCGGAACGCGCGATTTTTTCGACCTGGCTCTCCGGGTGAAGGCAATTACCGACCACTACGGCATCCCGCTCATCATCAACGATCGCCTCGATATCGCGCTTTCGGTGAACGCTGCAGGGCTTCACATCGGCCAGGGGGATCTGCCGGTTCCGCTTGCCCGGAAACTGCTCGGGCCGGATAAAGTACTGGGCGTTTCGGCAGCGACCGTTGAAGAGGCCGCTGCTGCCCGGAACGAAGGCGCGGATTATCTCGGCATCGGCGCAGTTTTTCCCACCGGCACCAAGACCGACGCCCGGAATGTTCCCGTCGAAACGCTGCGTCGGATCAGGGAGCGCATAGCAATTCCAATCGTCGCGATCGGCGGCATCAACCGGAGCAACGCCCGCCTGGTCCTGAACGAAGGGGTCGACGGGATAGCGGTGGTCTCGGCGATCCTCGGCGCACCGGACATACGGCTGGCCGCGCACTGTCTGCACGATCTGTGCATGAAATTACCGACGGACGAAGCGCCGACGAGGTGAGAAGAATCTCCTGCGGCCTGGTTTTTCAGCCGGTCATGCACGACTGGTCCGGCGCCCTGGTCAGACCGGCCATTCCCGTTTCCTGAACCCCAGCTTGAAATAGTTTCCCCGATCATCCGTTTCCAGCCAGATACGGCCCTGATGGGCATTCATGACCATGCGGCAGAAAAAGAGTCCCAGGCCCTTGGAGAAATGGGACGCCTTGTTATCGACCCGTGAATACTTTTCGAAGATCGCGAGGCCGTGTTCTCCGGGTATCGGGTTTCCGGAATTGAAAAAGGTGATGATGTTTTCCTCAGGGGTGCTTTGAAAAGTCAAGTTCAGCCTGCCGTCCACTTCCGTATATTTTGCAGCATTTGAAAACAGATTCTGTATGACGCGCTCGATAAGATAGGGGTCGGCCGTAAGGACAAAATCGCCCTCGGGAGGGGCAATGGTCACGCCGATGCGTTTTTCGATAAAGAGCACACCGCGGCCGTATTTCTGGGCGATAGCCGCGATCTCCTCGAAATAAATCTCCCGGAGCTGGAGCGTGAGCTTCCCGTCCTCCATCTTACTTATATCGAGTAAATTGGAGGCAAGATTGATGATGTCGGTACAGGATTCCTGAGCGAGATCGATGTTCCGGATGGTTTTAAGGTCCTCCGGATGCCGCAATGCAAGCAGCCGTATATGACCGGATATGCCGGCGGCGAAATTTTTGATGTCATGGACAACCGCACCGGAGAGCAGCTCTTTCATCCGTTCCGATTCGATGAGCTTGAGGTTGGTGGAGGCAAGCTGCCGCGCTTTTTCGGAGATGTCCGCCGTCTGGGACTTGACTTTCTCCTCAAGGCGGGCGTTGAGGCGTTTGTAGTCTTCCATGAGTTGTGCATTTTCAATGAGAAACCCGGCCTGCACCGAAATGATGTTCGCCGCCTTAACGGCGTTATCCGAAAAAAGCCCGGCAACGAGCCGGTTGGCCAGGAAGACGCACCCGAGGTATTTGTCGCCCCGGATAAGCGGCACGCATATCGATGAACCGTTTTCGCCGGCAAGGTCCTCCCTCCCATCACTTTTCCCGCTGAGGTCGGGGCAGAGCACAATGGATTTCTGCGCCTTTGCCTTTGCCATAAGGCTCTCTGAAACCGCGACGGCATCGCATTGCAGAACCCGGTTTTCATGGTTGAGGGCAATGCTCCTTCCGGCACGGCTTGCCTCTCCTTCGAGGCGAAGAAGCCCGTATTGAGCGCCGGTCGTCCGGATGAGCAGACCGACAATGCGTTGCAGCAGCGTGTCGACATTCTCCGCCTGGGTCAGGGAGACGCTTGCTTTGTAGAGGGTGTCGACGCGGATCTGGTCGGTCGCGTCCCCCCCTCCGCCGGGAATTTCCACCCGTCGATCGACCCGCTCGCGGTTTTTGGTGAGCCCGGGATCGACCTTGTCCCTGATCCTGTCACTTTCGACAAGGGCTCCGCAGTTTTCAAATAACTGGTAGGCCCGGTTGAAGTAGTCCCGGCCGAGACCCGGCCGGTTGCACTGCTCAAAAAACCTTGCATAAGCCGCCAGCGACTTCGCCTCCTCGTATTTCATGTCAAGATCATGGTGCCGGTTGATCGCCTTCAGGAAAAAATGCCTGGCTATGCGCCGGCGCCCTTTATAGGCATTATACCACGCGATCGCGCGAAACGCGGCTCCCCGGTGGGCCGGATACATGACGCCGCGGACGAGCGCCGCAATGGAGAAACGGCGCAATTCGGCGAGGAGTGCGCGATCGGAATGGGGGAGCTGGGTGCGGGGCCGGGAAGAGTGATGGCGATTATAATACTCCTGGGTTAAAATTTCACAGCGGTCGGAAAAAGCTTCGGCAACGTATTCCTGGATAAGATTGTTTTGCTTGATGCTGTCGAGAATTGAATCGGAAAGGTCATAGGCGCCCTTGATCTGGTCGTTAAAAAATATTTTCTTAAGAATATAAATATTAGAAATAGTTTTGTTCAACGGAACATTGGAAAGAATGCCCTCTCTCTCCTCAATTAAAGTTCCCCAGTCGGAGGGAGTATCCCTGCCGGCCAAGAATTTCATGTGGGCCAAATAAAAATGTGCCGAGGCCAAGCCCCGGATATCTTTACACTCATCGTCTATGTTCAATAATTTATCAATAATAATTTCACAATTTGAGAAACATCCCTTTCTGATTTCATTTGCGACTATTGTCTCCAGGGGAACTATCTGGCCCCAAAGATCTCCTATTTTCCTGTACTGGTCAATGCTTTCGTTCAGGTTGGTTTTCGAATTTTTCCAATCGCCGCCATAATAGAAGGTTACGCCGCCGAATGAATGAGAAAACGCAAGAATGTCCTTTCGATTAACCATTTCCGCGATATGTATTGCCTTCTTATAATAGTTAAGGGATCTTTTTTTCAAAAGCAACAAATAGGAAGAAACCGTATGGTAGGCATAGGTTTCGGCCTTTTCCGCACAATTAATAAGAGTATCGGCTATATTGAGTGCTTTGAAGTGCGCATATTGCACTAAAATGATGTTTTTATAAAACAAAGAAAACGAAAGTCGATTTAGAATTCGTACCGACAGCTTGCTTTCAAAAGTATCCTTTGGTTGTACCAGCGCTTTTACACCAAATGTTAAGGCTACCTGTTTCAGTATTTCCACCAGCAGCGTTATTATTATTAAAAACTTGTTAGAATAAAACTTTATGCCCAATTGATCAAGTGCTTCAAAAAAGAACTTCGTCGAGCGTTCAAAATTCCCGGTGTTATGGTAAATCGTCCCTATCTTGTATTTAATATCGAGTTCCGCCGCTTTGTCGAGATTTTTATTTTCACTGAGAACCTTTTCAAACATCTTCAGCGCCTGCTCATTCCTTCCGGTCAACATCAGTACCTCGCCGAACTCGATCTGCATCCGGGTAACATCGATGGGCAAGGCAATACCGACGCCCTCGCAATGCGATACCATGAGCTGGGTCTTGGTGAAATATCTCGCGGCAATATCAAGCGCGACTTTTTCTACGGCATAGCGGGCCGCTTCATGGCTCAAAACTATGGATTGAGAGAGGTTTTTGCTTTTTAAATACGATTCTGCGGCATGGAAGAGAAATTCACGATCCTTACCCGCCAGCGCCCCGTATGTTTCGCCGAATTTTTCGTACAGCAGGAATTTGCGGTCTTCGGGAATCTGCCGGCGAATCGATTCCTGGATGTGGTCATGCGTAAAACGGAAATCACCGCCGAGCTGCGGCCGGATGAACCCCGCCCGGTCGAGCCGGTCGACAATTGCGTCCGAGTCCGATCCGGAAAACCCTCCCACGATCTCGATAATATTTTTCTGAAATTTGCCTTCTGCAAGCGAGGCGGTTTCGAGCCACTGAAGCTCGCGGGAATCCAGGGTTTTAAGTTTCTGAATGATCAGGGAAAGCGGATCGAGTTTTTCCGGAAGGCGGGAGAGGTCGCTCAGGGAGAGCGACCACCCTTTCTCGGTCATCATCAGGATAAAGTTATTGACCAGAAACCGGAACGCTTCGGTAAGGGCGAACGGAGAACAGTCGGTTTTCGTCGCCAGGAGGTCGACGAGCTTTTCCATATCGTCGACTTCGCCGAACCGGGAACAGATCAGATCGCCGATTTCCGACCGGCTGAAGGACATGATCGGAAGAAATTTCCTGAACCCGATCCGGTGCAGGTCAAATTCAAACACATGCAGTTCCCCTTCGAGCTGTTCCGCGCGCAGCGTCACCAGGACCATGCAGGGAGTCTGTGCCCGCAGGAGGCGTCGGAGGACTTCGAAGGAAACGCGGTCGATCCATTGGAGGTCGTCGATATAAAGGACGAGCGGCTTGAACGAACAGAGCGTCGAGAGCAGGGAAAAAAGCACATGGGCGGTACGGTCCGCTTCCTTTTCCGATTCAACGATATCGATGGGCAGGACTTCACGAAAAAACGGCTTCATCTCGGGAACCATGCGGCAGATGACACCGGAATAATTGATCAGCAGTTTGTCGGCGGTGATGGAAAAGGTCTCTACCGCTTCCTTCCCGCCGGCGTTGATTTTAGAAATAAAATCGAGCACCAGGTGCCTGAAAATGGAGTAAGGTTGCTGCGGGGTGAAACTATTACATTTTACCGATAAATAAAAGACTCTGTCGGTGAAAGACAGGGTCCTGAATTCATGTGCTATTTCGGATTTGCCGATGCCGGATTTTCCATGGATGCATATCGATACCGGGCTTCCCTGGAGAAATTGCTCCAGCCCGTACCGGCAGGTATCGACTTCCCTGCCCCGCGCAATAAAAAGGCGCGAGCGGTTCACGGCGATGATGGCGTCCTCCCTGCCCGCAACAAAGTCGTCATGCGATTCGCTTCGCAGGTGTTCCATGGCCGCGGCGAGATCGTGGTTGAACCCCGCCGCAGTCTGATATCGTTCGGAGGGAGTCGGTTTGAGCGCCTTGAGCAGGATCGCATTGATGGACAGTGGAACACGGTGCAACGGCTGCACTTCGGTTCGGATCGCATGGTGCAGGAGCTCTTCGACGGTGTTTTCCTTGAGCTCGAAGGGAGTTTTACCCGAAATCATCTGATAGAGGACCAGGGCGGCGGCATACAGGTCGGATCGTGAATCGATTTTAAACGCCGTGAAACCCATCTGCTCGGGAGAAAGGGAGGGGAAGGTACCGATGACGCTTCCTTCCGGTATCCGGGACGCCTCCTCTTCGGTCATCGAACAGCCGAAATCGAGAAGCTGAAGTCCCTTATCATCGTCGATATAAAGGTTTTTGGGGTTGACGTCGCAGTGAATTATGCCGCGGCAGTGGATGTATTCGAGCGCATCGAGAAGTTGCCGGCAGATATGCAGGGCATCCAGCGGTATAAGGGTCGAGGACGACAGCATCGCGGCGAGGGTTTTGCCCTTTCGGTAGGGATAGGCGATGGAGTCGACGGTATCTTCGCCGAGGGAAAATACCGGTTTGGCGATGTTCTGGTGGTTCAGACCGGAAACAATATCCATTTCATGCTTGAACCGCATTTTGCGATGGAGGAAGCCGGCACCTTCACTGGGCGTTTCCTTCAGGCATTTGAGGAGGAATTGTTCGCCGCTTTCCCGATGGCGGATGACCGAAACGTCGCTGTCGCTCGACGAGGACAACGCATCGAGATATTCGTAGCTGGTCGAAATGGTTTTCGTTGGCATGGGGTATTCCAGTTGATGTAAAGTTCCGCCTCACATAACCCGTTGCAACTGTCTTAAAATAAGAACCTTAGACACCGTAATTGTACCCATTAATGCGGGAAAACGGCAATGGATAAAAATCTTTCCGCGGCGACGGGGGGCCTGCCATAAAATAGCCGTCTACCTGTTGGGGATAGTACAAAAAAGGCTACAATAGGTGGGAAAAGGCCGAATCGGCCCGTGAGGGCCGATTCGGCGGCAGGGTCAGACTTTTTCGCGAAGGATGCTTTTGAAGGCTCTCATGAGATAAGGAGATTTGGCTGATTCATCGGTGTTCCCCATATCCTGGATAAATTTAACAACACGGGGTTTGATTGGAAGCATATCTTCCGTATCGAAGTTAATTTCAATGAGACAACTGGTTTTGTTCTCTTTGTAGTTTTTAAAAGCGGTAACAAGATTCAAATGCAGCGAAGCGATATCGGTAATCTTATAGAATTCTATGGAGAAAGATTCGGCCATTTTTGAAAGATCGGGCACATAAATATCGGTGCAATAACTCAGATCATTATATAAAATTCGCTGCGACCATTCTACCATGCCATAGCTTTTATCCACAAAAATAATCCATATTATAGGAATTTCGTATTGGCGGGCCGTTGCGATTTCCATGCCATTCATCAAAAAAGAACCATCTCCGCTAATTGAAATAACCATTTTTTGAGGGCTGGCAATCTTTGCGCCAATTACCCCGGAAACCCCCTGTCCCATGGTATAATTTCCAAAGAGGGCGGAATAGCAATTCTCCCGCAGTCCGAGATGACGGTATGTGTTGAAATTATTCGCGCCCATATCACTGACGATAATGGTTTCACTATCAATTAAATCTGAAATTTCCTTATAAATTCTTGCCGGCCTTAAGGGGACAACCCCATCCTCCATGTCCTGCCATAACTTCCCGTTCTCCTTTATATATTCTTGATGAAAATTTTCATCATAAAAAGGTAGAATTCCCCTGCATTTCATTTCTGTTATGAGAAATTCGATAATGAGACCCAGATCACCGCAGGTAGAGAGTTGAACGGGATAATTCCTTCCTATTTCTCGTGCATCGATGTCAATTTGGATTAATTTTTCGCCGAATAAATCGGGATCATATTTTATGGTCGTAAATTCACTGAACTCAAGTCCAATGGAAAGTATTAAATCGCTTTTTTTCACGAAATATTCGGCGGACCGGTGACCATAAATATCCAAAATGCCTGCAAAATAAGGCGAAAATTCATTAAAAAGCCCTTTTGCGCTTGCAGAGAGAACCGTAGGAATACCAAACATGTTACTTATTTCACGAATCAATGGTGAAACATTGGGATACCAGGCTCTATGTCCGATGAGAAGCACCGGTTTTTTGCTAATAGATAATTTATCCGCAATCGATTTGATTTTATCATGATCGATTAATCGTTCATCTGGCGCTCGATATTGATTAATACGGACGGGGGAATACGGTATTTTTTTCTCCAAGAAATTCACCGGAATAAGCAAATGGACCGGTCCCTTTATTCCAGTCAATCCATTTCTAAATAAATCCTGAATATAAGAGGCGATATTTTCCGGATGGATGCAGGTTATTGTTTTTTTCGTAATACATTTCATGATATCCGAGATCGAATATGAATTAGCATACCCGCTATCTTCCTGTAAAACATTTTTTCCTTGCAATTCAGTGGAGACGATCGGGGTAAGGATGAAGCAGGGAAGGTTGGATTTATAGAGTTCGGCAATGCCAGCAAGGAGATTCATGGCGCCCGGACCGGCCGTGGCCATGACCAGTGCCGGCTTTTGAGCGAATTTTGCATAGTGTCCCGCCATAAAAGCCGCGGCGCTTTCATGCTTAACAGAAATAAATTTTATCGAGGAATTTTTTAATGCCTTGAAAAAAGCGAGATAATGGGAACCCGTAATCCCGAAGGCATATTCGATGCCTTCCGCTTCCAGGCATTTCACAATTACATCCGCAACTTTCATTTCCATGGGGTCATTCCTCTCCAAAAGAAATGTTCTGGGGGATCTTATGGTGCCCGATCGAGTTCGCGCACCATTGCAAAAAGTCCTTTTTCGATTCATCGGTACGATGTTTCAGCGTTATTCTTGCTTTAATCCGGTCGCCGGTTAAGGGGTCATAATCACTCCGGAGCTCGGCATTTTCGACATTTTCATTCCTCATCATGAGGCGCCGTACCTCTTCGGGATAAACCTTTTTTCCGGCGACATTGAACATGTTTTTCTTGACACCGAGAAAGAATACGTTGCCGTCGGGGTCCAGGGTGCCGTAATCGCCGGTATGCAGCCAGCCGCCTTCCAGGGCATGTGCCGTCGCCTCGGGATACTTGAAATATCCCTTCATGACATTGCCGCCCCTGAAGCAGATTTCACCTTTTTCTCCACAGGGAAGATCCCGGCCGGATGCGTCGGTAATCTTTACCCGATAATCGACCATTGGTAACCCGAGGGACGTTTTGTCGTACTTTTTGGTTTTGCATTGCCAGGTACATACCGGCGAGGCTTCGGTGAGCCCGTATCCCTCATAGAGGGGAATATGCAATCTGGATTCAAACCGGTCACGGAGGGAGGAGGGCGATTTATATCCCCCGCTGATCATCGAATAAACCCGGCGTCCGATCTCGTGAATGGCGGCCGATTTGCTGAGAAGGTAATACATCAGGGGGACGCTGTAAATATGGGAAACACCGTACTGAAGAAGGTCCCGGGCCAGGGTCGCCGTTTTTTGCATATCCGAAATGTCGCAGATCAGGAAAGACCCGCCGGCAACCAGAGGGGACAGTGCTCCGTTTTGAAAGCCGAATAAATGGTGGAGGGGCAGTATCGAACAGGAGACGGACGATTCATCCGTCCGGTTTTCATTGGCGATCGCCAGCGCATTCGACAGGACATTTGCATGAGTCAGCATTGCCGCTTTCGCGTACCCGTCTTCCGCCGCCGTATAGAGCATGATGCATACGTCGTCGAGCTGCGAAACCAGCGCCGGTTCCATGCGGAAATCGGTGAAGGCGAACTCTCTTGCGAAATCGAACTCGATCGAAGCGTCGTCGATCCGCACAACGGCGGACGGCTGGGTGTCGGCGAGCATCTCTTCGTATTCGAGCGTGCCGGTTTTCGGATCGACGAGCAGGCAGGTCCGGCCGGATTTAAGTATGCCCAGGAATGCGATGACGGTCTTTATATGGTTAGGGGCGAGAAGATAAACGATGGGGGAGTTGGAACGGCAGCGGTCGTCGAGGTGGTGCGCGACGGAATCGACGGTTTTTTCAAGATATCCGGATGCAAAAACCTCATTGCGGAAGATAACACGATTGAAACGGATACGGTCGGTAAGCATGGTTATATCGATCGGGGCGTCGGGATGGTCGGTCGGTTCATTGCAACGGTGATTCCGGTCAGCCCGGCATGGATGTTTCCTGTATCAACCGCAGCAGATTGCTGAGCGTCGGATTTTCCATGAAGCTCAACGGCAGTTCAACGCCGAATTCCTGTTCGATTCCCGCCGCAATACCGACGAGCACCATGGAATCGACGGGAATCTGATCGAAGATGGATCGGTCCGGATCGATTGCCCTGACATCGACGTCGAAATCCCGGTCGAGGAGCGCAAATAATTTTTCCTTTATCGCCGTATCGGTCATGGATTCATCGGTCTCCATCGAAAAAAGACTCTTTCCCGCAGGAATAGGCCGGCGGAATATGACTGCGCGCAAGCTCATTGGAATATAATTGAATTTTTTCTCGGGTGATTTTCCCTCTGCCCAGTGACGGCGGAAGTTCGGGGTTGAGCGTCATCAGGATCCCTTCGGTCATGCAGCCGTAGAGGTGATCCGGAGCGGCCAGGCCGATGTCGAAGCCGGGATCGACCGGTACGGGAAGTTTTGCGATGCCGCCATGATACAGGAAAGTATCGGAGTGCTGCCCGTCGTCGAATTTGACATTAAGCGGAGCCGATGCATCGCAGACGATGGTACCGGGTTTGAAATCCCCGCGGCTGAAGAGCGGCTGATAGGCGCTCGTCACGAAGACCACCACATCGGCCTTCTTTATGGCGTCATTGTTGTCGGTGGTGACCTCTATGCCGCAGGAAAACTCGCTTTTATGGGCGGCGGCAAACTGCTCGAGCATCACCCGGTTCCGCGCGCTGAGAATCATATGCCGGACTTTGTCCCCGAACCACAGCGAAACGCCGCCGCCGATATCGCCCGAGGCGCCGATTATCGCGAGGGAGACCTCGGCGAGGTCTCGTTTCCTGCGGGCCAGGATCTCTTCGACGGAACGGACGATGAGGGCGGCAGTCGTGGTATTGCCGGAGGTAAGGGCGATGCCGTGGCGGCGGGCAATTTCCTCCTCTTTCCCCTGGAGAACGATGGACGTGAATGCGCCCAGCGCCGCGGCGGAGCACCCCGCGGCGGCGGCGATGGCAATGGCCTGTTCGACCTTATCAATCACCGTCTTGAGACTGATATCCCGCATTTCCGGCAGGAAAGGTACCATGACCAGGATACCGTCCGCGAAGAGCTTGCCGTCAAAGGAGATATCGGTCCAGGAGCTTGCTTTATAAGATGGCGTCCACTCGAACAGTTTCAGGATCAGCTCGTCGCGGAAGGTTTTCCCGGGCTTGAGAAAATTGATATATGCCCGGTAGAGCGGCATATCGAGCGGATGGCCGATGAGGGCGAACTTCGGTTTGGAGTCGGTCATAGGGTGGTTGCACTTGGGAAAAAGATGAGGAGATGGAAAAACCGCCCTTTGCAATAAGATTCGGTCGAATCGTTCCGCTGTCGCTTTTTAACGGCGGCAGTCTGAAAACCAATCATCGATAGTGGTTGCAGAATTAGAATAACCCCGCCTGTATAATTATTCCTGCACCATCCTGATTTTTCCGCGCATCCACCGGTACTGATCGTCGTTCAAATGGTTGGAGAAGCGGATCTGAACGGTATTCCGGCCCTGGTCCCGGACGACCTCTTTGAGTGGAAAAGCCGTATTGCCCACCGTGAATGTTTCCATTGCCGGCAGGGAGGCTCCTTCCGCGGAAAAGCACAAACCGTCCCTGGTCAGGTCGAGGAGCTGGATCGGTACGACCTCGTCTCCGAAAACGAGCGCCTCCTGCGGGGCGGAATCCGATGAGGTTAACCTTCCGCTGGCCAGCGTCAGCCGCGAAAGCAGAGCTTTAAGAAGATCCCCCTCGATGGGCTTGCGGAAAACGAAGTGACAGCGATTCTGTGGTTCGCTTGCATAAACGGCTTCGACGTCGAGAACGGTATCGGCAAGGCATATCTGGCCGTTTTTCGCGATGTCCGGTGCGAAGTGGGTCATCATGCCTCCTGCGGAAAAATTAATCAGGAACAGGCTCACGGGCCGATTATTCAGCATGCATGCGTGATTTTTACCTATCGCGTGCCGGGGGTACCGTCTTTCATCATGGGCTTTCGAGCAGAGCTCTTTTTTTACGGCGTCCATCATTTTGTCGATGTTGCTCTTCATCTTATCGTGCAGGATGCGGCCGAGGACCTCTTCGATAACCGGAATGCCGAGGTTGTACTGAATTTCGAAGCGAATACTGATTCCGGAATCGACACAGTCCTTAATGCTCCAATGGCCGTTAATGTTATCGAAATCCCCCTCAATTGACTTGAAGATGATTTCGTAATTTCCGGCATTGAAGAAATCTTTTTCAACCCAGGTGAGCGGGGCCTCCTCGACCGAGATAAACCATTGCGAAGTACCTTCTTCGCCGTCGCGGCCGGTGATCTCGACCTTGTCGATATTGTCCATGATCTGCGGGTAGCGGGAATAATCGCTGATGATGTTCCAGGCGTTTTCCTTGCGGAAATAACCATCCAGGATCGCTTCGGTTGAGACTTTTTCGAAAGCCATGGTATTCTCCCGCCAAAAAGGGTTTCGCTCGCAGAGGAGGATGACGGTACTGCGGGATGCCGTTGTTCCTGTGCGATTCCGCTATTCAATTACCGGCAGGAAAAATATAATTAATTGACCGTGAAAAAAAAATACAATTTTCATTGCGGTAATAATTGCCCGGGAACGCCGGGATGGAGCAGGCGAGTTTGTCAGGGAATGAAGTTTTTAACCGTATAATGGAAGGTAGTCGCGGGTATGGTTTCGTCACAGGTGATCCAGATTCGTCCCGCCATTGCCTCGACCGCCATTTTAGCGAAGGTGAGCCCCAGGCCGAAATTTTTAAACCCTGCCTGGCTGGCGGCGACCTGAACGCTTGAAAATTTGTTGAATATCGCTTCCCGCGCCGGCGCTTCGATAAAAGAGCCGGTATTGGTGACGCTGGTGGATAGATAGCCGTCCTGGTTCTCTGAAAACGCCACCTCGATGGTCGAGTGGTCCGCTGCAAAACGGAGAGCATTGCCGACAATGTTGACCAGCACCCTGCCGAACATATCCTTATCGGTTGTAACGATGCGATCCCCAGCGCCGTGATAATCGATCGAAATATTGATATCGGCGTCAGGAGCAATCGGATGGAGAAAGATCGCGAGCGCCTTTTCGACCTCGCCCTGCAGGACGAAGGGTTCATTGCGCGTGAAAACCGCCCCGCTCTCAAATTTTGAAATGCTCACGATATTATTGATCATCATCAGGATCTGATCGGTGGCTCGCTCCGCCTGGCAGAATCCTGTTTTCTGCAGGTCCGAGAGCCCTTCGTCCGGCAGGGACATGCGCAGCAATTCGATGCCGCCGGTGATCCCCTGCAGCGGATTCTTTAAATCGTGGAACAGGATGCCGAGATAGAGGTCATTGAGCTGAAGGTTCTTTTTCCGTTCGATCGCACCACTTGCTTTAGCGATAAAAACCTTCTCCTCAAACGGCTTGGTCATATAATCGTATGCCCCCCGCCGCATGCACTCGAGGCCGATTTCCAGTTTTTCCTCCGAGGTAAACATGATCACCTGGACGTAGTTGTTTTTTTCCTTGATAATAGACAATAATTCGATCCCGCTCATCGCGTGGCCGAGGTTGATATCGAGCAATATGATGTCGAGATCGGGATTTTTCTCGAGATAATTTACCGCACGCAGGGGATTTTGTTCGAAGGTGGCATCGAAACCGAGGAATTGAAGCAGTTCCGAAATGCTCTTCCCTATCAGATAATCATCATCGACGATGAGTACCCGACCCGGGGCGGCTTGAGCGGCAAGGTGCAAAAGTGACTCCTCATTTGAAAAAATGCGGACAGGTTACCCAAATAATACCACTATGTATTTTTCTCGGCAAGAACGATTTAAGCACTCAGGGCAGCTCTTCGGATCCGGGAACTACCGACCCATGAACCAGAAATTATATACCATCCGGCAGCGTTTCAACCGGCCGCTATGCGAAAATGTCGCGGAGGCGGTCCGGCGGGAGTTCGCAAAGGTGAACCATTGCCTCCTGCCCGGTGCAAAGATTGCCGTTGCCGTGGGGAGCCGGGGCATTGCCGCTCTGGACCGCATCGTGAAGGCGGTCGTCGACGAGGCGACTCGAGCGGGCGCCCGGCCGTTTATCGTGCCGGCGATGGGAAGTCACGGGGGAGGGTGCGCCGAGGGCCAGGCCGGGATTCTCGCCGAAGCGGGAATTACCGGGGAGACCATGGGTGCGCCGATTCGTTCATCCATGGAAGTCATTGAAGTAAGCGGAGATGACATCGGTCATCGCGTATTCATGGATCGCCTTGCCTTCGAATCGGACGGGGTAATTCTGATCAATCGCATCAAGCCGCACACCGATTTCCATGGTCGGTACGAGAGCGGCCTGGTAAAAATGGCGGTAATCGGACTGGGCAAGCATGCCGCGGCCGTTGAAATTCACTCCTTCGGGATTTCGGGACTCCTGGAGCGGATGCCGCTCTCTTTCAAAAAAATCCTGCCGACCGGAAAAATCCTGTTCGGGTTGGCGCTCGTCGAAAATGCCTACGATCAAACGGCGCACATAGAGGCTATCCCTGCGGATCGGATTCCCGACCGGGAGCCGGAGCTTCTCGATATGGCGCGCCGGAACATGCCCCGGCTTCCCGTTGAGGACATCGATGTCCTGATCGTCGACCGCATGGGGAAAGAGATAAGCGGGGTTGGCCTTGATCCCAACATCATCGGCCGCATCGCCATCCGCGGACAGGATGAACCGCTTTCCCCGCGCATTAAAGCGATTCTCGTTTCCGCACTCTCGCCGCATTCCTATGGGAACGCCATCGGCGTCGGGCTCGCGGATGTCATTACCAGGAAGCTCTACGATGCGGTCGATTTCGGCGCCATGTACGTCAATGTGGAGGCGAGTCTTTTCCTCGAGAGGGTAAAAATACCCTTCATCGCGGAATCCGACGCACGGGGATTCGCCCTTGCGCTCCGTTCCTGCGGCAGGATTGCCCGCGGCGCAGAGCGTATCGTCCGCATCCGCGACACGCTGAACCTTGAGACCGTTCAGGTTTCGGAGGCGGTTCTTGCCGAGCTTGGAGGCACCGTGGAGGTGCTGAGCGGTGCGGTGCCTCTTTTTGATGATCGGGGAGAGTTGCTGGGGCTGCCGGAGGAGTGATGAAAGGATGCTGCACGCGGGCGGTACGGCTTCGGCCGGCCAGACTCCTTCGACAATCCGCATCCTCTGCCTCCGGGCAGAGCGGGGAGTGATCAACGGGTCACCCGGGGGCCGTGCACAATACTACTTTTTACTTAAGGAATTACATGAAACGAGCAGCCGGAATATTTTTGCACCCTACTTCACTTCCGTCCCGGTTCGGCATCGGCGATTTCGGCGAATCCGCGCGACGATGGGTCGATCTTTTGTCGGCACATCACCAGCAGTTGTGGCAGGTATGCCCTCTTGGCCCGACGGGGTATGGCGATTCGCCGTATCAGAGTTTATGTTCGTCTGCCGGCAATACCCTTCTTATTGCGCCGATGCTGCTTTCGGACCTCCTCACCGATAACGAACTGGCCGAATTTCCGCATCTGCCCGACGATTCGGTGGATTACGGGCGGGTGATCGTGGAAAAAGAGCGGCTGTTTCTCAAGGCTTACGATCGATTCAGGGACACTCCGGAGTTCACGGCCTTTTGCGAGAGGGAGCGCGAATGGCTGGATGATTTTGCGCTCTTCGCGGTGATTAAAGCCCGGCATGGCGGCAGGGCGTGGGTCGAGTGGGACCCACCGCTCAAACTCCGCAACCCCGATGCCCTGAAGAAGATTCAGGATGCGGACCGCCGCGCCATCCGCTTCCATAAATTCCTGCAATTTGTTTTTTTCCGACAATGGACCGACCTGCATGATTACGCAAAAACGAAAAATGTGCGGATCATCGGCGATATGCCGTACTATGTTGCCGGCGACAGCTCGGACACCTGGAGCTCGCCGCACCTCTTTGAACTCGATGACAAGGGGAACCAGCTGCGACTCGCCGGCGTCCCGCCGGATTATTTCAGCGAAAGCGGACAGCTCTGGGGCAATCCAATTTATAGGTGGGATGTCATGCGCCGGGACGACTATGCCTGGTGGGTACGGAGGGTCGGGAAAGCGCTGGAATTGGT
>CAZYYB010000002.1:0-31715 GCA_964651515.1 uncultured Fibrobacteraceae bacterium
TTATGCCGCAGGGTCATGAGCCAGAATTCGTTGGCACAATCCACGAGTGACCCGTAGGTGGCGTCGATCCGCCTGGGCCGGGAAAAACTGAGCGTATCGATTTCGGCAAGGACCGCCGCCTGCTTCGCCGCGTCCCACCCGAGCGCGCCCCCGATGCGCGGCATGTCGATCCGGCACTGCGCCGCGATCTTCTGGTGGGTGTTCCGGCCCCACTTGACCATGCGCGAGAGATAGACGCACTGGGCGTCGGTCAGCTGCGAGAGGTCTTTGTCGAAGAGCCCCTGCGCGATATCCTTGAACCCCACGAGGCCGTAGTCGCTGGTCACGCAATGGTTCAGGTAGACTTCGAGAATGTCGTCCGGGCTGTACAACTTGCGCAGGGCGGCGGCCAGTTTCAGCTCCCGCAGCTTGCGGTCGAAGGAGCGGGTGACATGGCGGCGGCCGCTCGCATCGAGCCGGGAGATGAAGAGTTTCGCCACCTGCTGGGTGATGGTCGAGGTTCCGCGCAGGGGGGAGCGGTGGCCCATGAAGACCGATTGGAAGGCGGTCCGCGCCGCCGCGCGCACGAAGCTGCCGAATTCGAAACCGTGGTCGTTTTTCATGAAGGTCCGGTCCTCGGCGGCGATGAGCGAGGAGACCAGAACGGGCGGGAATTCGGCGGCCCGTGCGCGGCTGTGGTCGGTTTTGATAATGGCCAGCCGCCGGTCGTTCCGGTCGGTAATTTCGATCGAATTTGAGTAGTGCCGGATCTCCCGCAGCCGATCGATAATCGAAAGCGAGGGGTAATCGCTGATGACGATCCCGTCGACCGTAGCGGCCGAGCTCGATGTATCGACGGCCTCATGCCCTATGATCCGCCGTGCGGTCTTGTCCATGGTCTGGCCGGTCAAAACATCCTCCCAGCCGGCCCCGACCTCTTTAGAGAGCAGACCACGCCGTTCAAGCTCGGCGAGGCGGTTCCCCCAGGAATCGAAGTACCGGGTAACGGCGTAGTCGGCCAGAATATAGCCGCCGACGCCGAGGATCGCCAGGGCGATGAGGCCGATCAGGAGAAATCTTCCCAGTGCGCCGAAGAAGGATCGTTTTTTCTTTTTCGGAAGTTTTCCGGCAGGTTTCTTTTTGGAAGCGCTCATAGGGTATCGCCGAATAGGTTGTTCAGTGAGTCGATGGATTCGATGACCCCATCGGGTTTGACCGTCGATCGATCGATATCGGCACGGGTGGATTCGCCCGAAAGTACGCAGAGTGTCAACGCTCCGGCCGCGCGTCCGGCCGCGATGTCGGTATAGAGCCGGTCGCCGATAACAACGGTCCGATCCACCGGAGCGGCGAACCGGGCGCAGACGGCGAGCAGCATGGCCGGGTTCGGTTTTCCCACGATAAAAGGTTTTTTTCCGGTTGCCTGCTCGATCATGAAGCAGATTGAGCCGCAATCGGGAATGGACCTGCCGTTTTCCACCGGACAGACGTAATCGGGATTGGTGGCGACATACTCCACTCCCCCGGTGATAAAGGCGCAGGCGGTGATGATTTTTTCATAGGTAAGCTCGGTGTCGAACCCGGCCACCACGAAATCGACCGGGCGATGGTCCGGGTCGGTGCACGGAGACGATCCGGGCCGCCCCGTCACTATATCGAGTCCGTACGTGGCGAGTTCCCGGCAGAGGGCATCGGTCCCGGCGACGAAAATACGCGCATTGGGCTTTCTGGTCGAAAGGTAAAATCCGGCGGCCTGGCCTGAGGTGTAAACGTTTGACGGCGAAGCGGGTATCCCGCGGTTTTCCAGATTGCGGCGGAACTCCTCCGCGGAGCGCGACGAGTTGTTGGTCAGAAAGGTATACCCGGTCTTCCTTTTCCTCAACCCTTCGATGAAGGTCGCGGCTCCGGGTATCAGGGAAGTGCCGCGATAGATAGTGCCGTCCAGGTCGAGCAGAAACAGCGATGCATTCCTGATGCGGGTTTCAAGTTCTTTTGACAATACGGGCATAGGACGATTTTGAAGGCGGGAAGGGGAACATCTGCAACACCACTTACCGGTTATATAAAATACATCAAAGATGCCTTCAGATTACCGGTCGCCGTGACAAAGGCGCCTCCCGATGAAGTTTTTTATTCTTATCGACGAAGCACTTAATTTATTTTAAAGATGGAATATAGATGGAATATTTTTCCGGCACCTTTCCACTATATGAATGATTTGTATCAATTATATCATCTGATTGTCGGGTCGAGGGGAGCATATCAAAAAGATCGGGCCGTGGGTGCAACTGCTGTGTTGCGGCTTATTTTTTTCCTGCGTTTTCCCTTAATTTATTTTAAAGATGGAATATAGATGGAATATTTTTCCGGCACCTTTCCACTATATGAATGATTTGTATCAATTATATCATCTGATTGTCGGGTCGAGGGGGAGCATATCAAAAAGATCAGGCCGTGGGTGCAACTGCTGTGTTGCGTACTTTTTTGCGGCTTATTTTTTTTCTTCCTGCGTTTTCCCCGGGCATATTCCATCGATTGCCGGTGGCTTCTCAGGGTAAATCCGCTCGCCGGTTTTTTGACCTTCATCGCCTCGCGAAAGATTATAGGGAGTTTTGCCGCTCTGGCGTTCGGTGTCACGGCGCTTACCATCGTATTCGGGCGGTTTTTCTGCGGGTTCTGCTGTCCGCTGGGCGCCTGCATCGATTTTACGGATCATTTCCTCTTTGCGCGCCTTCGGACAAAGCTTCCTCCCTCTTCGCACCCACTCCATAAGCTTAAATTTCTTCTGCTGCTCGGTATCGCGGTTGCTGCGCTGTTCGGTGTGATTTTCCCGCTCTTTTTTGACCCGATCTCCCTGTTTGCGCGGTTCCTGACGGTTTTCGTTCACCCGATCGTCCCGCTTGTGGCCGATCAGGTTAAGCAGGTGCCATTCCTTGCCGATCGCTTCTCCGGCTCGGGCGATATTCCGCTCTTCTATGGGGCGCTGGGGATCGGTACCCTCTTTTTCCTGGTAATCGCGGGCGGTGTGCGGGAACGCCGGTTCTGGTGCCAATATATCTGTCCGAGCGGGGCATTTCTCGGGCTCCTGAGCTCCTTCGCTCCCTTTCGCCGGAGAGTTCATGATGCTCAATGTTCCGAGTGCGGCGCCTGCTCAAAGCTCTGTCCTACCCATGCGATAGACGAGAAAGGCTTCAGAGCGACCTCGACTGCCGAGTGCATCCTCTGCGGCGATTGCATCGGTTACGCGAAAGGGTGCGGAGGGTTCGCCTTCAGCAGTCCGGGCAACCCCGCCTCCAGGATACTGAAACCGGACATCGGACGGCGCACGACCCTCACCGGAATTGCGGCAGGGGTATTCCTGCTCCCGCTCCTGAAGGCCAGTGCCATGAGCAAGCGCGACACTACCGGGCGGCTTATCCGGCCGCCGGGCGCCGTGCCCGAACCCCTGTTCAATGCCCGCTGCCTCGCCTGCAGTTTGTGCATGAAGGCGTGCCCGACCAACGCCATCCAGCCCTGCGGCCTCGAAGACGGTTTTTCCCGGTTGTCGACGCCGAAAATTGTTCCCCGTATCGGCGCGTGCGAGGAGAAGTGCCACCTCTGCGGCGCCGTGTGCCCGACCCAGGCCATCCGGAAACTTCCGTATGAGGAGAAGCAGTTTGCCAAGATCGGCACTGCGGTCGTGGATCGTCACCGCTGCGTCGCCTGGGAGCAGAACAGGGAGTGCCTCGTCTGCGCCGAGGTGTGTCCCTACCATGCCATCGATGCGAAATCCGAGCCCACCACCAAAGGGCAATTCAACGTCCCGGTCGTGGTGGAGGATCTCTGCATCGGCTGCGGAGCGTGTGAACACGAGTGCCCGGTCAACGATACGGCGGCGATCGTGGTGTTCAAATTCGGGGAAAACAGGCGTGAGAGCGGAGTTTATGCAAGCGAAACACGGAAGCGGGAGATTATCGAACGCCGGAACCGGTCGGGATCGGATGCGGCCGGCGAGGGTACCGAGTCGGCAGGTGGAAGTTCGGGGCAAAGCAAAGGGGAGTCGGCGGAAGGAAAGCCGACCCCGGCCGCTCCCTCGTCAAATGGATTTTCTTTTTAAATAATTGCTTTAAGCAAAGGAGCGGGCACCATGACATCGAGAAGAGATTTCTTAAAAACGACGGCGGCCGGCGGGCTCGCCTTGTCGCTCCCGGCCGGCTTGCTTGCGGCTGAATCGACCCCGTCAAAGAGCGAAGTGGTGGTCGGTAAGGGGACGGCGTCTGCGACGATTCCGAAAATTATTGCGAAGTTAGGCGGTATGGCGGCGATATTCAAGCCGGGCGCGCGGGTCATGATAAAGCCCAATATGGGCTTCCCCAACCCGCCGGAGTGGGCCACCACGACCTCGCCCGAGGCGGTCTATACGGTGGCGAAACTCTGCCTCGACGCCGGGGCGAAGCGCGTGGTCATCTGCGACAATACGCTGCACGACCCGGAATTCTGCAAGCAGAAAACCGGCATCGCCGATGCGGTAAAGGACCTGAAGGGTGTGGTCATCTTTACTCCCCGGTCCGACCAACCGAACCTCTTCGAGGAGAAAACCTCCGACAAGGCAAAATATCTCGTCAAAACCGATGTGGTAAGGGAGCTTGCGCGTACCGACGCCCTGATCTGTCTGCCCATCGCAAAGTCGCATTCGGCGGGCGGCGTTTCATTCGGCATCAAGGGCCTCA
This sequence comes from uncultured Fibrobacteraceae bacterium, assembly GCA_964651515.1. Lineage (GTDB taxonomy): Bacteria > Fibrobacterota > Chitinivibrionia > Chitinivibrionales > Chitinispirillaceae > BOG-1184. The sequence continues at coordinate 4,689 of CAZYYB010000002.1, forward strand.
TGGGGCTCATCCGGGACCGGGGGGTCATGCACCGGGAGATGGACCTGCATATCGCCATCGCCGAGCAGCTTTACTATTTCAAACCGGTTCTAACCGTCATCGACGGCAGCCGCGCCCTGCTCGACAACGGTCCTGCCGGACCGGGGAAGGTGGTGGAGCTCAATACTTTTGCGGCAAGCATCGATCCGGTGGCCGCGGACAGCTACGGCGTGTCGCTCGCATCGTGGTTCGGCCGGAAGTGCGAGGGCAAAAATGTCCGGCACCTCGCGCACGCCGCAAAGCTCGGGTTCGGCAACGTCGAATCGGGCATGATCACCGAATTTTCGGTATAAAACAGCAGTTATTTCAAGGAGACGAATTCTCAGAACATGACGTTATCACGGCACCGCCACGCTGTTTTCATCACCGTTGCAATCCTTGCCCTCACGCAGGCGGCGACGGCATTATCGACCTCGCCGCTCGCGTATCGAACCTTTGTCAACGGGTCCGCACTCTGGCTGGCCGACCCGACGGGAATCCAGCTCTTTCGCAGCGATACCCGATCGGTAAGCCCAATCCGGTTATCCGACACGGCATCGAGCGACAGCATCCTCGACATAGCGGAAAACAGCTCCGTATTGTGGGTGCTCGCACGTTCGGGTGTCTACGATATCGATCTCACCACGTTGACCGTCGAACGGCTGCCCGGCAACAAGGTACCCCGCGGCGACGGTCGGCTCGCGGTTGATGAGGATTACCTCTGGGTGGGTTCCGGCGATACCCTGTGGCGGTTCGATAAGCTGGGGCGCGAATGGTTCCCGTACAAAATGAACAGTGCGGACAACGGCCTTCGCGGGATGTACAGCAACGGGACCAATATCTTTTGCGTGCAATCGACCTCGGTAAAGATTTTTTCCTGGCAGGATGAAAAATGGCTTGAATTTCCTTATAAAAAAAGCATGGCCATCACCCCGGCGGCGCACTATTGGATCGACAAGACGACGATGGTCTTCGTCGATGGCGCGAATATTTACCGGTATCTGTCCGCCACCCAGACCTGGGACATCCTGAATACCTCCTCCCCGGTTGTCGATATGGTTTCCCAGGATACCGCCCTGTATTACCAGACCTCCTCGGGAATTTTCAAATATTCCACGGCGACGTCGGTAACGCTTCCTTTTGAAATACCGCATCCGGGCGATGTCCGGTGCTTCATCCCCTATTCACCCGATACGGTTCTCTGTCCGACCGATAACAATATCCTCAAATATGCCCTTTCATCGAAAACAACGGATTACATCCTCGCGCCGCAGGGACTTGCCGATTCCCATCCGCTCAAGGCGGTCATGATCGGCGGGACGTTTACGCTGGTCACCCCGAAGGCGATTTCATCCTACGATGCGGGAAGCCAATCCTGGGAGAATACGTTTCTTGCATCCGGAGGGAACAGTCGGCAGACTGCCGCCTGGGACGACAATGGTGCACGGATTAACTACGGCGACGCTTGTTCATCGCAACTCAAGGGCACCATTCAGAAGGAGTACTACATAGACTCCCTGACGGTGAGGAATGGTATCGATACGGTCCATTATAACAACCTGTTTCCCGTTGCCGGATTGACCCTGCATAATACCTTTGCAAAGGGGCGGTATCTCGACGCGTTTTTCGACAATACCAACATGAGTCAATTGCCGAGCAAGGGGCTGTTTTACCGCGGTGCCGACTCCGACCTGGTTGAGGAGGCGAGGCTGGGGACCAATACCTATGCCAATACCAATACCCTGTCGCAAACGCTGCCGACGATGCAGTTCGAGGGGGGAAGCGTCGTGCTACAGAGCGCCGCATCGCTTGCAACCCGTGACAGGAAAATCGTGAAGGTGCAGGCAGGGATAGGCAGCCAGACCACGCGGTCCGTATCCACCGTGCTTTCCTATAACGAAGGCGGGCTCTACACTATCCCGTTGCCGGCCGATACCCCGAAAACCATCATCGTGCCGGGGTCGCTGCAGATAACCCTTGACGGTATTGCCATCGATTCTTCAAATTTCACCCTGGTAGCCCAGACCGGGAGCCTCGTGTTCAACCCGAGCGTACCGATCGATCCTTCCTCGGTCATCCGGGCAACCTACCAGCTCCAGGTCGTGCCGAACGTTCCTACGCAACAGCTCTACCAGCAGGTGCAGGGGATTCCGAAAAACTCGGTTCAGCAGGCGGGCTACGCATCGGTAACGGTTGCTCCGGCCGACTGGATCTCGCCGCAGGTGGGGGTCTACGCCCTCAACACCGACACCACGCATACCACGCTCATTAACGCGGCGGTGCCGCTCGAATTCAGGACTCAATCGCAGTCGATGTTTCTCAAGCTGAATCCCGAATTGAGCGTCGATCAAGCTACCATGAAGAAGGCGGAAGGGTTGGCGTTGCAGAGCCGGTTCGGGCCGCAACTGAGCCTGCTTGGCAATGCCCTCGTCCAGGACAGCGGGTTCACGACGACCAACACTACGAGCCGGGGTTACGGCGATCTGTTACATAATTACAATATGACTGCTACCTATGACATAACAAAGGAACTGCCGATCAGCTACATCGGGCAGAATATTGCCTCGGTACACGGTCTTGAACAGCTCAACGAGGTCACCGCAGGCGCGCACTTCCTGGGCCTGCCGTTCTGCGATGTCACCCTTGCGCGGAGCGTTGTCGACGCCCAGCTCCAGCTGTCCGGCAAACAGATCGATTCCATCCCCCTGCTCGACACCATCGGCGGGTCAATCGATACGTTCTATAAGTATGATACCGTCACCGCGGATTCGCTGCAACGTACCAAGAACAAGGTTACGGTCAACCTGTATGAGACCTCCTCGCCATTCATTGAATCCTTGCTTCATATCAACCGGCTGACCTACAACCTTTCGTGGACCGGTTTTACATCACAGAGCCATGACACCGCTGGTCACGGCGGATTCTTTTATGGAAATGCGACCATCTGCCCGACCAAACGGATATCGATAAGCGGCAACGGTACGTTCCTGAACAATCCCGTCGGATCGCAGTTCAACAGGGATTATTCGCCGACGTTGACTTTGCAGACCATCGACGCGCCGCCCGGCATCGATTTCTCGGCGAGCAATTATATCCATTATCAGAGTCTCATGAACCAGGATTCCAGCACCAGCCAGATCGTCCGGAGTGCCTCGATGACCATCAAGCCGGGGAGCTGGGTCCCGGGAATGAGCTGGATATCGCCGATCGTCGGTCTCAGCCAAACGCTTAACTGCTCGTACGACGAGGCAATTCCCGAAACCTTTGATTTCCTCTACGGCGGGAATGTCGTACAGAATACCATCACCAAGGATGCCGGTGCGAATATTTTTCCCACCAACAGCATTACCTGGCGCAACGACAACCAGTTCACCACCGCCGATTCCTCGACCACCTATTACTCATTCAACGACCTCAAATGGTGGTTTACATCAAAGCAGCTCTGGCAGACGCGCTGGGAATACACCGGTGAAAGGGCCCGCTATGGTGATTCGACCATTATGAATTACCAGCACGGTTTTACCAAGTATACCAACAACTGGAACTCCTGGCTGCAGACCATGTCCGGCATCGACGCCATGTATATGGGGCACGATACCGGTTCGACACTGACAACCGGTCCGGACATCTCGGTTAATATTACCAGGCAGAAGATGGGTTGTTTCAGGAGCCTTATCGCCGACCAGACCGTGACCGTTTACGCAGTGAAAGACGACAAGTCATGGGCGCAGGGGCCGCAGGTTTCCTATTCACTGTATCTCAAGGCGGTCATAGTGCCGAATATCTCCCTGACGGCGACCAATGCATGCACTTTCGGCAGGGGGATGTTCCAGAAATACAGCGGCGACCTCATTGCTGCGCTGATTTTCTGAAGCTGCAACCGTTTTTCTTTACACGAGGGATTATGAATTTCTACCGCGTAAGCAGGCTTGTTGCCGTCGGTGCGATCTGTCTTTTTTCGTGCAAGTGGGTCTTTATCCCGGACACCGGCACCACCGCAACCAGCGTGATAAATTTCAAGGTACCCAACGGCGCCATCTCGGGCTGGACCGAGAACGCCGGTCCGGACAGTTTCAGCGTCGTTGCCGGGTCGGGTGGGCTGGAAGGCCTGCTGGATGGCGGCGCCGGGCAATATACCAGCGCCGGGGGCTTTGTTCAGGCGATGATCCAGGATATGGTTGCAACCGGCAGCGGGGCAAGCGGGGAGGAAATTGTCACCTACGTTTTCCAGTACGCCGACTCCACCGAAGCCGCAATGACCTATAATGACATCATGTCATCATCTTCCGGCACCATAGACTCCATACCCGGCTATACGAAGAGCGTTGCTTTCGGCCTGTACTCCCTGTCCGGCAATGTCTATGCGCATATGAGCAATTTCGTTTTCTGGATGGCCGTGACCGGATTTTCCAATCAGACCCAGGCCTTTCAGACGTCATCTCTTTTCCTTGGCCAATACAAGGCCGATATCGGCGAATAGTCATTCCATCACCCGGAGGAGTCTATCGAGTCTGTGGGAAACAGGTCGGAGTAAACGGTTCATTTGTCGCTATAGGGCGATTTATTGGTATATTCCTAATCAAAGGAGAATTGGCATGGGAAAGCAATCTGGCTTGAATCGGCGCGATTTTCTCAAAAAAACCGCTGTTGGCACGGCCGGTCTGACGGCAGGACTGTCGCTTCTCAAACCGGGGAAGGCTGCTGCCGCCGCAACCGCCACCGGATGGACGCCCGGCATGGCGGTCAATCCGAATATCAGTAACCTGCGGGTCGTCAGTATGTTCGATCCCGCCATGATTACGAATCCGGCCTTGAGTGCCTGGACCGTCGATGATTATGTCAATGCCGTCAGTGCATCGGTCATCTCCACCGACATGGATAACCTGGCGATGTGGCTGTCGCAGAAAACGACGCCGGCGGCCGCCTGGAGCACGATATTTCAGCTGCCGGCGGGCAAAACGTGGGCGACGGTAAACGTGGCCATCAAGATCAATACCTGCAATACCATGAATGAGCCGCGCGTGCCGGTAATCGGAAAGATCTGCAGCGTGCTCAACGGCCTCGGCGTTCCGGGGGCGCAGATTGCTATTTACGACGGCGCCTGTGGAAGCAACCCGCTTAACATCGCCAACTATTTCGATGCCACGGGTACCGGCACCTACAACGGGTACACCAAGTATCCCGGCGTGACCTCCTTCGGCGACGCCGGTCTCGGAGGATCGACAACCAACGTTGCGGTTCCCAATATGGGCAACTGTGCCTGCCCCACCAACATTGCCAACGGGACCATCGATATTCTCGTCAATATCGGGGTGAATAAAGGCCATTCGCTCACCAAAACCACCGGCGCTGCATGCGGTAACACGGGCGGATGCACGCTCTCCATCAAAAACCACTTCGGAACATTTCCGCCCGCTCATGGGGCGAACCAGACGACCTACGCCTTCACCGTACCTGCATTGACAACTGCCGTTGCCGTGGGAGCGGTGTATACCTATAACGGCACCAGCTATACCGTTGTAACCGCAGCCGCAATAGGCGCGAAGTCGCTGCAACTCACCGGGGGAGTAGTACCGACGGGCACGGGAACGCTTGCGCTGGTAAGCGGGACCGGGCAGGCGTCGATTACGGTTTCAGCCCTGGGCACTCCTGTATTTTCAACGGCCGACAATGCCATATTTTACAGCATGAGCCCTGCGATCCTCGGCGGCACGCCGGTTCGGCAACAGCTCTGCATCATCGATTCCCTCTGGGCGGATAACAACAACAATCCGAGCGATGCACCGAGTCTCATTCCGGCCCGGCTCATCATGGGCACCTTTCCCGGCGCGGTCGACTACCTGACCTGCATTAATATCAAGAACAGCAGTACCTCCCAGACCATATCGGGTCATACGTACAGTTGCGGGGGGCCGGATACGAACCTTGACATGGCGCAGATTTCCCACTTCCTGACGCTTTTCGGTTACCAGACCACCGATCCGACACTCGACTGGGTCGCGATAACCCCTGCGAGTGTGTACACCGGCGTGCGTTCAGAGTCGGTTTCGGAACTCCCGTCGAGGACGGTCGAAATCGGTCTGGTGGGAAGCGGCAGCATGGCCCGGTTCGAATTACCGCAATCAACGTCCGGAGCTTTAGAAATCCGAATGTTCGACATCAGCGGCAGGAGCGTCAGGAAGATGCTCGTGCAACTGCAGGAAGGCCGGATTTCGATCTCCTGGGATGGTAAGAACGATCACGGAAGCGCGGTCGCTCCCGGAACGTACGAGGTGCGGGTGACGGCCCAGAACTACATGAAATCGGGCAGGATTACCGTCGAGTAACGTCCGGCACGGCAGCGGCAAAAAACGGAAGCCAGGGGGGAGCCTTCGGGTTCCCCCTCTTTTCCCCGTCGTCGTTATCCACGGTTATGTAACCTGCTCCGCAGCGCAATGGCCTTGTCAGGGTGATTCGTGATGATCGCGTCAACGATCGGGTCCACGAGCAGGGAGAGGATATCGGCTCTCCTGTCAACGGTCCAGACGGCGATCTTTTTTCCGCGTTTTTTCATTGCCGCGAAGAGCGGCCGCCGCTCGCCGTAGAGTTTCTGCGAAGGCGCCAGCACCTCGGCGGATGCCGCATTGAGGGACGACGGATCGGCGTCATCGGCGAGGATGAGCCCTACCGCGATGCCGGGGGCACGGGTTTTAACGGTATCGATGATCCCCGGATCGAACGAGCTTATGATAAATTTGTCATCGGAAAAGTGTTCGCGCGCGAGCGTGAGGACTTCCGCCTCACAGCCGGGTTCTTTCAGCTCAATATCGAGCATGATCTTCCCGGAAAGCACGGAAAACACCTCCTCGATCGTCGGTACGACGAACTTTCTCTTTTCTATATGCGCAAGGATTTCGTCGTAGGTACAGTCTTTTATCATCGGCAGGTGGGTAAAGCGGGAGAGCCAGGGGTCGTGGAAAGCCACGAGCCGGTTGTCCGCAGTTTTCCGGACATCGAGTTCGATCATGTCGGCCCCGATTTCGAGGGCGGCAAGAAACGATTCGATGGTGTTTTCACGGGCGCGCAGCGGCGCGCCCCGGTGGGCGACGATGGTGACCATAGGACCCTCCGGCTATCCCCGGGTGAGAAATTCCACCAGGAGCCTCACGCCGAATCCGGTGGCGAAGGAAGGCACCTCGCCGTGCGCCGATCCGTCGTTCCAGGCGGTCCCCGCGATGTCGAGATGCGCCCACGGCAGGTCGCCGGCAAATTCCTGGATGAAGGCGGCGCCGGTAATGGAACTGGCATACCCTTTCTTCAGCTTCGAGAGATTCCGCAGGTCGGCGATGTCGCTCTTGAGCGAATCGCGATACTCCCGGTAGAGCGGGAACCGCCAGAGGCGCTCGCCGGTTTTTTCTCCGGCGGCAAAGAGCGATCCGGCGAGCTCGTCGTCATTTGAAAAAAGACCCGCAACCGTATCGCCCAGGGCGGTGAGGATGCCTCCGGTCAATGTCGCCAGGTCGACGATGCGGCTGGGCCGGTAATGCCTCCGACAGTAGGACAGCGCGTCGGCGAGCACGAGGCGCCCCTCCGCGTCGGTCGAGAGAATTTCGACGGTCTTTCCTTCGAACGACGGCAGGATATCGCCCGGGAAACAGGCGTGCTCACCGATTGCATTATGCGCCGCAGCAATGACGCCGACGACATTGACATGCGCCTTGATGGCGGCAAGGGTGCGCATGATGCCGAGGACCGCGGCACCGCCCGCCATATCGCATCGCATCGTTTCGATGTGGCCGGTCGGCTTCAGGTTCTGCCCGCCGGAATCGAAGGTGATGCCCTTGCCGATCACCGCGGTTTTCTCCTTTGACGACCGATCGCCCGCATACTCAATGATGATCAGGCGCGGAGGGGTTGTCGAACCCTGGCCGACCGCCTGCAGCAGGGACAGTCCCTTGCCGGCAATTTCCTTTTCGTCGAGAACGGTTACGCGCAGCTTGCCGCCCCGCCCCAGGGTCGTTGCCTCTTTCGCAAGACGCTCCGGCGTCACGGTCGAGGCGTTTTCATTGACAAGATCACGGGCATAGGCCGTTGCCGCACAGACGGTTTCGAGCCGGCGAAGCTCTTCCAGGGCGTACTTTTCGCCGACAAACTCGATTTTATCAATTACCGCGGGGAGCTCGCTCTTATATTTGAGGAATCGGTAGTTTCCCAGCAGCGCCCCTTCGATGACCGCGGCGAAGGTTTCTTCGCCGGCCGGCCGGCTTTCGGGAAGGACGACGGAAACCTCGGTTCGCTTGAGCTCGTGCACGCGGCGCATACCCGTTGCGGCCGCCGAGCGGAGGGTAGCCGGTGTGCAGGACGAAGCGTCACCAAGCCCGACGGAGACGAGTGTTGAGTCGTCTTCGTAGGCGAGGGCGATTTCATTCGCATCGCCCGCAAAATCGCGGATCGTGCCGACTTCATCTTTTGTCAAAAAAACGATACGGGTGGGGAATGTATGGTGCCTGGATACGGTAACGGGCATGGAATACTCCTTTCTGAATTCGATCGAATGCCGGCGCATAAAATAAGATGATAAAATATATATCTCCCGGCGAGGGAAGGCGTTCCGGTGAAAGCATCCGCCCGATAGCAGACATCATGTGACGGGGAATCAGGGAGGCTGGAATTGAAGCCGCATCATGTGTTGCGATGCGGCTAAATTGAGTTCCCCGCCGCTTGCTGCGGGGAGCTTATAGGCAAGGACATATTTGTAATCTGCCCGCTATGCCAGTTCAAAGCCCCTCACCTGTTCCGGCTACCGGATGAGATGAAGGGCTCGATTCAGTAAAACTAATCGTAAGAATGCCGCTATTTTGCCTTCGTCCTTCCGCGCGTCTTCTTTACCGGCATTTTTGGTACGGCCACACCCCTGGCCGATGGTTTCCCGGCCGGTGCTTTCCCGGCAGCTTTAGCCGGTGCGGGAATCTTCTTCGCCGGTGCTCTCGTCGCCGCTTTTACCGGGGCGGGTGTTTTCTTCGTCGTTTTCGCCGCCGCCGGTGTTTTCTTCGCCGGGAGTTTTTTCATTGGTGCGCGCATCGACGCTCCCGCCTTCTTAAGAATGATGTAGATCATGGCGGCGGTAAGATCGAATTGTTTCGCTATTTCGGCGCCGGTCCCGCCCTTCTTATAGAGTGCGACTATCTTCTCGTTTCTTTTTTGAAGCTTACTCAATTCCGCTTTCGTGACATTAGGCATAAAAAAGAGGCTCCCTCCTGGTTTAGATGGTGAAATAAAATAAATATTGCATATAAAATGGATTATACAATTAAAGAAGTCAAGGTTTCGATAAAAAGGTGATGTAAGTCCGGCCGGCGGCCGGAGTGCGGTGAACACCTGCACGGAGGCGGGGTAACGGCACGGTGCTTTACCGGTCAGACCGGAGCGCCGCGCCTTATGGCATGCTATTCTTTACATTTCGCTTTTTGTGCACGATGCGACTCCGGAACGGTCCCTTTCCAGCACTTCCCGTTAAACCGCGACCGTCTCGGACAGTATTTCCTCGATTGCCTCGAGGCTCCTGATTTCGTCGCCGCCCTCGACAATGAGCTCAATTTCGCGGCCTTCGGGTGCGCCGAGAATCAGCAGTTCGATGATCGATGTTCCCTTTGCCCGCACGGTTCCGTTGCATATCGTTACGGTCGAGTCGAGGCCTTTGCTCGCCTGCGCTATCCTTGTGGCGACGCGCGCATGGAGGCCATGTTCATTTAATACGGTGATTTTTTTTGAAATCATGGGGCATATCCTCCCCGCTCCGGTAGTACTGAAAAAGAGTGACCATCTTTATTGTAATAATAAATACGGCCTGTCATCCAGCAAATTTTCCCGGCCGGGACGGAATTGAAAATAATTTTTATCGATTCCGGGACTCCAGCCGGTTACAATATCCGTGCGCGGGTCTTCGAATACCTCTTGATTGCGGTATTTCGGGTATGCTATCTTTATTGATGAATAGATCCTCTCCTGATTATGAAAACAATTTCCCTTATAATTATGCTCGTTATGGCGGGAGCGCAGCCTGGCCTTTTTGCCGTGCAATCCTGCGCGGCGGCTTCGTCGCCCGTGCATACCGCCGCCCCGCACCGGTGCTGCGGTACCGGGATGTCCTGCTGCTGTTGCAAGGGCGGTATGCAGCGGGATCGGGGTGCCGTTCCCCACGCAAAGAGTGAAAAAGGCGGATGTTCAAATCCCTTCTGTTCGGCCTCCTCAGGTACTCCGGGGCGGGAGAATACGGGTGTGGCAGTGAGCACCCCGACGGCTGTGCAGTTTACCGCGCCGATCGCGCTTGCCCAGGCACCGTGGCACTGTCTCCCCACCCCCATGCGGGAGCGTCCCCCCGTCTCCCCACCGCGTGCGGCAACGTCCCAGGCACACCCTCCTCTTCGCATTTGACAAGACCCCTCTCCCGCATGACGGCGGCCGTTCCGATTGTTGACGACGATCGGCGCGTCCGTGTCGGCATGCCATTTTGCATTGCATAATCGATCCTAACGGCCATTTTTTATAAAATTGCATGATAATTGCTTTCAACCATAGCCTGTTTTATACGGAGGTTTCCATGGCTTTACCGATTATTCGAACCGCATTTCCCCTCATTGTGGCATCGATTGCCTTTGCTCAGCCCCCGGCGCCGCAAACCACCCCAAAAGGGGACTCCCTGGCGCCGGGGCACGGTACCGCGCTGCAGGCAGCGCAAAAAAAAGTCAAACAGCCCGGAACAGCCACGGCAAAGAAGCTTAAGCCGCAATCGACCTGTCCGGTGCTCGGCGGCCCGATCGACAAGAAACTCTATGTCGATTATCATGGAAAGCGTATCTATGTCTGTTGCGCCGGGTGCATCGAGGAGGTGAGGAAGAGCCCGGCACAATACATCGAGAAGCTCGAAAAGGCCGGACAGTCGGTTGAAATTATCGATACGGGGAAGGCGAAGCGGGCCGCACCCGCTCCGGACAAGGCCGACGGTGCAGCGGGAGGCGGCATGGGTTCCATGAAGATGTAACGGGTGTCTATCGAAAGTGGTCCCTTTTTGAGCAGGGTCGGGAACGAGGAGGCAGCATGGGTGCGAATGATGGTAACCGGTGGTTTCGGAGATTATTTTCCACGGCGGGCCGGAACGCGGCAAGGGCGAAATGGCTCGCCTGCATCGCGATTGTCGTTACCGCGACGCAAGCGCAGACCGTTCCGGGCGCCGATTCCGGAGAGGCGATTTTTACCGACATGCTTAACGGGCTGGTTGCCGAAGTCCGCGCCGACAATCCCCGGATCAAAGCTGCGGGGAACCGGGTGGACGCCGCTGGTGCATCGGTCAACTACCGGAAAAGCCTCGATCCGCCGATTGTGGCGGTCGAGTCGTATCAGACCCCCATCGCCTCCTTTCCCGATCCGCTCAAAAATTATCAGGAGATCGATTATTCGATCGAGCAGATGTTCCCGTTTCCCGGCAAGCTCGCCGCACAGGCCACGGTGGAGAGCGGCCGCAGGGCGATGCTCGGCCAGGATAAGCTGGCGCTGGAACAGAGCCTGGTCCATGATGTCAAGTCCGCCTTTTTCGAGCTCTATCTTATCGACCGCAGGCTGGAGATCATCGCCGATAACCGGGAGATTATGAAGGGCTTCGTCGAGATCGCACGGAAGCGGTACGAGGTGGGCACGGGCGGACAGGCGGATATCCTGCGGGGCCAGACGGAGCTCTCGACCCTTGAAAGCGATGCGATAGTTCTTGAGCAGGACAGAAAATCAGCAGCGGCGATGATCAATGCGCTTTGCAATGCAGAGGGCTCGCGAGCGCTGCCCTTCATTCCCGCGATTCATCCGACACCGGTAAATTTTTCACTGGATACGCTGGCGTCGCTTGCCGAGGCCAACCGACCGGAGTTCGCCTCCATGCGCTATGCCGTAAGCATGCGGAAAAGCGACCTCATCGCCGCACGCCGTGATTTCCTGCCGGACATCATGGTCCGGGGGACCTATAAGCAGATGCGCCCCCTTCCGGACGACTGGGCGCTCATGGTCGGCGTATCGGTGCCTATCGCCCCGTGGTCGTATGGAAAGTACTCCGCGGCGACGCAGCGCGCGGCCTTGAATGAGCGGGAATCGCAGAGCGAGTACGAAAATATGAAAAATATGGTGCTCTCCCAGGTGCAGGATGCGCTGGCCGAGGTAGCAAGCGCCCGGGAGAGGATACGGCTTTACAGCACCACCGTGATACCGCAAGCCCGCCAGACGCTGCAATCGACGGCGGATGCCTATCGGAGCGGCACGATCGATTTCCTGAGCCTCATCGATGCGCACCATCTGGTCCGTTTTTCGGAGCAGGATTACCACATGGCGGTTATGAACCTGCTCACCGGCGAGGCCGACCTTGAAAAGGCGGTCGGGGTGAGTATGGAGGAGATGACGAGGCTTCGGGTTGCGGGCCTCGAAGTTCAGGAACAAAAACGATGAGAAAAACAGCAGGACTACGGCTTCCGGAGAACGATTCATGAACAGAAAATTTCCACTGATGGTTATGGTTTCGGTGCTTGCCGTTGTTGTCGGCGGGGCGGGCGTCATGCTGCTCCATGCGCGGCATCACCGCCAGGCGGTCGCTCAGGCGAACAGCCCGAAAGTCATCTACCACTGCCCGATGCATCCCCAATATTTTTCGGATAAGCCCGGCACCTGCCCGATCTGCGGCATGAAGCTTGTGCCGGTAAACGGTAACGCATCGACGTCCGGGGCGTCGGAACCGGGGAGCCGGAAGATTCTCTACTATCGCGATGCCATGAACCCGTCGAACACTTCGCCGCATCCGGGCAAAGCCCCGGACGGCATGGATATGGTCCCCGTCTATGCGGACGAGGCCGGCGAAGAATCGGGCACGGTACGGATCGATCCGACGGTCGTGCAGAACATCGGGGTGACCACCGAGACTGCGGCCATCCGCAATCTCACGAAAGAAATCAGCGCATCGACCACACTGGAGCTGAACGAGACCGCCGTCACCATCGTCACCACGAAGGTCATGGGCTGGATCGAAAACCTGTATGTCGATTACACGGGGCAAAGCGTGAAAAAAGGTCAGCCGCTCCTGACCATTTACAGCCCCGATCTCGTCAGTACGCAGGAGGAGTACCTGCAGGCCCTCCAGTATCGGAACACGCTCTCGGCGGGATCTCCCGAAGCGGTTGAGAGCGCCATGGAGCTGGTCGAAAGCAGCCGGCGTCGGCTCCTGAACTGGGATATTTCGGAGGCGCAGATCGATCTCATTGCAAAGAGCGGCACCCCCCTGAAGGCCATGACCATGTATTCGCCCGCCGGAGGCGTGGTGCTCGAAAAACAGGTGCAGGCCGGACAGAATGTGACGCCCGGCATGGAGCTCTATAAAATCGCCGATTTATCACGTGTCTGGGCGATAGCCGATGTCTATCAGGATGACCTGCCATTTATTAAAATCGGCACCAGGGCCGTGATCGACGTTGCTTCCGATAGCGGGAAAGAGTTCTCCGGCAGGGTCGAATTTATTTCACCGGTTCTCGATGCGGTCACCAAGACGGCGTCCGTGCGCATCACCATCCGGAACACGCCGGATTGTATCCTGAAGCCCCGGATGTTCGTCACGGTACGCCTTGCCTCGCCCGCGGCCGTGAAAGCACTTTCCGTTTCGCAGCAGGCGATCCTGCATACCGGGAAACGGGACGTGGTCGTTGTTGCACTTGGCAACGGCCGTTTCAGGCCCCAGGAACTGAAGCTCGGTGTGAGCGCGGACGGTTTTACGCAGGTCCTTTCCGGGCTTACGGAGGGCCAGGTCGTCGTTACCTCCTCGCAATTTCTCATCGATGCCGAGTCGAATTTAAGGGCGGCCATCGGGCAGATGGGCGGGATCGAGACGCCCGCGCCGCCGGCAGGAGAGAAGGCTCCCGACACGGAAGAAATGAAAAGTATGCAGCGGTAATCCGGGCTGTTCCCTTAGCCTTCAACATGGACATACGATATGCTCGAAAAAGTCATCGAATGGTCGATAAAGAATAAGTTCCTCGTCATCATGCTGACGGTTTTCGCCGCCGGTGCCGGGCTGTGGGCGCTTCTGACCACGCCCATCGATGCGATTCCCGACCTGAGCGACGTGCAGGTCATCGTCTATACCGAATTCACCGGACAATCGCCGCGCATCGTGGAAGACCAGGTGACCTATCCGCTCACGACCTCTCTCCTTTCGGTGCCGGGTGCCAAGGTCGTGCGGGGCTATTCGTTCTTCGGTTACTCCCTTGTCTATATCATCTTCAAGGACGGCACCGATATCTACTGGGCGCGCAGCCGCGTGCTCGAATACCTCAACTATGCGCAGAAGCGTCTCCCCCCGGGCGTGCTTCCCACCCTGGGGCCCGATGCCACGGGGGTCGGCTGGGTGTACGAATACGCTTTGACGTCGGACAAACGTTCCCTGCAGGAGCTCCGGTCGTACCAGGACTGGTACCTCAAATACGGTTTGTCGACCGTCGACGGGGTGTCCGAGGTCGCGAGCATCGGCGGCTATGTCAAGCAGTACCAGGTGACGGTCGATCCCGCGAAGCTCCAGGCGTACCATGTCCCGTTGCGCGACGTCGAGGCGGCGATAAAAGCCGCCAATAACGATGTGGGCGGGGAGGTCGTCGAAATGGCCGAAATGGAGTTCATGGTCCGGGGACTCGGCTATATCAAATCCGTCGATGATATCAAAAACATCCCGGTAAAAACCGATATGGCGCGCGGCGTCGCGGTGCGCATCGGGGATATCGCCGACGTGAGCATCGGCCCCGAGATGCGGCGCGGCGTCGCCGAGCTTGACGGACAGGGCGAAGTCGCCGGCGGGATCGTGGTCATGCGCTTCGGCGAGAACGCCCGGAAGGTAATTGCCGCGGTAAAGAAAAAACTTGAAGTCCTGAAGGCCGGGCTTCCCCGGGATGTAAAAATCGTCGCGACCTATGACCGCTCCGCGCTCATCGAGCGGGCGATCGGGAATCTCCGCGGCAAGTTAGTCGAGGAAATGCTCATTGTCGCCTTTGTCTGCATACTCTTTCTCGGCCATGCCCGCAGCGCGATGGTGGCCGTTGTTACCCTGCCCGCCGCGGTGCTCATGGCTTTTCTCATCATGCGGATGCAGGGACTCAATGCCAACATCATGTCGCTCGGCGGCATTGCCATCGCCATCGGGGCCATGGTGGATGCCGCGATCATCATGATTGAAAATGCGCATAAGCACCTTGAGGCGCAGAGCGCCAGGCCGCCGGACGAGCGGTTGCCGCATTGGGAGGTGATACGGCAGGCATCAAAGGAAGTCGGGCCCGCCCTCTTCTGGTCGCTGCTCGTCATCACGGTCTCCTTCATTCCCCTCTTTACCCTCGAGGAGCAGGAGGGACGGCTCTTCAAGCCGCTGGCATTTACAAAAACGTATTCCATGGGGGCGGCCGCGATTCTCGCGGTCACCATCGTACCGGTCCTTATGGGCTTTTTTATCCGCGGCCGCATACGGCCCGAGCGCAGCAACCCGATCAACCGTTTCCTTATGGCTATGTACCATCCGGTAGTATCGTTTGTCCTCAGGCGCCCCCGGACGGTCATGGTAGCGGCCGTTGCCGTGATCGCCGCATCGGTGATCCCCTTCATGCATCTGGGGTCCGAATTCATGCCGCCGCTCTATGAGGGCGACCTGCTCTATATGCCCACCACGCTGCCGGGGATCTCCATCACCAAGGCCAGGGAGCTGCTGCAGCAGACCGATAAGATCATCCGTTCCTTTCCCGAGGTGGAGCGAGTCTTCGGCAAGGCCGGACGGGCCGAGACCGCGACCGACCCGGCCGGGCTCGATATGCTCGAAACCGTCATCATGCTCAAACCGGAGAAGGAGTGGCCCGCTGGGATGACGCATGAAATGCTCATCGACCGGCTCGATGCGGCGATCAAATTTCCCGGCCTTACCAATGCCTGGACCATGCCCATCAAGACGCGCACCGACATGCTCTCGACCGGCATCAGGACGCCGGTCGGCATAAAAATTTCCGGGGCAAATCTCGATACCCTCCAGATGCTCGGCAGGCAGGTTGAGTCGGCCATGCGCACCGTTCCCCATACCGCCTCCGCCTTTGCCGAACGCGCGGTGGGCGGCAACTACCTCGATATTAAAATCGACCGGGAGCGAGCCGGCAGGTACGGCCTCAACATCGACGATGTACAATCGGTCATCCAGACCGCGATTGGCGGCATGAGCATCACCACGACCGTCGAAGGCCTCGAACGATACACGGTCAACCTGCGCTACAACCGGGAGTTGCGCCAGGACATCGCATCGCTGAAGCGGGTGCTCGTCGCCGCGCCGGGCGGGCAGCAGATTCCGCTCGGTCAAATTGCCGATTTCGACATCACCCGGGGTCCCATGGTCATCCGCAGCGAGGACAGCCGACCGAACGCATGGGTGTTTGTCGACATGCGGGGCACCGATATGGGCGGCTACATCCGCCAGGCGCAGAAGATCGTGGCGGCCAAGGTCAAGCTCCCCACCGGCTACAGCATCATCTGGAGCGGCCAGTTCGAATACATGGAGCGGAGCCGGAAAAAGCTCATGGTGGTCATTCCCATGACGCTGTTCATCATCCTCATCATCATATTTCTCAATACGAAATCGCTTACAAAAACGGCAATCGTCATGCTCGCGGTACCCTTCTCACTGGTGGGTGCGGTGTGGGCCCTCTTTTTCCTCGGCTACAACATGAGCCTTGCCGTCTGGGTCGGGATCATCGCGCTCGCCGGGCTTGACGCCGAGACCGGCGTCGTCATGCTGCTCTACCTCGAACACGCATTCGATGCGGCGAAGGGGGTGTTGACGCTTTGCTCGCTCAAGGAAGCCATCGATGACGGCGCGGTACGGCGCGTACGGCCCAAGATCATGACCGCCTCGGTGATCATCGCCGGACTGCTCCCCATCATGTGGAGCCACGGCACCGGGTCGGATGTCATGAAGCGCATCGCCGCGCCGATGGTGGGAGGCGTCGTCACCTCGGTCATCATGGAACTCGTCGTCTACCCGGCGATCTACTTTCTGTGGAAAAAACGGGGGCTGTCGGCCGCGGACGGCAGCGGTACCTCGTCCGACACGGTCGGCTGAAGCTACCGCCGAGGTTTTTTTCCGGATAAAAGAGTGCGGCGCAGGTGATTCCGGCAGAGGAAGAGCCCGATGAGGCCCGCAGCGACAACCGCGACGGCTCGCCCGGAAAAGAAACCGAGCGCCCGATAGGTGAAGCCGACAAAAAGGCCGCCCGCCCGAAGAACGATGGCTGCCCCGCCCAGAACGATGCGAAAAGGCAGCAGAATGACCCGAATGAGAAAGCGCATGGCTACCCCTTTAAGGGAAATATAGTGAAAATGTCCCGGGGACGTTTTTCGGGCGAGCGGTCGGCTATCCGACGAGTCCGGATCCGCCGGGATGAAAGATGCCGCCACGTGGCCGAGCATGTTTTAATTTTGAGAGTCCATCCAGAGATACTTTTGCGGAATCGGAGCCGCCTCCATGAACCTTGCTACGACGATAACGTCGCTGCGTCTCATTTTTGCGCCTATATTTGCGTATTTTTTCATAACCGGGTACTCTTCGGGCCGCGCGGCCGTGTGGATATGGATCTGTGCCGGCATGGCGATGCTCGTCGAGGTCAGCGATATCGTCGACGGGCGGGTAGCGCGGGCCCGTAACGAGGTCACGGATTTCGGCAAGGTGTTCGATCCGGTAGCCGACAGCCTGTCACGGCAGACCATTTTCCTCTCCTTTTTGGTGGCCGGCATAATCCCCTGGTGGCTTTACCTCGTATTTTTCTACCGCGATGCTCTCATCCAGCTTCTTCGTATCATCTGCGCATCGAGCGGGCTCGTGCTCGCGGCGCGGCCCTCCGGCAAGACCAAGGCGGTTCTCCAGGGAATCGGCACGTTCGGGGTGCTGATCGTCGTGGCGCTCCAGCGCTACCATGCCGCCTGGATGCCGCAGCGGGTCTGGGGATTCCATCCGGCCTTCTGGGTGATGCTCATTCCGGCGATCTTTACCCTGCTTTCGATTGCCGACTATGTGGCACCGAATATCGGGCTGATCCGGCAGATGATGGTGCAGCGCACCGGGAAAAATTGAGGGGAGAACCGGGTATTTGCCGGAATCGTTGCCTTTAAGCCCTCTTTTCTATTATTTTAAAGAGCCTTTTTGCAGCATGACCGATAGTGCGGTAAAATGATGGGCCAGTAACTCAGCGGTAGAGTATCGCTCTTTTAAGGCGAGAGTCCTGGGTCCAAATCCCAGCTGGCTCACCACTTAAAAAGCCTCGAACTCCTTGAATTTCAAAGAGAACGGGGCTTTTTTATTTTATCCCGGTATGCCCGCTTCTCCCACCATTACTCCGAAATAGGCTAAATAAAAACCTCCATAACCCCTATGCCAAAGCGGCGTACACCTTTCAGGTGAGCGGTTATACAAAATAGTGGTGCCCCTGGCCCCTCGTTAAAATGTAATCAATTTTTTGGTAATTCAAATACAGCAATCATCAAAAATATCCAATATTTAAAGCTATTTTAAAATAAAAATGTAATCATAAATATATAAATTATTTGTTTTAGTCCCCCTGTGAGGGTATATTGATAGCAGAACGATTCGCGTATCGGTGCTCAACAACCATTTCAACCGCAGGAGGAGTATCATGGGAAAGAAGCTTTTGAAGGCAGCCTTGATCGGTTCGACGCTCGGTTTCGCCATCGGCCTTATGCCCGGCTGCTCGTCGACCCAATCGACGTCGGACAACGGGAATTCATCGGCGCAACTCATCGGCGATGAGGTCACCAACATGAGCGCCGATGAGGGCGCCGTGATGACCAATGCCGGAACGGCCGCGAAAACCGTCGAGGCCGCTGTCACCATCGACACTTCGGTCTCCATCGATTCCATCAGCTGGACGGTTCACCCGTATTCGTACAACGGACAGAGCTGGGTACGCACGGCCACGCTCACGACCTCGCGAGGCTATGTCCGGACCCGCGTCGATACGATCACCTTTTACAATGCTGCCGGCACTGTGGTCGAATTTCCCCGGCTGGATACCTTCGTGACCCTTCACCATGTCCGGTCCGTCACGCAGTCGAAGGGCGATATCACCGCCACGCTCACCTTCAATGTGACCGATGTGATTACCCGAGGCAGCACCGACACGACCCTCGTGAAAAACGGCACCATCACGGGTACCTGCGACGGCCAGTTGCTGAAGTCGGGCCTGATCACGGGCGTCACCCGCACCTTCAACAGCGGGGCCTGGCAATTCCCGTCATCGGGCACCATCTCCATCCTGATGCCGCGGTACACCTTTAACCTCGTCTATACCGGCGGCGGGTCGGCTACCGCAACAATCGATAACCTGGTCACCGGCAAGACGCGCATCGTTTATCTGACCGTCAGCGATAATTGATACATCCGGGGCCTCCCGGAGAGGGTGGAAGGTGGGAGTGGGGTGGGGCCGGTCTTCAGGACCGGCCCCTTTTTAAGCGCAATCGGGTGCGGAAGGGAATGACCGGTGCAGGGAGGTATCTTTCTTGAGATACCCGGATGCCCGGCAGCGTGGTTTGAGGGACCTCATGAATCAGGAATCGGGAAAATCAGAGGTCGACATCTATGCCTACGACGATTTCAGGCTCTTCCTGAAGGATCGATACGAGGCGTGGATGCGACTCGATACGGAAGGCTCGGTACGGGGTTTCGCCCGTAAGGCCGGGTTCTCCAATCCGGGCTTCATGAACGACGTGATCCAGGGCCGGCGCACGCTCTCCCCCGATTCAAGCGAAAAGATCGTCGCCGTTTTCGGCCTTGAGGAACGTGAAGCCGATTATTTCAAACTGCTCATTAAATACAGCCGCGTTAAGGACCCGTCCCTCCGGCAGGAGCTCTACCGTAAAATTCTTTTCCGCCGTAACCGCAGCGGATTCGCCCGACTCAATCCGGCACAGTCGCGCTACTTCCAGGACTACCGCTACGCGCTCGTTTACAATGCCCTCATGGCGATCGATTTCCGGGGCGACTACGAGCAGCTTTCGAACTTCCTCTTTCCGCCGATTCCCCCGGCTCAACTTGCCAAATGCGTCGCCGACCTTTGCGAATGGGGGCTCGTGATCCGCAGCGACGATGCGCGCTATCGGGTGACGCGGCGGTTCATCGAGCCTCCGCCGACCCTCAAGGAGCATGTCCGGCAACTCAACCGGGAGTGGATCGTCCAGGCGGCCGACGCCCTCATGCGGCTGCCGCCGGAGAGTCGCCATATGTCTACCATGATGGTCAGCGTCAGCGCAGGCACCTGCCGGGATATTGCCCGGAAGATCGAAGAGTTCCGGGACGAACTCTGGCAACTGGTGGCGAATGACGGCGAGGAACCCTCGTGCGTCATGCAGCTCAACCTGCAATTTTTTCCGCGATCGAGAAAAAAGGGGGCGGCATGAACATCCTTGCCCGCATCATCCTCATCGCCGCACTTCTCGCCATGGGCTGCTCGTCCCCAACCTCGGTTGCCGGCGGCGGTACCGATTTCCCGAACTCGACCACCACGGCGGCCGTCATGGGCGCCGACATCAGCACGAATATCGCAAGCGGCAACCAGTGGGGCGACTCGGTGGCCCTGACCGACACGCTGCCCAGCCCTTCCGGCGGCGTCAACCCCTCCGTGCCGGCGCTTCCCGCCGCGGGCGTGACCTGGAATCTCTCCGACACGACGCTCGGCATCGTCCTGGCCTACGATTCGATCGCCGCTGATTCCTTTATGGAAAGAGACACCTTCGTCGTTCTCGACGACGCGGCCTACCGGACCGGCATCCCGGCGGAGTATCATGTGTATACTTACCGTGGAGCAAAGGCCTATTCGTCGACCGGCATCGTCCAGCGTTATTCCTACACCGACGCATCCGGCGACAGCATTCTCAATAACGGCGGCGGATTGCCGAACCGGGCGACGGTGGCCTGGTCGTCGACCGACGCGTCCGGCGCGGTCACGACCGTCAACCTGACCGTCGACGGCGGCGCGGACGACAATCTTGCCACCGCGGCGGACAACCGCATCCTGGCGAGCCGCATCGGCCGATTCGGCAAAACCGGCGATACGCTCGGGCTCACGACTTTCATACCGTACGCGGCCGATTCGGTCGTTTTCGACCCGGCAATTCCCGACTCCTGCCTGGTCCGTTTCTTGACCATAGATAATACCGTCGCCGGCAAACGGGCCGCCACCGAAGCCGTCATGGTCGTCTTCCCGGCCGACTCGGCGAAAAATTACACCGCCTACCTTGCTTCGCAGGTCGTCTTTCCCGGCGGCAGGACGGTGCTGCACCGCGTCCGCGGCGTGCATGCCGATTCCCTGTATTTCGCCGGCGACACGGTTCTCGCCGACCGGATCATCGACAGCCCCCTGGTCAACACACTCGACACGCTGCGCTATACCTTTATCAAGGGACCGAATCCGCTCGACAACTCCGGAAACCGCCTGCTCGCCCTGCATCGGCATGTTACGAGGGCCGCAGGCGGCGAGCGCGAACGGGTCTTCACGCTCGACGATTCGTCCGTCGCGCCCGGCGCCGTCCCGGTCTCCGGCCCGCTCTTCTGGCGCCAGGTCTTTGCAGGAGGGTACTGGGTGCAGCTCGACGGGGGTTTCGGCGTGCGGTCCATCACGGGCGATTACACCGACTCGAACGGGAAAACGGGAACGCTCAGCTGGACGCGGGCGGGGGCGGTGCAGTAAAACATAAAAGTGACAGAGTGACAAAGTGAAAGACAAATCTACCGCTCGGATAGCTTTTTTAAGGTTTATTCTTTAAAAAGGAAAATACAAGAGCTCAATATAATCTTGATCATACAGTTCATGAATCCCCCATCAAAAGGCCTCCTTCCTTCTGACTTCCCTGACCCTTGCTTCCCCCTCGGTTCGCGAGTATTTTTACTATCATCGGAAATTACTCGCGAGTTTTTTCTGAAGGAGCTTAAAATGATCGCCTACCTTAAGCGGCCCACTTAAGCGGTATATCGACGATTCCGTGGAAAAAGATCTTACCCGGAAGATGGTTTTTATCGGCGGGCCGCGACAGACCGGCAAAACAACGCTTGCCCGTCAGGCGATCAAACGGGCGGGCGAGGATCCTTCCCTCCGTATCTCAATTGGGATGTGCTCGAACACCGGCACGCCATCATGGAAGAACGCTTTCCCACAGGCGTTGGCCTCATCGTTCTCGACGAAATCCAGAAATATTCACGATGGCGACAGACCGTAAAGGGGCTGTTTGACAGCAGGGGCCCGGAACTCCGGATTCTCGTGACGGGCGGCGCCAGGCTCGATTACTACCGCCGGGGCGGCGATTCGCTCCAGGGCAGGTATCACTTTTACCGGCTTTTTCCCCTCTCCCTTGCGGAACTAAGGTCGCGGTCCCACGCCGATCTCATGGATCTGTACACCTACGGCGGATTTCCGGAACCGTTTCTTCTGGCTTCCGAAACCGAGAGCAGGCGCTGGACACGGGAATATCATTCGCGCCTGGTGCGCCAGGACCTGACCGATCTTGAACGGCTTCACGATATCAGCCTTGTCGAGCGACTGGCCCTGCGACTCCCGGATCTCGTCGGGGCGCCGCTCTCCCTGAACAGCCTGCGGGAGGATCTTCAGGTCTCCCACCAGTCGGTCTCCCGGTGGGTCGATATGCTTGAAAATCTCTACATGCTTTTTAGAATTTATCCTTTCGGCGGAGCGAAAATCCGCGCGGTAAAAAAAGAGGCGAAACATTACCATTTTGACTGGACCGTGGTAAAGGATCCGGGCGGGCGGTTTGAAAACCTTGTCGCATGCCATTTGCATAAATGGTGCTGTTTCCTCCAGGACGCGGAAGGTCGCGATGTCGAACTCCGTTATTTCCGCGATATCGACAAGCGTGAAGTCGATTTCGTCGTCGTCGAGAACCGGAAACCGATTGCCTTCATCGAGTGCAAAATAAACGGCAAGGAGCCGCACTCCGGCCTGCGCTACCTCAAGGAGCGGTTCCCCGAAACACCGGCGCTCCAGCTGGTGCGCGATGAAAAACTGGATGTTCTCACCGGGGAACAAATCAGAATTTGCAGTGCGGAAATTTATTTAAAGGATCTGGTATAGGCCGGCACGATTGGATGGCTTAAATCAAGTTTCTGCTCCGGTGGGGGCACCACCTTGCGGTAGTACCCCTTGGCGATAACCGCAGGCAGGCCTTTCTATTGAACCACCATGATCTTCTTGTCCAGTTTCCTGCCGCCCGCGACCAGGTGCGCCAGATACGTTCCGTTGCTTACTATGCCTTTATCCAGCACGAACGACAGCGGACCCTCGCCATTTTTATGGTAGACCGTCCTTCCGGCAACGTTGCATAAAACCAGATCGAAAGCACCGGGCGTTTGCACCGTGAACAGGCATCTCCCGTTTTTAGAGACATTGACTTCGAGCTCGTTGTCCTTGAATGCCCGAACGCTGGAACGCACCCCGACGGGGGTGTTGATCCAGGGCATTTCCGTAACGCGAAGCTTGGCAGAACCATAGGGTATCAGCTCTATGCTGGTGTCCCTGCCGGCAACGGTCGGCGTGAGCGGGCTCACCGGCGGGTCGTTGGCGTTTGCGGGATAGGTCGTGTTGAAGGTCCAGCCGGTCAATATCCTGCCCTGTGCCATCAGAACCACCGGCGGGTCATTGGTCCACGTGGTGAAGGAAGTGGCGCCGGGAAGATAGACCTGCTCTCCCATCTGCGCAAACGGGACCCTGCTTACCGGATTGCGAACGACGGTAAATGAACCTCCCGGAT
Organism: uncultured Fibrobacteraceae bacterium; assembly: GCA_964651515.1. GTDB lineage: Bacteria > Fibrobacterota > Chitinivibrionia > Chitinivibrionales > Chitinispirillaceae > BOG-1184. The sequence goes on from CAZYYB010000002.1 coordinate 28,554, forward strand.
TCGTGGGATCGATTTTCAAGCCGACGTTCCACGACGTGGTCGGATCGATCTCCCAGTCCCGGGATCCCTGGCCGTGATTTTGCAGCTGCTTCCAGCTCTCGCCGATCTTGAGGGAGTACCAGAGCGGTCCCCGCATGACGCAGATGGCATTGTTCCAGCGGAACTCGGTACGGATCGCCATGGAGAAGGTAAGGGTGACGCTGTCGCCCGTCTGCCACGTCCTATTGACAGCGTAGACGGATCCGGCGGGAGGGTTGGCCTTACCGGCGGGAGTCTGGATCGATGCATCGCCCTCCCAGGCCGGAATCCTGAAATAGATCGGGAACGAGTCGCTTTTTGACAGGGCAATTTTAAAGCCGATCGTCCCGTCCCAGGGATATTGGGTGGTTTCGGTGATTGTTACCTTGGCACTGTCGCTTCCGGCCAGGGCCGACACCTGGCAGGGTCCATACAGCGAAGCAACCAGACCGTTGTCCTGCGAGGCCATCCACATGTTTTCAAGATATCTCGGCCATGTTGGATGAACGTTACAGAGACAGCAGGGCCAGTTGGGCAGCAGCCCATAGAGGTTCGACGAATCATTGTTTCCATCCCAGGGCCGGCTCGCAATGTTTACCAATACCTGGTTTGCCTGCTGGTCGTACTGGTGCGCCCACATATCACCGGTCGTGGTCCCGGCAAAACAGTTATACATCAGGCACTCGGCGCGGTCCGCAAAAGCCACCGTGCCGAAACCCTCAAAAAGTTTTTCCATCGAATACGACGTTTCGGTAATGCCGCACAGTTCCATGCCCCGTGTGGGCTGTTTCCCGGTAAGGTGTTCGTCGGCGTCGAATCTGCCGCCGACGCTGCCGTGGTACTTGTCGGTAAGGGAAAGACCGGTATCCATGATCGCCAGGTCGGCGGCATTCTTGCTCTGCAAGTAATACAGGGAATATTTGAACGCCTCCCCCATATTGACATTATGGTTATACAGCTGGGGAAGTCCGGCGGAGGGGTTGACGGAATCAGTCCAGGTGTAACTGGTGTAGTTTTTGATCCACGAATTCAACGTATCCGCGCATCGCTTCGTGACCGCATCAAGGACAACCGTGTCGCCGGTTCGATTATACAACCATTGAGCAAGGGGCATGAACTCCGGCAACCGGTTCAGCGACCAGATGTCGGCGTCGCCGGAGAAATTTGACGAATTTATATAATGGAAATAATTGGTCATGAACGGAATGACCCGGCTGTCCTGTGTTATATCGTAATACGCTCTCATGCAGCGGAGAACGCTGAGGTGATCGAACGCTATGGTGGTGGAGCCCAGGAAATTGCCGTTTGAGCCGGCGCTGTTGAAGAAATAATTTATCGCGGTATCCGCTTTTCGGAGAAGCATCGTATCGTTTAAAAGATGGGCAAGCGGCACCAGCCCTTCGTAATAACAATATAAATACTCATTCCCGGTAACAAGGCCCGCCGGAGTTGCAAGCGGCGAGTAGATCTCGTCGACATGCCCGGTAAGGGCTTTCCCTTGCAGGACCAGTTCGGTATCGAGCCATCCAAGGGGGTGTACCGCGCCGAAAGGCAGCCCGACATAGGCCGGAGGCGCAAGCGGGGCGCGGCCCGATGGGTAATACCGGTTGGTCTGCTGCGCTGAAAGTACCTGCGCTACTACTACTACCGCAATAAGCATTTGAACTGCTCGCATCTTCATACGACTTCCTCCTTCGGGGATAGTCACCCGGATGATTTACCAGGCTCCGTTGGCGCCGGAAGACCGTGCCGTCTGCAAGGTCTTCCACATCGTTGCCGTTCTATGAGAACGGCCTCATGCCGTTCAAAACCGGCGGCTTTGCAATGAACGATATAGCGCCCGGCGGCAAGCGCGCAATCATTGAGCGCCAGGGTATAATGCCCCGCGGGCAACGTGCGATTCATTTCCAGCGCGGTTCTCCCGAGCAGGTCGCTGAACGAAATAGCGACCACAAACCTGCCCCCCCGCGCGGCCTTCCATAAGATCAAAAATGATAGGAATGCAGGAATTTGTCACTGCATAATATATAATCGGCTCCCGAAAATTGTTATTTTATAATGCCGGAATATTAAAAAAAACGTAGCCCGGGAGGACTGCCGTACGTTTCGAGGGTAATCTCCCGAATAGCCTGCTATTGTTGGCTATGTATGATGCTTTCGCAGGAATCGAATTTGCAGAGCCGCGCGATCATTGCAGCAGGTAGGAGATCCCCCACTCCGCGGCCTCGTCCTCACGAAGCATCTTCTCATAGAAAGCTTCAAACGAAAAACTCCGGCTGTTCGCCCAGATGGCCAGATCGGCGGGGGCGAAGCCGCATTCGGCCCGAATTTCGCCGAGAAGCGGGTGACTCTGCCTGACGCGGAGCCTGCCCCTCCCCGCGCAGCCGCCGAGCCGCAGGAACAACCCCCGATCCCAGGGGTAGTCCTTCTTCATGGTGACAAACCCCGTAGCATCGATAAAATAGCCGGGGTTGTCCGGCATAACGACAGGAAATGAAAACGCGCAGGCCTGTAAGTTTTCCGTGAGCGGGAAAAAGGGGTGGGCGAACCAGCGGACCGGCAAGGCCGCGCCGCAGCGATTTTCGAGCCGCGTCACGGATTCGACCGTACCGCCGCAGAGACGCACGGTCCGCGTCAGCGCAATATGCCGCCCCTGGAAGCTATGCACGGTAGTCATGACGATGCGATCATCGGCGGCGTCGATAATCCACCTCGCGAATTCGTTCACCGCCGGATTGTCGCGGACATGGAACGGAACGGCCGCGCTCGACCGCATCACCCGCCCGACGCCGATCACGAGTACCTCGCCGCCGACCGGAGCGGTGTCCCCGCCGGGAGCGGTGACGAACACTTCGGGAGCGCCCTGGCCGTCGAAGACGTCGAATTCGGGTTGCCCGTAGCGCGGCCCGGAAAGGAGATCGTTCCCGTCGGCATCCCGTATCCGGAAGATGTAGCCGCCGGTGCAATACCGGGAGCCGAGGAGCTTTTTATCCTCAACCGGATCGAGGACCTGGACCGAGAGGCGGGAGTTATGGAGGGTGAACATTGTCCGGTAGTTTTTTAAAATAAATACCGCCTGCTCAGATGGGGAAACCACCTTGCGGTGGTTCCCCCTGGTCGGAGCCGCGAAACGCGTCTCCGACT
>CAZYYB010000002.1:31725-104521 GCA_964651515.1 uncultured Fibrobacteraceae bacterium
TCACCTTAGGTAGAAAACACATAACAGATAAAACTGGACATATTAAAACAATATTTCAAAATATCCATCTGTTTTTTCGCAGAGGACCCGTGGCCCCCCCCCCCGCAGAGGCTGGTGATGAAGCACTCCTTCACCGCGGGGGTGACCCGGCTCGGCCATCCAGAAGCATTTGACCTTTTTAAAACCCGCTTGATCAATAATCTAAAATCCAAATCACCAGGAATCCTCAGAACCCCGGCAATACCGGCTTCGCTTCCACCCTCACCGGCTCGTAATACAATACCACGATCCCGTTCCGGAAGGTCCTCGTCTTTGTCAGCTTCAGCCGCAGCTTCTTGTCGATCCCCTCGAACATCGTCCTCCCCCTGCCGAGCACGAGCGGGTGGACCGCGAGCCGGTACTCATCGATGAGCCCCTCGTCCGCCAGCTGCGGGATGATGCTGCCGCTGCCGAAGATCACCATGGTATTCCCGTCCTGCACCTTCATCTTCCGGATCTCGCCTGCCGGGTCGTCGCCCTTGACAAGCCTCGTGTTGTTCCACTTCGCGTCGTAGAGGGTTTCGGAGAACACGACCTTCGGCATGCTGTTCATCTCCCCGGCGACCACGGGACTGGCCTCGATCGCCCCAGGCGTCGGCCAGTAGCTCGCCATCATTTCATAGGTCACCCGGCCAAACAGGAACTCCGCCTCCCCGCTCGCATTCTCCTCGACGAAGGCCAGCCACTCCGGATCATAGGCATGAGCCCAGCTCATGTCGCCGTGCCGGTCGGTAAAATAGCCGTCAACCGTAACGTTGTTGAAGACGATCAGTTTCCGCATGGGGCTTCTCCTTTTCAGCGAAGTGCCGTTCGTGGTGAACCTGTCGAACCATGAATCCCCTTTTGATCGAAGACGAAGGGATATCTATAAGATAGGAATTGCGCCGGGCAGAATGAAAAGAGCCTTTGGTGGGGGAACCGTACCGATTTCCACGGCTTTTCATCCCCGGTGATGCCGGCACCAGAATTTTCGCCCGACTTGATTATTACCGTGGAAACAAATATATTGATGGTGACAATATATTCGATGACTTAGTTGTTTCTCTTCAATCGATTTTAATCAATATTCCGTGCGGCTGTTACCGGATAAGCGAGGTGAGAATGGAAAAAGAGGAAAAAGTAAAGCAAGCCCAGTTGTTGGTGATTAATTTTGTCGATATCATCCTGGAGGTGTTGAGTAAGAAATGGGATGAAAATAAACTGAGCCTGGCGCAGATTCGGCTGCTTGTCGTGCTCAAACGCCGTAAAACCGCTACCATCGGCGACATCGCCACCCGGTTGCATATCGGCCAATCGGCGGCAAGTTCCTTGGTGGACGGCCTGGTAAAGAAAGAACTCCTCTTCAGGGCCGATGACCCCGAAGACCGGCGGAAAGCTATCGTCACAATGACTCCGGGAGGGGAGAATTTGACTGGAAAACAAAAAGGTAGCGAAAAGCAATTATCGAAATGGTTGGCTGGAATGGATGAAAACAAACTGGATAGTACCATTGAAACAATTCAGGGTTTTATGGAAAGAATGTCGGATTAGACTCACGTAAAAGGCCGACTCTTCAAAGTTATTATGGCAGACGGCATCGTAGTTACCACCATTACTTTTTCACTGCAGCGGTCCCTGCGCAAGGAGTGAAGCATGAGCAAAGTTTATATAATCAGATGCCCCGATTACGGCCAGGTCGGCGGGAAAATGGACGAGCTGATGAAGATGATGGGAGGAGTGGGTCAATTTGTCAATGCCGGACAGCGGGTAGCGGTGAAGCCTAACCTGCTCCTGGCCGCAGATCCCGCGAAGGCCGTTACCACCCACCCATCGGTCGTTGCCGCAATCGGCAGACTTTTCACCGCCGCTTCGGCCGGCGTGGTCCTTGCCGAAAGCCCCGGCGCAGGCTATGCCTACGACCGAAAGGCGCTTGAAAAGACCTACCGCATGTGCGGCATGGAGGAAGCGGCGAAGAGTGCCGGAATCGAGCTCGGCTACGACACTTCGTATGAAAGCGTCTCCTTTCCAGAAGGCAAGCTTATAAAACGGTTCGAAATCATTTCGCCGATACGGAAGGCCGATTGCTATGTGAATGTCTGTAAGCTCAAAACGCACAACTTGATGTTTTTGAGCGGAGGCGTGAAAAACCTCTTCGGTTTGATTCCGGGCCGGACAAAGACGGGATACCATAGCACCATGACCACCAAGGAGCTCTTTGCCGAGCTGCTGCTCGATCTGGTCGCCCTTGTCCCGCCCAAACTGACCATTATGGATGCGGTTGTGGGCATGGAAGGCGAGGGGCCGGCCAGTGGGAATCCGCGCCAGGTCGGACTGCTTCTCGCGTCGACCGATCCGCTTAGTCTCGATGTCGTCGCCTCCGAGATCATCGGGCTCCCTGAAGACAGGAACCCGCTCCTCCTCGCGGCGAAGGGGCGCGGCATTCATCCGTCGAGTATCGCGGAGGTCGAGATCATAGGGATACCCCGGAATGAGCTCCGCGTCGCCGGGTACAGGATGCCGAGCGCATATTCGAATTCGACGATGCTTCGCGCCATGGCGGCTATTCTCCCACTGCTGCGGCCACTGCTTACGGTCGATCCGCGGATACTGAAAAACAAATGCACCGGGTGCGGCGCCTGCAAAAACAGCTGCCCCCGAGATGCGATTAGCATCCGGAAGGTTGCATCGATTGACAGCGCAAAATGCATCCGCTGCTACTGCTGCCACGAAATGTGCCGGTTCGATGCAATAGGACTGCACAAGGGAAAGATTTACAGGATGTTGAACAAGTAGCGGGAAAACTTCATCGAACAGAAGGTCGTTGCTTAAAAATTCAAATGTCTTTGAATGGCCGAGCCGGGTTACCCCCTTAGGTGGAAGCGCTTCGTAACCGACCTCTATAGGGGGACCCCGGGGACCACTGCGAAAAACCGACGAACAAAAATTTCGTTTTGATTTTTCTCAATGTGCCTGATGAGAAAATCATGCAAAAAAAGCAAAGGATCCGGCCGGGTCGCCGATTTCAGATCGAGATGGCGGGTTATGTTTTCACCATTGTCAAATGCCCGATCAAACGATTTCGCTTTCATATAGTTGCTTCTCCTCTTCCCTCGAACGCCGGTTTGGCAGGTGGGCATTATCGTCGCCTAACCGGTTCCACCGCGGCGAGGTCGCCGGCAACCCACCGGAATTTACGGCAGCCGTACGCGGTTACCCAGTGCTCGATTTTCATCTCCGATTTCAATGAATCCGTCCCGTTGGACAGGGAGATCCAGCGGGCGTAGCAGTGCCCGGTAATATCGCAGGTATAGGAGAAGGGATTTTTATCCGGCGATTTATCCAGCTCGACGCGGATCCAGGAGGAGTCGACCGGCAGGGGTCGGTCGAGCGGGCGGACCAGCACATGAAGCCCGCTCTGGTTGATGTCCAGGAGCTTCAAATCGGACGAATAGACCGGTATCGTATCATTCGGCCAGAAGGTCCGCAGGAAAGCCTGCCTGTTTTCAAGCATGGACGTCAACCATCCGATAAGTGCCTCCTGCGCGGCGGCGTTCCGGTCGAAACCGCGGTATAAATACTTTGTAAAGATTGCCGAACCGAGGAACCAGTAGGAAAACAGCAGGGTCATCACTGCGGCGATGAGGATGTTTTTTATTCTGTTCATGGTTTGTTTGTCAAATGGTTGTGCAAAATCGATATCCTCCCCGGATAAGCGCCGTCGGTTCAATGTAATCGTTATTTATGGTCGTCCCTCAACGAGGATCTCCCCCCTTGGATTTGATGAATCCGCCGTTCCGGTACTCCTCGAACGCCACCTCCAGCTCCTCCTGCGTATTCATGACGATGGGCCCGTACCAGGCCACCGGCTCGCCGATCGGCTTTCCGGAAATGAGCAGGAAGCGTGCCGGGAAATCGCCGTCGGTGGATGCCTTGATCCGCTCCCCGTCGCCGAAATGGACGAGGCTTCCGTTGGTCAACCACGAGTCCCGCTCCAGGTCGAAATAGTTCTCGCCCTCCATGTCGTAGCCGAATGGATTCTTCTCCCCGCAGAAACACGCCTTGCCTTCGATGACATAGGCGAGCACCGTGTGTCCCGGCTTTGTCGGCTGCGACAGCTCCGTACCGGCCGGAAGCGTGATGTCGAGATACTCCGGGTCGGTCACGATGTCCCGCACCGGCCCGCTCGTCCCGCCTACCGAGCCGCAGATGACCCGGATCGTCGCCCCGTTATCCGTTGTCGCTACCGGGATCTGATCGCTCTTCACGTCACGGTAGCGCGGGTCCATCATCTTGTGCGAGGCGGGCAGGTTGGCCCAGAGCTGGAACCCTTCCATGCGTCCCGATGCATTGCCTTTGGGCATCTCCTGGTGGATGATGCCGCTCCCGGCGGTCATCCATTGAACGTCCCCGCTGCCGATCACGCCCGCGTTGCCCATCGAATCGCCGTGTTCGACATCGCCGGAAAGCACATAGGTGATGGTCTCGATGCCGCGGTGCGGATGCCACGGGAACCCGGGCAGGAAAAACCGCGGATTGTCGGAACGGAAGTCGTCGAGCAGCAGGAAGGGGTCGAAGAGCGGCGCCTCGCTGAAGCCGAAAGCACGCTTGAGATGCACCCCGGCACCCTCGATGGTCGGCTTGCTTTTAAATACTTTCCTGATTTTCCTGATCGCATCCATGCGTGACCTCTTTTCTTTATTGGGGATTTGGACCCGGCAATTTCTCGTTGCACCTTATAACCGCTTTTTTCCCGAAGCCTGAAGCCTCCCGCGTATCCTTACCGTTCCACCTGCGACATCATCGCCGCCCCGTAGCGTTCGCCCGAGGTTTCAAGCGAAAGCGGGCCGAGCTTGCGCATTTCCATCATAGGACCTTCTGTCAATGTCCGAAAGATCCGGCAGGACCGGGACGGGCTACTCTAAGTTAGTTATTCGAGACCGGAAAGGCAAGCGCACAAGGTGGCGGGTGCATGCCTCCGGCATTCCACTCCGGGTCGAGGAGATGGAATAAGCGCCTTCGAATCCTTTTTTACCCGCCTCCTACCTGCGAGCCACGCACCGAAAGCCGATGCCGCCGCTATTGTTGGTCGGATCCGAGTCGGCCCGGTTGGCCGAACTCATCGCATCGGCATGGCTCAGGAAACTGCCGCCGCGGAGCACATTGTAGGCCTGGGAGGGGGGGACGGCAGGGCCCTCGGGATTGGTCTGCGCTCCCGGGGAGTAGGCTACATACCAGTCATTGCACCACTCCTGCACGTTGCCGACCATGTCGTACAACCCCCACGCATTGGGTAACCTGGTCCTGACCTCGGCCGTCGAGTCACCGGAGTTGTGCGACCAGATCGCATTGCTGTCGATCGAGGCGGTATCGGCGGCAGTCGCCGGAGGATAGTTTTTTCCCCAATAGTAATCGGTCGTGGTGCCTGCCCGGCAGGCATACTCCCACTCCGCTTCGGTGGGCAACCGATAGCCGTCTTTCGCATAATTAATGCTGAGATTTCCAAGGCCATCGCTCCCGTTTCCCGGTATTCCGGAAATGGACGTAAATGAATACACGGTGTCCCTGCCCTCTTGCCTGCTCCGGGCATTGCAGTAGAGTACGGCATCGTACCAGGTCACACCCTCCACCGGCAGCCGGGCATCACCGGAGTGCGACGATGGATTGACACCCATCAGGCTCGTATAGCTGCCCTGGGTTACTTCGGTCGTATCCATATAGAAGGCGGAAAGGGTGACCTCGTGCACCGGCTGTTCGCTGCTTGCGCCGCTGTCCGAAGAACCCATCAGGAAGCTTCCGCCGCTGATGGGAACCATGCCGGTGGGAGCCGGCCCAGGGGCGGTTGGACTTTTCGTACACGAACCAAGGGCGACCGCGATTGCAGCAACAGTCAGGCCGATACCAAAATGCATTCTCATTTTCTCCCTTTCGCTGATAGTTTCGGCGACGTCTGCCGCCTTACAGTTTTTCTCCGGTCATCTCTTCGATGTACTGCCGCAACACGCCGAGGATCTCCGCCTCCGGCACCTTCTTCACCGTTTTCCCTTTAATAAAGAGTAGCCCTTCGCCCCTGCCGCCCGCGATCCCGATGTCCGCTTCCCGCGCCTCGCCCGGACCGTTTACCACGCATCCCATGACCGCGACGCGCAGCGACGATTTTACCGGTGCGATGAGCGTTTCAACCTCGGCGGCAAGCTTCGCGACGTCGATCTGCGTCCGCCCGCAGGTGGGGCAGGCAATGACCGACGGACCGGCCATGAGCCCCAGGCATTTGAGAATTTCTTTTGCCGCAAAGAGCTCTTCGAGCGGATCCCCGGCAAGCGACACGCGGATCGTGTCGCCGATGCCTTCCGCAAGGAGCGCGCCGATCCCGACCGCCGAACGGATGGAGCCGCTGCGCACCGTCCCGGACTCGGTGATGCCGATATGCTGGGGAACGTCGCTCTTTTCGGACAGCAGGCGGCATGCCTCGATGGTCGTGCCCACATCGCTCGCCTTGATGGATAGAATACAATCGCGGAAATCGAACCGGTCCATGAGGGCAACGGCGTTGAGCGCGCTTTCGACAAGCGCCGCGGGAAGAGGCGAACCGTACCGTTCGAGAATCGGCTTTTCGAGCGAACCGGAATTTACCCCGATGCGCAAGGGAACGTGCGCCGCCCCGGCGGCGTCGACGATCATTTTCACCCGGTCCACGCCTCCGATGTTGCCGGGATTGATCCGCACCTTGTCGGCACCCGCCTCGATGGCGCCGATGGCGAGCGTGTGCTTGAAATGGATATCCGCGACGAGCGGCACGTCCGTCGAGCGCCGGATGGTTCGAAATGCGGCCAGCGCATTTTCATCGGGAATCGCCAGCCGGACGATGCGGCACCCTGCGGCATGCAGACGACCGATCTGTTCCAGGGTCGCCTCGATATCGGCGGTATCGGTGTTCGCCATCGACTGGATAACGACGGGCGCGCCGCCGCCGATCGGAATGTCGCGAACCATGATCTGTCGGGTCATTTTTCGGGCAACCATAGGCTTGTAAATATACGATCTATCGCGGAATTATTGGGAAGCGCATCGAAAAAAAGGGCGCCCCACCGGTCGCCCCTTCCCTGTCAAACGGTTCATGCCGCCGGAGCTTTCGCTACTTTGAAAGCACCTTCCACTCCACCCGGCGGTTCGCCTGGTTGCAGGCGTCATCATCGGCGGCACAACCGGCCCGTGCCGGCCGTTCCTTCCCATAGGACGTGGTCTCGATCCGGTCGGCGCTTATGCCGTAGGAGGTAAGGTATTTCTTAACCGCTTTGGCCCGATTTTCGCCCAGACCCATGTTGTACTCCTCGGAACCGCGCTCATCGCAATTGCCTTCGGCAAGGACGCGGAAGGTCGCGTGCTGCTGTAAAAATTTAGCGGCAACGCCGAGGCTTGCAACGGCATCGGACCGCAAGTCGTATTTGTCAAAATCAAAGTAAACGGTCTGCAGCGCCTGGCGCGCTTCGGCATCCATGTCGACGGGTTTGAACTCCTCGGGTGCCGGAGGCGGCGGGGGCGTTTCGGTTTTCGGGGTTTCGGTCGGCGCCGGCGTCTTCGCTTCCGGGAGTGCAGGCTGCGGCATTTTTGCAGCATGGTGACAACCGGTTAAACCAAGACTCAGCGCGAAAATGGTGAGGGCTGCTGCTTTCACATACGGCTTCATAGGATCCTCCTGATCTTAATCCGTCCACGGTTTAGAAAGAGTATTACGATGACAATTTTTTTTTATTGTTCCTGAATAATATAAAATCGGCCCGTCTACATTGCAAAAACGGGCACCGCCCCCCCTTCGAATCGAACTATTTTACCTGAGTCGTTTGAGGAGAATGCCGAAGGCATCGCCGAGGATCGACATCACCCGCAGGGCCAGAAGGTGGTCTCTGGGATCGTTGGTTTCAAGAAGAAGGTAGCAGTAATCATACAGGTAAAAGAGGCCCCGGGAAAGATCGTCGGTCACCTTGAGCGAGCTTTCCAGTTCGGCAAGCAGATTCTGTGCCCTTGCCAGCAGATTTCTTCGGTGAGGCATTTCGAACAGCGCGGATTGCCGGATCCACAACGCGGCCCGGGAGTGCATCATCCAGACGATCCTCGGGTGGGTCGCAGTCCGCAGCTGCATGAGTGCATACCGGTTTGCAATATCCGAACGTCTCGACATGCCGCTCCCCCATCCGCCGCTCTCTCCGGCGCCCTGCGCTTACACCCTTCCGCAGCCTATTGCAACAGGCCCAGAATGTGATTCTGCGTGATCTCATTGTATCGGGAAAAGGTCCGCATCGCGCCCTCCTGCATGATTTGCTGCCTGGTGAGATCGGCGAGGCCGGTGGCAAGATCTTCGTCGCGATCCACCGATTCCGCCGCCTGGGAATTGGTGATCGCCGTCGAAAGGTTATCGCCGGCGAAACCGAGCTGGTCGATGGCCGCCCCGAGGTCGCTGATCTGCTGGTTAACCGTGGCAAGCGCCTGGGCGATGGTGCCCACCGCCGCCTGGGCCTCGGATACCGTCCCGATCGAAGTGGCCTGCTGGGTCTTTCCAATGAGCGCAAAATTCACCGGCGGAAGCGGGATGGTGTTACCGTCGTCCGGGCCTACCTGTACCTGCGACGATCCGGCGGCAAGCCTGGTCCCGTTGGCAACCGATTGCTGATTATAGCCGGTCACCTCCGCGATACGGCTGATCTCGTCGCTGAATGCCTGATATTCGGTATTGAGCGAAGTCCGTTCGTCATCCGTCGTGCCGTCGCTTGCCGCCTGCACCGCAAGCTGCTGCTGGCGGTGCAGCAGGTCGGCTATTTCACCTCCCGCTCCCTGGGCGATATCGAGTGCGGCGGACGCGTCGGAAATGTTCTGGGATGCCTGTTTGAACCCCCGAACCTGCGACGTAAGCTGTTCGGCAATACCGGCTCCGGCGGCATCGTCGCTCGCAGCATTTATTCGCCTGGCGGTTGCGAGCTGGTCGAGAACCTTCCCAAGTTGCTTGTTGGTCTTATTGAGGGCGGTTTCGCTTGTTTTTGACCCGGCAATAAATGAAAGACCGCCCGTACCCTGGACGTCCATGGTGCACCTCCCTGATTAAAATATCCATAGCTTCCCCACTTTTATAATCGGCATTTTTGAATAAAACTTTAGCACTTTTTTTCGAAGAGAACGGCGAAATCGGGTTAATTCATTGATATTATTAATAATTATACCATAAAAAAAGATCGGGGGGAAGGGGGAAACCGGGCGAAGATACGAAGAACAACCGTGCACCGGGCGAAGGATTTCCAATCGGGGATACCGGATAGGCCCCCTCCCGAAATGAAGAGGGGGCTTTTTCATCTACTTTCCAGGTTTCCCGATGCCGTCAGGAAACGATCCTTAAAACGTTCCCATTGGCGGTATCTACCCAGATGTCTCCCTGGGTAAGACCGGAGGATGAAGACGGCAGGCCATTGACGGAAAGCCTGCTGCCCGGGGTCGTATTGCCTATCCCCACGTTGCCACTGCTCGTGATCACCAGCGCTTCGAGCTGTTCCCCCCCGGCATTAAAAACCTGAAGGTGGATGTGTCCGCCGTCCAAAGTGTCCTGGTCGGGAAAAACCTCGATCTGACCGGTTCTCCCCCAACTCTCCAGAACGGAATCCGGCCGCTGCCAGAAAATGCGGCCCGATGAACCCGGCTCGCTTTGAAGGATCAAATTAACCGACGGATCATCCGACCCTGCCGCAAGAAAGGTATTGCCGAACAGGGATGTCGCGACATGGGTGATGTCCCCCTGACCTACCGTGGGCGTCAGCGAATTCACGTTCAGCCCCAGCTGGACATTCGGGCTCGTGGTATCCACCGTCAAAACCGCATCCTGGGCACAGGTATCCTGCACGACCTGGAATGCCGTCGTGCTGCCGCCGGGCGCGTTGACCTTCGCCGACCCGTAGACGTCGAGGGTCACCTCCGGCGAGTCGGTCCCGACGCCGATCTGCCCATAAACAAGCAGGCCGTTCTCCGGCGCCGGCATATCGGAAGCCCCGAAACCGATCGAGGCGCCTCCGGCAACCGAGAGACTATTCGAGGGCGACGTGTTGCCGATCCCCAGATTCCCGGTATAGCCGTCAAGCGTCATCAGTTCCAGGTTTTCGACCGGGGTGCCGCTTTCATTCGCGTAATTCTTCCATCGGAAGGAGTTGCCGTCCCCGTAACAGGTCCCGAATATGAGCCCGTTGGCGAATTTGCCCGTCACCCGCTGGAACTGGTCCCCGAAGTAGATACTGGCCTCGGAATCCACCCCGTAATCGCCACCCCATTTTTTTGCATTAACATTATGGGAGAGCAGTCCGATCGGCAGACCGGCGGTATTGCCCCATCCCTGCACGGCAGCGTCCCAGGTAGAATTGAACACCTGGTTGCCGATAAAGATATTTCCCCTGGCAGGATCGTCGGCGCCGTTAAGGTACAGGATACCGTTATAGGTGCTGTCGGAGGCGAGAACCGCCAGCAGGTTTCCGGAAACACAGGACCCTCCCGCACCGAACACCACCGTGTTGCTGAAACCTTCGGAGTAGGCGCCGCTCACCGCGTTGCCGCCGCCGCCAAGGGTGTTCAGCAGCATGAATGCCATGGATGGACGCAGCGTCTGGTCATGAGTGCAGTGCTGTTCGTTGTTGCCTCCGGTGATCGAATTCCCGGAACCGTCCATATAGGTTCCAATCATCGGAAGGTAGGCGATTCCGGCGGAGGTAACTCCTTCAAGCTGGCTTGCCGATGAAAAATGCACCTGGAATGCCTGGTCGTTGATGACATTGATCCGGCAGTACGTGCCGTCAAAATCCGTCGACCCATTCGAACATCCGCTGATGACCGCCGTATCGCCGTTCTTGAATCCGTGGTCGGCCAGGGTGACGAATTCGACCAGGTTGTTTTCCAGATCGTGCGTGGCGGTTGCAATATTCCAGCCCGGCGCGTAAGCTTCATAACTTTCCTGAAGCGATGCAATGCCGGCCTGGGACAGTGACTCCGGATTATTGGTCGCCAGGGTGAACGTGGTGCCGAGCGGATCGGCGGTTTCTACCGTGAAAAGGCCGTTGAATCCGGCGGGAAGGCATCCTGCGATGTAAACAGAATCGCCCTCGGCGAAACCATGCGGACTATCGGTAGTATACACTCCCGAACTTGGATCATACGATTGGATTGCGACGGTATCGACGTTCGAACCGTAATAGCACCCATAAAGCCAGGTACCCTGGGAAGCGTCGTTATCCGTTGCTCCGGGATCTCCCCAGGGATCGTCGTCGGAGGACCAGGAAATATCGAATCCCTTGTTGCACGAAAGAATCCGGCAGTTGCTTACATAGTTGTTCCAGCCCCGGACCCTGATGCCGACCCGGCAGTGCCAGACCTCGACCTGCTCCATCGTGCAGCCGTTTGCGGTAAGGTAGATACCCGTCTTGCCGTCGTACCAGGGACACTGGGCATTGCTGCCGATTATCGCAAATCCCCTGAGGGTGATGGCAACGGGGATATCCTGGTTGGAAGTGGGCTCGCAGGGATTATAAACATAGGTACTGGTGATGCCGGCGGAATTTTCCATCTGGGCGCTGGACATATCGATCATCGTTCGCGCGCTGCCGGCACCGGCCAGAATCACATAGGTGCCGACAACGAGCGACGACGTGATTACATAGGTACCGGCCGGCAGGAATACCGTTCCGCCGCCGAGATCCGCCGCCGCGTCGAGCGCGCTCTGGATGGCCGCGGTATCGTCGGTCACGCCATCTCCCTTTGCATTATACGCCCGGACATCGAACCAGGGGTCCTGGGTAATGAACTTGCCGTTGAGCTTGACGCTGCCGTTCACATCCAGTTCCACTTCGGGATCCGCCGTGTTGATCCCGACCACTCCGGTTGCTCCCGGGTCCAACGGCTGTACTGAATCGGTGTAAAGACTTCCCATAAATTCCTCCATGTGAAGATTGTTGGATAGGTCTGGTGCACTATTCATTGCAATGAACTCCTCTACCGCCGCTTCTGCTCCACGTAATCCTTCCGCAATGATTCCCCGGTTTCCTCCTCGGGCCGGGGAGTTCTTTTTCCCGAAACTTCCGTTTCCAGCTCCACGATCCTCTTCTTCATCATGCCGATGACGTTGACGAGGCTGTCGATCTGGTCGTTGTACCTCTTGAGCACGCTTTCGAAGTGCTCTTTCGCCTGGTAGACACCGAGTTTTGCCCCTACCGCCTGCTGGCAGACATGGTCGGGGTTGACGGTGTTTTGCTGCATACCTCCTCCTTTCGTTAATGGTTACAGTTGCCGCGCGAACCGGTTCGACCGCACCGACGATCCGGAGCCGGCATCGCCGGGGGCTTTTCCAATCGATTCCGGGATATGCGGTCGTCGAAGCACCTGCTCGTCCATCGATCCGTCAAAAGTAGACGGCGTGAAGCCGTTCATATAACAGACAACCGGGAAACTCAACTGGTCGCGCCAGGTATATTTCAGGAGATGTTCCCACCACTGCTCGCATATCGCCTGCAGGTTTTCCGATCTTCTCCTGACCAGGCACCCGCACCAGTAGAGCCCATTACCGGCGGGATAAAACCGCCGGTAATCCCGCTCCTGCTCCCTGTCGTTACCCGATCCATCGAACTTATGGTAGTGTCGGCAGGCGACGAACTCCTCATAAACGCACGATCGCGAAGGGTGCCTGAATACGAGCAACTCGCGGTGCGCGAGGCCGTCGATGCAGAACCGGATAAAATCCGGGCTCCGCACGGTACAATTCCCGTCCAGGTATATCGTGATGTCGTACCCGTTTAATTCCTCGATTTTCCCGGGGAACAGTTTACACCACCTGTTGCGAAGCCGGGGACTCAAATCGTGTTCCGGAATATCCGGGACACCGGTGCGCCATTGCCGGTCACTTTTCCCGGAATTGTCCGTAAGGCAGATGAAGTCCGCGGGCAGCGATTGGGGGACGATGGGTTTCAGATCGTCGTAGCGGTTGAAAATCGCGGTATAAACGGCTATTTTCGGTGCCGTCCGGTCCGTTGACACTGCCGCATTTCCCCGGTGCGGATACGAAAATACCGGGGGAATGCATTTTGTTGCCGGCATCGATCGCTCCGTGCCGGTCGTTTCCGTAAGTCGCGAAAAAGACGACGGGGCATCGGCATGAAGGACCTTGAAGTCAGCCCATGATATAAGCCTGAGGGCGGAAGTGATCCCCTCGCGGTAGTCATCCCAGGAAATGGACAGGAGCTCCTCGTCCGGGGGAAGTTCGAAATTTATCTTTCCGTGTATAATTCCGCATCCGGTTCGTTCATCGTTTATCGTGACGATAGCGTCAAATTTTTTAACCAGCCACATGTGCGCCTTATAGACATCGCCGTACCATGGGGCGCCGTATTTTTCACCGCACGCCGGATCGTTTTTTCTGAGGGTCACTTCTTTATCCGGAGGCCGGCAATCGTGAAGCACGATATAGCCTTGCGGGCTGAGGTGCCGGCCGGCGTTGAAAACATCCCGGATCACCTGTTCGCAATGGTGTAACCCGTCGATAAAGATCACGTCGTACTGCTCTTCGGGCTGCATGATCCTGAAAGCATCGTCCGAGGGCATGGCATAGGTCGTCTTCGGCATGCCGCGAGGGTCGATGTCGCTTTTAAACGGGGCGCGGATTTTATTGAAGCACTCCCTCTTGAATGACCCGATTTCCAGGTATCGGCAGGAAGCAAATTGCGCCGCCAGATGATTAATGATCTCCCAGCGGGCCACCTCGGTTCCCGGCGTTGCCGCCGACTCCCGCGGTAAGGCCCGCGCACGGCCGCCGGGAGGCCGGCGCGGGGCGTCGCCCCGGATCGGGGTCCCGGAAATGCCCATGACGCGCTGCCGCCATGTCGCCCCGTATTTGTCCTTCATGACGCGCGCCATCTCCAGCGACGCTTCCCTGCTGTACGTCGGGAAGGTTGCGGTGGTTTTGATCGTCTGGTGTTCCAGATGGATAAAGGATGAACCGTCATCGACGAAGGTCTTCAATCCCCTTTGGGCGGCCCGGAAGCAGAAATCCGCATCCACCGCATACCCTTTGGTCATTCGTTCCTCAAATAATCCGATCCGGTCGAAGACCTCGGTTTTTATGGCCGGCGCGGTAAACTCCACGAACTTAACTTCCCGGAGACCGCCGCCCGTTTTTTTCATCTGCCTCCAGCAGGAGTTAAAGCTTGGCGACAGTATTTTTATGTCGGTGCGGTCCAGCAGCATCGTTACCCTCTCAATCGATTCCCGTTCTATCTGGATGTCCGAATTCATGAGCCACAAGGCTTCATAGGAACCCTTGAAATGTTCGATGGCGCAATTCCAGCCACGGGTAAAACCCGCGCTCGCCCCGTTAACCGGCTCGATTTTCCAGCATCGATTTGCGCCCCGATACGACCCTTCATCCGACGAGCCGTTGTCAATGACGATGGCTTCCGGGACGGTGTGCGCCAGTTTATCCGTCATCGCAGGCGTATTGTAATGAAGAATCAAAATGCCGACGTTCATGGTCGCTCCTTTAACAATAGGTTGATTGAAGCTCGCTACGCCTGTTCAGATATATTGATTTTTATGAACGATGCCCTTGGCATAAATGTCGCACGCCACGGGCGAATGGGTTTGCGTCCACGAATCGACCTTTTTCATATAGGCATCGTTCCCGATGAGACCGTCTTCCCTGCTTCCGGTGAAGGGGAAATTCGTTCTCCGTAAGTAATCGTCATGCACGATCCTTCCCAGTCCCTTCAGGTTTTTACTACCCCGATACCCCCGTGACTCGAGCTTTTTATAGAAATCCCCATCTTCCGTGCCCCATGCCGGCAATCCTTCGACATAGCCGTTCACCTCTTCCCACGCTTTTTTCGGCATGATGCAGTTACCGCCGCCCCATTTGAGGGATCGATCATGCGGGGTCACCGGTTCGCGTAAATAGAAGCGTTTTGTGTTCGACGTATCGATCACCTGTAAAAAGTCGCCGGTATCGGTGGTAAAATCGCAATCGATCGTTTGTATGAAATACCCGGAAGCGTAGCGGATACCGACATTCCTGGTTTTGCCGGAATCGAAATACCGCTGGTCGGGAACCTGCAGGACCGTTATCCGGTCATCGCCGGCGGCGTTTACCATCGGCAGGACATCGTCATGCATCCCCCAGTTTACAATGATGATCTGGTCGTACTCCTTTATCCTGCACCAGGAGGGCAGCGCTTCCCGAAGCTGCTCCGAGCGTTTCATTACCCTCGTTGTCAATGACAGTGAAAATCCGTCGATCATGTGCAGCCTCCGCATTGTAAAGGTCGGTACTCCCCGGTGCCCGCGACGATCCCGCATACCGGGCGAACGGTATGCGGGTAATATAATGCTTAAAAATAGTATATGCAAGAAAAATATTAAATATTTAAGAAATAAAAAGTTTTTTGCCACTATTACTGTCGTTTTTTTGAGTTTTATTATCTTTTAAGAGTACTTTTTTTGCTAACCGTCGGTTGGCCCGTCCCGTGAAACCCGCCGGGGGGACCGCCTGCACGGGAGCAATGAATCCGGCTCGCCAAATTCCCGATTATTTACGGGGTTGCCGTCGGTATCTGCCGCGCCCCGCCGTTTCCCGTGCACCAGTACACATTGCGGCGTCCGCCGGTGCAGAACATATCCGCAGCGCGCCGGGCATGATACCCGGCGATCGATTGCGGCGCAGGAAGAGGCGCCCCGCCGACGGCAATGGTCGGCGGAGCGTCGATAAGGGCTTGTGCAGGGGAGGTGACGTTGATCGAAATCCGCATGGCAGTCATTCCGACGCCATCGGATACCGGTAGTTGGTTAACCATAGTGTGAAGGACTCCTCTCCTCCGACCCCTCATGCGGGTCACCGTCGGAATTTTATCGTTGAGACTTCCGTCGCGACCTTGACCTTCTCCTTTTCGGCGAGCTTCAGCGCGGCGGCAATCGTTTCGTCCATGTTGTAGTAACGGTAGTCTCCCAGCCTTCCCCCGAACAGGCAGTTGCCGTTCCTCATTTTTTTGTACTGCGCATACCGGGCTTTGTTTTCGGCCGTGGGCACCGGATAGCAGGGAAGGTCGTTTTTCCGGGCGCGATTCGGCTCCTCGTAACTGATCACGGTCACCTCGTTGCCATCCGCCGCCCTGCCGCGCCTCCTTTGGGTCGGTTCATGCGCGGGGGGCACCGTGCAGCCTTCGGGCCGGAAATGCTTATGCTCGATGATCCGGGTGTAGGGGACCTCTTCATCGGCATAATTCATGACCGGACACCCCTGGAAATCGGGTTGCTGCATGGTGGTGTGCCTGAAATCAAGACCGACGTACTCGAGCTGCCCGCGACAATAGCCGAAATACTCATCCACCTTGCCGGTATAGAGAACGGTGCGCGCACGGGCGTCCCACCAGGCCCGGTCGGCCAGATAATCGGTTGCCAGTTTTACCGGAATATTTTTCAGCAGGCTTTTAAACAGGCCGTCGGTATACCCGGCCGACGGCAACCCCTGCCAGGGATCACCGAAGTAATTGTCGTTAAAATCGTTGCGGAATGGAATCCGCTTGATTATTTCCGGGGGGAGGTCGCGGGGAGCGCGCTTCCACTGCTTGGCGGTGTAGCCCCGGATAAAAAGTTCATACAGTTCCGGCCCCACCGTCGCCAGGGCAAACTCTTCGAGGTTTGCGGGCGAGGCAATGGGAATACGCTCCCGTTCCAGGCGCCGCCGCGCCTGGGCCGGGGTGCCGGTGCCCCACAGTTGATACAGTCGCAAGGTTGATCGGAAACGAAAATATCGTGCCCCCGGCGCATATCCGGGGGTGATACCGGAAATGGTAGAAGTCGGCCAAACCATTGACACAACGCCAGATCTCCCGATCCCCGGTATGAAACACATGCGGACCGTAACGGCAGCAGACGATCCCCTCCCGTGTTTCCGTATGGCAATTACCGCCGACATGGTCGCGCTTTTCGAGGACAAGGCATCGCCTGCCGAGCTTTTTCATCTCGTGCGCAAACACCGAGCCGAAAAGTCCGGCCCCCACAATCAGGTAATCGTACTCGAACTGGTGCATGGTAACCTCCCGGCGCATCGCTACAGCGTCACGATCGTCTCTTTCCCGTTACAACGCCGGATGCAGGTCATGGCGCGCTGCCGATAGGTCGATTTGTCCGACCAATCGACTGTTTCCGATATCTTCCCGTTATCCCGCACGCTCTGCTGAATTGAATTGTCCTGCCCGAGCACACGCAATGCATCGGGGTGGTCGAGGTGAAAAAACGCACTGGTCGTGCGGACCTCTTCCATGTTTTCGCCTCGCAACCGCTTATAAAAATCGAGGTCTTCGCCGCCCCAGCCGAACATGAGTTCGTTGTAGCCGTTGACTTTTTCCCATTGTTCCCTCCACATGAGGACGGTGCCCACGGTTTTGCCCATCTGCCCCGTCGCTCCGCTGCGTCCCCCGCCGCGGATAAACTGGCAGGGGCCCGGAAGGCGGGGTAATGACGATCCGACAACCTTTACGTCGGCATCCGGATGGAACAGGATGCGGCCGGTCGACGCCCGTATCGAAACGTTTCTCGATATCGAACGGTGAAAACGCTCCGTCCCCGTCCCCTCAAGGTACACAATTCGCGGATCCCTATACTGTTTGACGACGTCCCATGCCTTGACCGGCGCGGATCCCCAGTCGAAGATGACGATCTCCCCGATACCGCGCACCCGCAGCCAGTTGGGCAGGGTTTGCGCCAGATGCTCGTTACGGGCCGATAGATAGGTACACAAGCTGATTTCAACACTCATGGACTCCTCCTCCTCCTTCCGGATTCTTCGATCCGGCCGGTTCGGGACGAAAGGGCACTCACTCCCGGCCGGATGCGGCGCGGCATGAGCGACGTTTGAACGTTTTTGTTTGCAGACCCTGCGGGGAGATGGCGTTTATCACGGTCGAGAATCTCCGTTATCCTCCGGTTATCCGCATCTAAAAAACCGAAGCGGAAACCGGCAGTGCGGATCGTTTCCGCGACATAATTGCACAGGCAGCGTTTCGACTTTTCGTCAAACCGCAACAGTCGCCACAGTTCATTGCGCAGGATGAAGCAGGAGAGACGAACGTGCTTCGGTTCGAGGTTTATCGATTTTCCCGCCGCTCCCTGGTACAGGCCGACACCGCCCCACGCCGGATTTCCGTCAAGGAAGGCGATCATCTCCTCGAAATTTGTCTCCCGCAGATGCCGGATATCGCTGTCCTGCATCGCCGTATAGCCGCCGATGCCGCCGCATGACGGGCGCGAGGTGATGCGATCGATCCCGATGTTCCGGCTCACGGCCTCGAACGGGTGGTAGTTCGGATTTCGCTGCGAATCGGTGATCCCCTTCGAACGGCATTCGACAATGCCGGCGGCAATCGTCTGGCAATCGATCCCCGCGATGACTTCCGGCGGGATGATCTGGCTGGTTTCAAGCGGCATATAGACGGTGATTTCCCCCTGCATTTCTTCCTCCCGGTGTCGGTGCGGCATATTAAGCGTCGGTGTCGGTTTCCGTGCCGATACGATCGCTCGCCGTATCCGCATTCCGCTCCCTGATCCTGAACTTCGTCCCGAATTTTTTGACCCGGCAGGAAAGAAACGTGTGCCCCGGTCCCCGGGCATAAACGCCCACCGATCGCTCCGGAGGACGCTCCCGTCCCGGATCATACCGCATCGTACAACCGATCATTGTCGTGCCGGAGCCATCGATATAGCAGCCGATCACCTGCCCGGTCGCCTGCGGATTTCCCCCGTCCGCCCATTCGCCGGGATCTTCGGCGACCGTGACGCTGAAGTGCCGGTCGTCGATCACCCGGACGTTGCTGAAACAGCGGTTGTACCGATCGTTCGCGCACCCGGTCGTTTCGACGTCGGCTCCATTCTGTAAACAGTGGCACCCCACGGTTGCAAACCTGATGCACCGCACCTGCGACCAGGCGCCGGCGTCCCCTCCCGACCTCGTCTCGACGGGAATCGCAAAACGGTAATCATCAACGGTCATCACCCGCCAGGAGCCGTTGACCGCGGCGGCGGTGCACCCGGATATTTCAACCTGGTCGCCGTCGTGCAGGCGGTGGGGGCGGTTGCACCGTACGGTGGTCGGGAAAAAACTCGGAGAAGGGGCGGCGATGCCCGCAATGGAGCCGCACGCGGTGCAGTATTCCGCCGAACGAAGCGCCGCTACCGGGGGCAGTGCCCGGCCGGTTTCGCCGGTTTCATACCGGCATCCGATCAGCTCGACATCGCGCGTCCCGGCGGCGCATCCGAACCTGCCGTTTATCCGATCCCACCCGTCTTCCCACGACAAATCGTAGCCGGTAAAGGAATCCCTGACGACGCATCGCGACAGGCAACCCTCCCACGCCCTGACCCGTATCCCCGTCCCGAACCGGCGTTTCCGGCCGGCACCCATCTGCACCAGGATATTTTCGAGGCGCACATTGACACATCCCTGTATGGCGATCGCGGCATGGTGCCCGGCAGGTGCATTCCCGTCCGACGGGTACAGGGAAAAATTCTTGAGCACGACGTCGTCGATGGGCAGCCATCCGGTCGATCCATACTCGACCGCCGTCGTCACCACCGCGTCATCGTCGACGAAAACTTCCAATTTCGTGAGGTCGGTCCCGGCACCCCGTACCGTCATCTCACGGGGAACGACGACCTGCGCGTCGATCCGGTAACGGCCGGCCGGAAGGAATACCGCGGACCCCGGAGAGAGGGATGCCGCATGTGCAATGGCGGCGCCGATGCCGGCGGAGTCCTTTGTCTGCGGAACGGAATAAAGTATCCCGTCGACACTTTGGAACACGGCGGCACCATTCGAAGTACAGGAATCCGGTGCGATGCCGGACAGCGGGTCGCCGCTGAAAATCCCGGGTCCGCCCCATGCCGATGCTCGAATCCCGATCACCGCCTCGTCCTTCGCACCACGGCCATGAAGGGTCGTCGTCTGCGGAAAGACAGCCATATGCACCCCCTGGTAAAGGTCAAAGAGCATCTTCTCCCCCGCCCCGGGCAGGAGCCCCTGAAAAATGTTCGTTCCGTCCCTCGCGCTCTAACCGCACGCGACAATCTCTATCCCACAATCCGCTTCATGGAGATAATATAATACTTTTTTTATCTTATGCAAGATATATTTAAATTTTTTTTAGGCATTATATCTTTTTTAGCTCTTATTGGTGTCTTTTAAGACTTTTTCTTCTTATAATAATTATTATTTGGGGTTGCGGCCCCGGCCGGGAGGCGGATAAATCCGTCCCGATCCACGATCTTCCGCCAACAGCATAGTATTTTTACGGTTCGACACCGGTTTCCACCCCCTGCGCAGCGACGAATGCCGCGCTGCGCATCATCCTATCAGGGAAGAGGCTCCTCATGGCTATGCCGCGACGGGAGATATATCTTGACAATAACGCCACCACGGCCGTTGCGCCGGAGGTGCTGGACGCTATGCTGCCGTTCTTCAAGGACCGCTACGGCAACCCTTCGAGCATCCACCGGTTCGGCGGACTTCTGAAGCGGTATGTCGAAAAGGCACGCGAGCAGGTCGCCGCGCTTCTCAACGCGCATCCCGAGGAGATCTTCTTCACGAGCTGCGGATCCGAAAGCGACAACTTCGCCCTCAAGGGGTTCTGCGCCGTTCACGGCGCGAGGGCGGGCATCGTTACCTCGACGGTGGAGCATCCCGCCGTGCGCAACACGGCGCGCTACCTGCAGCAGAAGGGCGCCTCGTTGACCGAGATCAATGTCGACGGCGAGGGGCTCCTGGCCATCGAGGAGTTCGATGCGGCAACGATCGACGAACACACGATCGTCTCGTTCATGTGGGCAAACAATGAAACCGGGGTGCTGTTCCCGATCCACGATCTCGCGACGCTCGTCAAAGCGCGCGGCGGCACCATGCATACCGATGCGGTGCAGGCCGCGGGCAAGGTGCCGATCGATCTGGCAAAAACCCCGATCGACCTCCTCGCGCTTTCGGGCCACAAGCTGCACGCGCCCAAGGGAATCGGCGTCATGTTCATCAGGAAAGGCGTCGACCTCGACCCGCTCCTCCACGGTGGCCACCAGGAACGGGGAGTGCGTGCCGGGACCGAGAACGTTCCCTATATCGTCGGCCTCGGCTGCGCGGCCGAGCTCGCTTCGCGCCACCTGGCCGAAGACGCCGCCCGGATGAAGCGCATGCGCGACCGGCTCGAAGAGGCGCTCCTGGCATCCTGCCCGGCAGCCAAGCTGAACGGCCACAAGACCGAACGGCTCCCCACCACCCTGAACGTCAGTTTCGAATCCATCGAGGGCGAGGCGATCCTCCTGCACCTCGACGAGCTCGGCATCGCCGCCTCGTCGGGTTCCGCCTGCACGACCGGCTCGCTCGAACCGTCGCACGTCATGCTCGCCATGGGCATCCCCTACACCTTTGCCCACAGCTCCACCCGATTCTCCTTGTCGCGCTACACCACCGAGGCCGATATCGACGCGGTGATCGAGGCCATGCCGCCCATCGTCAAAAAGCTGCGCGCGATCTCGCCTTTCGTCAACAATCCGGAGGTGAAAACGAGCCTGCTGACCGAGGTCATGCGGCTCAAAAAAGAGAAAAACGCGGTGATCCTCGCCCACACCTACCAACCCGGCGAGGTGCAGGATGCCGCCGATTTCGTGGGAGACTCCTACGGCCTGAGCGTCGAAGCGACGCGCGTCACGGCCGAAACCATCATCTTCTGCGGCGTCCACTTCATGGCCGAGACCGCCGCCATCCTGAATCCCGGCAAAACCGTGATCCTCGCGACGCCGAGCGCCGGATGCCCGATGGCCGATATGATCACCCCGGCCGACCTTACCGAACTCCGGAAAAAAAATCCCGGCAGGAAGGTCCTCTGCTACGTCAACTCGACCGCCGAGGTGAAGGCGTTGTCCGACATCTGCGTCACGAGTTCGAACGCGGTCGTCATCGCGCGGAAGCTCCCGCCCGCCGAGGGGATCATCTTCGTGCCCGACCGGTACCTCGGCGACTTCGTTGCCGAAAGAACCGGCCGCGATATCACGCTCTGGAAGGGGTTCTGCCCCACCCACGCGCGGATCACGCCGGCGATGATCGCCACGGCCCGCGCCGCCCATCCCGATGCTTTGCTGCTCATCCATCCCGAAGCACCGGCCGAAAGCCGCCGCCTCGCCGACCAGGTACTCTCCACGGGCGGCATGTGCTCGTATGTTAAGACAAGCCCGTGCGGCGAGTTTATCATCGCCACCGAAATAGGGCTGCTGCATACCCTGCGCACGCAGAACCCCGGCAAAACGTTCCACCCGGTTTCGGATACCATCGTCTGCTCGAACATGCGCAAGGGGTCGCTCGCGGCGGTGAAGGATGCGCTCGACGGCACCGGCGGGGAGGTTATCAAAGTCCCGGCCGAAATCGCCGATAAGGCGAGGAAGGCGCTGCGGGCGATGCTGACGATGAGCGAGTAGTCCGGACCGGGGTGACGGAGATGAGAGACTCCAATTAATCGCATTTCATGATTTTCAACATTGGATTGAGTATTTTTTTAAATATGACCAAAGCTGTCTCACTCAGGTTTAACACCTATAATACGCGGAGAAATCTGCCGGCAAAAACCGGCCGGAAGCGTGGGGAGGCCAATTTTCTTGGTGCTTTTGAACGGTGCCTGTTGGCCGAGGTTTTCGATACCGGCTTCGGAGGAAAGAATTTCGGCTTATCAAATTACGGAATCGCCGATTTGGTCTGGCTTCTACCGCCTGAGGAACATTCCAAGGACAGGAATGCAGCATCCCTTTATGCCTTTGAAACCAAGCTCGAAAACTGGCGTCGCGCATTTCAGCAGGCATATCGGTACAGTTATTATTCAGATACAGCAATCGTTGTTTTGCCACCGGAAAAGAGCAGATGTGCTATAGCGAATTTAGATTTATTTCAAATGCATGGAATTGGATTGTGGCTGTTTGATAAAAAATATGCGTGTATTGAACATATATACACGCCGTCAAAAAGCGCCGCCCGGAATCCGGACGCCCGGAAAAAAGCAATAGAGGCGATCTCAACCAGGATCAAGCTCAGCTAATTTCTTAAATAGGCGTATTCCTTCCTGAATTGCCGGCAAATGATCCGCATTAGACTTCTGGTCAAGATCATACCGAAGAGTAATTCGTTCATAGAGGTTACTTGCTTTTTCAACCATGACTAAGCACTTTTCAAGCGCCACTCCGGTCCCGATATTCTCCGCATCTAAGGTACCGATAAGTTTTTTCAGCGATTCCCACGATTGAAGAATTTCTTTATTCCTCTTTGGCTCGGCACCCGCAGGGTAATCACCATCCGTCGATAGCCCATTTAAAATTTCCGGCATTCCACGAAGCTGGTCGAGCTCGGGAAAGGTGATTCTATTCAACAATGAGCAACTGAGGTAGCGCTGGATGGGAAGTCTTCCTCCTCCGGCCGCAGGCTCGAATTTTTCAATCGAAAAATTGCGCAGATTTGACCACCACCCGGTCGCTGCGCCTGCCCCCTGGGCGGCGGAAAGGAAAGGTGCCATCAGGTCCGAATATCCGTTTATCACCTTAAAACCATTTAAAGAAAGCGCATAGTTAAGATACATCCAGATAGAAATGACATCAGCATTAAATATCTCTGAACGAGCCTCCTGACTGCGCGTTGCAATCAGTATATAAAATCCATCCGGCGGCTCATCCAAGGCAGTCAGGTCATTTACCAATTCTAATATGTCCTGTTCCTTAAAAAGAGCCTCACGATTGATTGCCAACGTGACAATTAAGGGCTTCTTAATCTGAAGCTGGTTGGCTATTTTTCTTGCCAGCCGGATAAAATTCATTGAAATCACGGTTTCGATGGAATCGAGAGAGCGGGGAATAATAATATTGGGCGCAATTACAGCGGATAACTCACCAATCCTACTCTGAAACTCAATTGAACGCTTTAATAGATCTTCCACGGAAGATTCTCTGGTGAGCTGAGTTCTTCGATATGGCTTGAAATACTCTGAATAATCTTCCAATAAGTAGCCAAGTTTATGTCCTTCACCGGAATGAGAAAATGCGGCATATAGTTGCGGGTCAAAATAGAGTTCAGTCCTTTGAGCGATGAATCGGTATTCACTGATTTTATCTTTCATGGTATCCAGTCGGATATCCCGCGGGCTTAAAATCACACCATCAATCAAGTTATTGCGCAACCCGCTTACTATTTTATCGCCCTCCATCGAGCCTTGCTGAGCGTATAATTTCATAATCCTGCCTCCAGGTTTTTAATCAGCATTTCAATATTTGACGGCCGTAGCGCCTGCTTTTTCTTCAGCATCTGATCGATAAGGGTGCAGAATTTGCCATTTAAATCCTGCCGCACCTCCTTCAGAAATTTAGGCGTTTTTTTCAACGCATTATATAAGGTCGTCCCAGGATCATCGGATCCACGGGCCAATGGGTGGATGAAGGCCGCATATTCATAAACCGACAATCCGGCAGCATAGAGGTCGCTGCGCCAATCAATCATATTACGAAAGCCGCGAAAAAGCATTTCGGGAGCGATATATTTCATAGTTGCCGGAATGGCGGCGGAATTTCCGGTTATGCCGGTTTCATCGACCGCAAATGCAATACCCAAATCCATGAGGACAAAAGGCCTTGCTGGATCTTCAGTCTTCATGATATTAGCCGGTTTTATATCTCGATGAATAATTCCTTTGCCCCAAAGCTCGCGTATAGCCTTGAGCAACGTCAGTATAAGCGCCCTCAATTCAACCTCATCAGGACGTGGCCCATTTTCCCTTATCAGTTTCATCAAGTCCTTCCCGATAATAAATTCCTCACTATACGCCAGGTAATCCTTGCCTCCAATAAGGACGGGAGCTAGCTCGATGGCGCCAAGCCTGACCAATTCCGGAATATTTATATCCTTAAGGACCGAGACTTCACGGCTAACCCGTGCCCGAAGTTCAGTCCATTCTATTGCTTTTTCTTCCGCTGATGCTCCCGGAGTTGAGCGCATTTCGATAATTTTTAGCGCTTCAATCTTTGAGCCGAGAGCGATTTTATACACTGCTTTAAAGCCGCCGGCGGCAAGGAATGTCAGGTCTGTTATGACCGGGAAGGCGGCTTTGACATCATTTGGGTCGGGCAAGGTAATTGGCATGATAATTCCTTTTTAAATGCAACAAGTTTCTTCGGATTTTCTTTGCATTAAGTTGCCGGTCATTCAATCTTCAGCCGGCTTCAACCAACTCCAGAAGTTTATTCCGGAAATAGCAAAAACTTGGCGAATTGTTATTAGAAATATCCATGCGCGGCGAAATCGCTTCGGCCCACTTTGATTTCTCCTCGCCGACCGCATAAAAACCAAGGGCAGCCAGGGTGGACGATCCGCCGTTATAGATTGCATCGGCAAGTTTCTCCCATGTCCCGCATATGCTGTCATTTACATAGGAGCTCAGAATTGCGTTTTTGGCCTTAGGATATGCTTCATTAACAGCAGGCAAATCGCCCAGGAGCCATGCCTCCCCTTCCTCTATGGCGATGCAGAAGCGCGCTTCCGGTTTTGGGTGG
Organism: uncultured Fibrobacteraceae bacterium; assembly: GCA_964651515.1. Lineage (GTDB taxonomy): Bacteria > Fibrobacterota > Chitinivibrionia > Chitinivibrionales > Chitinispirillaceae > BOG-1184. Next base: position 57,358 of record CAZYYB010000002.1, read on the forward strand.
CAATTGTTGAGAATCCCGAACAACTCCTCCCGAAATGACTTCAGGCATTTGTCGTCGAGATCGCAGACCAAAATCACCGCCGCCCCGTTATCGCCATAGCTTGGAAAAGTGCGTCCATAGCCTTTGAGAAGTCTCGGAAGGTTGTCCAGCAAAATCCGTTTGCCCGCGTCCTTCGAATCGCGCATGTCTTTGGGAATCCGACCGACACCGCGATAGGCGATCACGCGAGAGGTATGTCCATCACCAAGTATCTTAGGAAGCAGAATTTCGAGCATCTTTTTCCCTGATGCGTCCTCAACGAGTATTTCGAAATGCATCGGCTTACCTCGCATCCAGATAATCGCTGTACCACAGGCCGCCGAGGGGAAGGCCTTCTTCGACCATATTTCGAACGGTTACATTGTCACTTGCACGTCTGATAGTCGAAAAACCATCGTCTGCCTTCTCTAAAATCAAAACTTCCTGGGGCAACAACGCATCGACAAAATAGGGCTGATGCGTGGTAATAAATATTTGAGAACTTCCTCTTTGTCCCGTGGCATGGTTTCGGAATTCGGTTGCTAAAGTTTCCAACAGTTTGTGATACAGTCCATTTTCAGGCTCTTCAATACATAGAAACGGCGGAGGTGACGGGTCTTCAAGCAGCAGGAGGTACGCGAACACCTTAAGCGTGCCGTCGGACATCTGCTGGGCATAGAAGGGGTCACTGAAGCCTTTGTCATTGAAGCGCAGCAAAAGACGGCCATCATCGGTTTTAGCCGTATCGATTTTATGAATCCCGGGAATTTTTGCCGATATCCGGTCAAGGATTGCCTGGAAATTTTTCGGATATTCCCGTTCCATGAATTGAACGACATTTCCGAGGTTATCGCCGAGAATATTAAGATGCTTTTGCGGACCGGCAAGAGGCAGACTTCGTGCAGCATTAGGCGTGAAATAACTCAGATACCACCCCTCAATAAACTGCCTGAATGCCGATATGCGAGGATGCTGTTTAAGAGATCCGAGCGTGGCAATTCCAAGTTTTCGTTTGTCCTCAAGTTCTACGACTTCGGTTTCCCGGCTTTCCTCCTTGCCTTCGGCTTTCTTGATGGATTCAATCGTCTGTTTTAAATCGAGCGACAATTTGTCTTCATCAATCTGAATACCTTCTTCCTCACCCTTCCAGGCGAACCCCTTTCCCTCATTGAGCACCAGGAAGGAAAACGGCCAGCCATACTTTTGACCTTTCCTGCGTTGACGAAGCCGTTCCCATACCACATAAGGCCTGTCCTTGGAATCGGCGCCTACCATCATTTCATAGGTAATAGGCCTCGCATTGCCATTTTCCTTATAGTAAATTTCAAATTCCATGAGACCTTCCTGCCCCTGCGACCTGATGCGCTGAAACCCGCCGCGGCCGCGCATATCGCACGCCTCTTCGACCCCAACCCGCAAACAATCGGCCAGAAAGCCGAAAGCATCAAACAATGAACTCTTTCCGACGCCGTTCTTGCCGATCACCGCCGTCATCGGCATAAGCGGCGCTGCATCCGGAAGATTCCAGAGCTTGCCCAGGGTAACGTCGCGAAGTACGCGAAAGTTTTTAATCCGGATTCCTTCTATGTGGGCCATTGAATTCTCCTGTCTGATTTTTTATAAATTTGATACTCTTTTGCCGCTTAATCCTGTCTTCCCGTAACCCTTTGAATCGTGTTCAGAAAATGTTCTTCACCCGCCCGACCCTTCCGCCGCGATCTTCTCGAACTCGCCGAGGCAGGCGGACTTGACCTCATCCGATAGCTTGAGATCATTCAAAATAAGCGTGTATTCGGGGAGGGTGAGGCGGTAGAGATGGGCGACGAGGGCATCGAGGCGGGATTCAAGGCTACTGGTGTCTTTACCTATCTGCCCTTTTTCTAATATTTTAGAAGCATGATATTCTATCCTATCATCATCTTCCTTTAGAGCGATTGGGAAATGCTCAATAAATATCGAACTCGGCTCATAAAACTCTCCCTGTAATTTTGGAAGCAGTTTATCGAATAACCAAAAGACAATATTTGAATTTAGCACACCGAGCAGATATTTTGATGCTCCAGGAATAATAAAGGACTTCTGATTTGCATAATATTTTAAATCATCCCAGGCGAATTCATTTCTTTTGCAGATATTAGGGTAAATTATCTTCGGCTTCTCGAATTCTTTCCAGTAGGAAATATTGTCCTGGATTTCATACCATTTGTAGCTCCCCGGTTTTCTGCCGACCCAAGGTTTATTGTCCGGCCAGTCAGAAGGTTTCGGTTCAAGCTGCTCCCGGAATTTCTCAAGATGCTTTTTTATCGAAGGATATTTTGATATTTGCGTTCCATGTCTCATGAAAATCAGCCATAAATCCGCCGATTCCACCTTCCACCGCTTCACATCCCTCCCCCGCAAAAAAGGTTTCAGCACCTCCTCGCTCGACCCATGTTCTTTTATCAGTCTGTCCCGCGTCTCCCGGTCAACGACAAACGCCTCATTCAGCCCTGTCTTAATCCCATAATAAAACTTTCCCTCCACGTACTCTCCCAGCGGCTTCCCCGCCTTCCTGAGCTTATCCAGCAACCGTAGCGTCTCTCCCCCCTCCAGCCGCCACCCATCCGCTCTCAGTTCGCTCTGCGGCATTGCAAACCCTTTTTTCGCAAAAACCCGCTCAAACTCCTCAATGGCAGGTCCGATCTCCCAGTTGAACACCCGTGCCGTCCCACCCTTTTCCGGACTTCCGTTTTGAATGACCGCGATGCAGGGATAGGCGATGGCGTCGAATACCGGCGCATCGCCGAAATCGATGAGTTGCCGTATCCGGTAGTTATCCCCGATGAATTTTCGCAGCTTCTCGCCGTAACCCGAGCGGAAATATTTATTCGAGGAGATGAACGTCAAAACACCGGTCGGGTTAAGGATCGACAAGCCCTTCTCGTAGAAGTAAACGTACAGGTCGGCGACGCCGGTGAAACATTTGAAGCGGCTTTTAAAGACCGGCTTGTACTCCTTGATCTGCTCCTGCCGAACATACGGCGGATTGCCGATTACCACATCGAACCCCTCGTCTGCGGCAAATCCGAACATCCATTCCAGATCGAAAAATCCGGCCGATCGGTTCTGGTCATAGGGGTCGAATTGTGCGACTTGCAGCGCCGTTGTATGGTCCCACCCGTCGTCTTCCAATAGCGCCGCAATTTTGACTCGCAGCTCTTTATCCTTTTTCTGCCAGGTCAGCTTTTCTTTCCGCGATTTCGCACTGAAATAGTCATGCCGCACCGATTTCAATTCGGCTTCCAACTCCTCGATTTCCACGTTGTGCAGCTTCGTCTGCTGCGGCCTATCGAGGCTTAAAAGCGTATTCGCGGCAACGAATTTCGTTTCGAGGTTCGGCAAAGAGCGGATACCGAGATTATCTTTCCCCGCGTGCTTATTCTGGTCGATGACGAGGGAGATGAAAAATCTCAGTTTGGCGATCTGCACGGCGATGGGCTGGATGTCCACGCCATAGATGCAGTTCTCGATCAGGTAAAGTTTCCGGCCGTAATCGAGTTCATTGTTTTTGAAAGCCTCTTCGATGTCGGCGATGCTGTTATCGCGGATGGTTGCATCGTCGATCTGCCGCGCCTTCTGGATCTGGCGCTTCTCCCATTTTTCATTGTGGGGATCGAGCTTGTGCAGAACCAGTACCAGCTTATGAAGAATTCCCATGGGGAAGGCGCCGGAGCCGCAGGCGGGGTCGAGAATTTTGCAGGAATCTATGGCATTAATCAAAAGATTCACATCAAAACTGCCAAAGGCGTGTTTTTCATCGGTATAGGAAAGAAGCTGCCGCAAATTGGTTTCAAGCTCTTCCTCTTTTCCCTGCCAGGCGGAGCCGGATAGTTTTTCGGTCAGCGCCAATTGACCGCCCTTAACCTCGTTGCCGAAAATGCTGGTTTGCGAACAGCCGATGACGCTGAACACCGGCGTTTTTCCAAGCAAAGCCGATTTCAAGCAGGCAACGAGCGACTCGTCAACCATGTAGTCGACTATTTCGCGCGGTGTATAGAAAGAGCCGGTCTGTTTGCGGGCGGTTGTCTCGGTTTCAGGGTTATAACTGGCAAGGAGATTTTCAAAAACCTTTCCTAAAAGCTCGGGGTCAAGTGCCACTTCCTCTTCAAGAGGGGTGTTCTCCGCAATGGTAAACTTATAGCTTTGCAGTATTTCGATGAGTCCTTTGACCTTATATTGCTTGTTATGAGTCCCGAAAATGTCGTTCAAGTCGCAGGCCTGTTCGTGGCCGAAGAAAAGATGGTCCGGTACGATCGCCTGCTTCTTCGGATTCCTCGAAAAGCCGTCGGAATAAAGAATTTTCCCGGATTCATCCGGCTTATCCAGGCAATCGAACAGGCCTCCATTCAGAAAGGGGATGGAGTTAAAAAGTGCCTTGGCCTCTTTTTCGCTTATTGAAAACTGGTCGGCATAGCGGAACATGTTTTTCACGCCATAGGCGTCCCGGTTTTCTTCGAGCGTGCCATTTTTAGCGAATGCACGATCCTGCATCTTCTGGTTCAGGGTGCCGAAGAAAAGATTCTGCAGGATCGCCGAATAAAAGCTCGAAGATTTTATCGTGCGATTGAATTCCTTCAGAATTCCCGATAGTTTCCGCGGTTCGAACAACTCCTCGGGTATGAGATTCTTTTCTTTGATAAACCATATGAAAATTACGCGGGTAATGAGCCGGATGAGGCTGATCGAGTTGCGCTTTTCACTACTCTTCTCAAGGTCATCCGGGAAATGTACCTTACTCTTTGCCCAGAAATACCAGTACGACAACTCCTGATAAAACCGCTTATTCAACTCCTTCGTATCGAGCGTCTTCTGCCACGCATTATGCAGCTCGACAAAATTCGTGAACTTAAACTTTCCAAGCAGTTCTTCAAAGGAGAGGTCAAAGAGTATTTCGATGTGGGCCCGGTGCGGATTCTCAATGGAGATATCCTTAATCAGCGTGACCTTTTCCAGAACGTCCTTGCTCTCGTCCCGCTTATGCCGCCTGCGGTTAATGACCGAAAGCGTCAGGCAGCCGTCGGTCTTGAAAAGGATCATTACCGGCATGGGAAAGAGCTTATTGACTTCACGGGTTATCTGCGAAAGTGCGGTCCTGCTGTAGGAGCTTCCTGAAAGCTCGATCGCGAAAAACAAGTAAGTTTCGATGATCGTGCTGTCGACCCGCTTGGTATCGAACAGGCTGTTTTGCTGCGTGACCTCGTTTTTAGAGAGCTGGAATAGAAGATCAACGCATTTCCACTCTTTTACCAGAGCGGTATCTTCGTTGAACCGGCTGCTGCTTTCAGCCCATGCCGCTTTGAATTCCTTATAGGTTGGCCTTGGCAGCGGTGCCTGCCGATCGGTATTGTAGCCGAGGGCGGCAAAGAGGTCGAGCGCGTTTTGTGAAAGGCTGCCTTTGGAAAAAGCCTTGATGCATTTATCTATTTTGATCTTCGTATCGATGCTCATTTTGCATTCCTCTTATTTCAAAAACTTGAATTTCTTGTTCGCAAGAAGCGAATTCAACCGGTAAAGAGCATAATTTTCTATGCTGCGTTGAGCGCCCTTCCCGAGGTCGATCATTTTGTTGATCTCAACGAAATGATCGGTGAGAACGTACTTAAAAACAAGTGTTAAACATTGCAGAAAGGATCGAATTCGACCCCCTTTATTTTATCACCAGCCACGTCACCAGCTCAAAACTGTCGCTTTCGTGTATCTGCTTTGCCTTCGGGATTAACAGCGCACCGCGATCCGATAACAGTTTCTGGTTACTGCGCTTCTGGAACACGTGCATTATTTCGGTCACCGCCTGCTTCAGGATTTCATTGTAATGGGACATCTCTTCCCCATTTTTTGTTTCGGTGTTGAACAGCTCGCAGAGCTGTTCATAGGGCGCGGTATAGCCCTGGCAAAGCAGGCGATACATTTCAAGAATCTGCTTCGCATTGGTATAGTTGTAACGCACCGTGCCATCATCACGAACATACACAAGAAAATAGGGTTGAAGCGGATTCACCGCTTCGGTCCCGTCGGTATCGCCTTTTTGTTTCAGGCAGTAGATGACTCCGGGCTTAACGATTTCCAACAGATTTGCATTAAATAGTGTCGGTTCGAAATTTGTGGAGGCTGGGGAAGGGACAACCGCATAAAGGCCAAGGGGGCTTTCCGCCAGAAGCTTCCGGTTGCCATCGATAAAATTCATCAGGTCGACCCTGAAATCATCGAGCGTAAAATCGGTGAGTGAAGGCGTTTCCTCCATATCCTCAAGATCGAGAACTTCATCTTTCAGCCGCTTGAGTTGCTGGTTCCGGTATTTCAGGTCTTCGGAGATGAGCTCTTCGATCTGCTCGGTATTGAGAACGTTATCTTCGCCCGTCGCGGTAACATCGACCAGCGCCATGCGCGCCTCGACGCGCTCCTTGAGATTTATGTAGTTGTCAAGGTCCTTCGTCGGCCAGAAATTCACCAGCTGGATTTTGGAGTTCTTGCTGCCAAGCCGGTCGATCCGTCCGAAGCGCTGGATTATCCTGACCGGGTTCCAGTGAATGTCGTAATTAATCAGGTAATCGCAATCCTGGAGGTTCTGTCCTTCGCTGATGCAGTCGGTGGCAATCAGGACATCAATTTCGCTATCCTGCGGCATATTTGTCATCTTCCCGCGATTTTTGGAAACCGGGGAGAAATTAGTCAAAATGCTGTCATAGTCGTTCTTGCCAAAGGTTGTTTTCGTTACCGAGCCGCAGACGAGGGCGATATGCAGGGAGAGCTCTTTAAGGCAGAAATCCTTCAGGTTATCGTACAGATATTGTGCGGTATCCGCAAATGCCGTAAAGACGAGCACCTTTTTATTATCGTCATTGATGGTATGCCGCACCTTATTCCCGATAAGCGTCTTCAACTCATGGAATTTGGCATCCCGCTCAACCGACACGGCCTGGGCGTTGTTGTAGAGGTCACATAAGGCGTCCTTATCCTTCCTGAGGTCCTGGAGCCATTTATCGAGATGAAGATCGGCTAAATTGAACTTCATCTTCTTGCCGACCTGCCACTGCTCCAGCTCATCGCCGTTCTCTTCGAGTTCATCCTCTCCGGGTTCAAAGGTCTCCAGTGTCTCTTCCTGCGAGGTTTTTTTGTAATCGAGAAAGTTGACGATTCTCTTTTCGAGCGCTTCGATTTTCCGGATGGTTCTATCCAGGGATATTTCAAAGGACCTGATGGAACTTTCGAGTCTTTTGAGGTAGTTGACCTTCATCATGCCGATGAGGAAATTTTCACGGTCTGCCTGTTTAAAGGCGAGAACACTCGTGCCGGCCTGGGCCTCATAGTGGGCCTGGCGGTCCTTTTTAACATAGGCGGAGGGGTTGAAAACCGAAAGTTTATATTTCAGGATCTCTTTATTCAATCGGTCGTAGGAAGGGAAGCGGTTTTGCCGATCTATTTCCGGGTAGACGGAAGCCGGTTTATTCCGCTCGGGAAATTTGCCGATGGCCTCGATTTTATAAAAAGATTTAATATGTTTGCGGCTGCGGGCAATGGTCAGCTCATCGAGAAGCTTGAAAAAGGAGGTATCGAGGCGTTCGAGAAGCTGCTTCACCGTACGGTTGGGCGTTTTCCTGCGGTCGGCCCAATTGGTGAAATGCGTCTGGGCATTTTTCAGGGTAGCGGATATATCCTTGATCTGACAGCACTCGAAGAGCGCCGTCTCCTTGCCTTCGGTAATAAAGGCGATCTGGTTCCTTAAATCCCTCAGCGTATTATTTACCGGCGTCGCGGTGAGCATAAGAACCCTGGTTTTAACGCCCTCTTTAATCACCCGGTCCATCAGCCATTTCGCGCGGTTGAGGTGGACCGCCCCGTCTTCCGTACTATGCTCGGTAGGATTGCCGCGGAAGTTATGGGATTCGTCGATGACCACGAGGTCGTAGGCACCCCAATTAAAATTTGCAAGGTCTATCCCATTGGCATCCGAGGTGCCGGAAATGCGGCCCATATCGGTATGGTAAAGAACGGAGTAGGAAAACCGATCGCCCTTGAAGGGGTTAAGGGCATGGCCGAGGCCGGCCTGATAGATCGTCCAGTTGCCGGAAAGCTTCTTCGGGCATACCACAAGCACCCGCAGGTTCAACAGCTCGAAATATTTGATGACCGCCAATGCCTCATAGGTCTTGCCGAGCCCGACGCTGTCGGCGATGATACAGCCGTTATGCTTTAAAACCTTGTTTATCGCACCCTTGACACCGTCCTTCTGGAAATCATACAGGGTGTTCCATATTTCACTGTCATAAAAGCCGGTTTTTTCATTGAGCAGACCGCCGCGCTGCTGGTCATCCAGATAGTTTTCAAAAATATGGAATAAGGTTTTGTAATAGATGAACTCAGGGGGATTTTCGGCGTAGAGCTGCTCGATATATTTCAACACCCGGTCCTTTACATCTTCGACAAGGCCGGTAGTATCGTTCCACAGCTCATCAAACCAGTTCTTGAGGTCTACCTTGTCCCGGTTGCTGTCGACGACGAGGTTCAATTCAATATTCGGGCTGCCGCCCAGACCGAGACCATTGACCGTGAAATTTGAACTGCCCGAGACCGCCGTTTCTATGCCGCCTTCCTGCAGGATGTAGTACATCTTCCCGTGCAGGAAATTAGGCTTCACCATCGAGCGGATATCGACCTTTGCCTTTATCCAATCGGAACACTCCCTGGCAGTGGCCTTCTGGGTCAATCTGCTTGCAATGGGAATCGTAAGCTTGTTGTCTTCAATCTGGTAGGCCCGGGAATCCGTCTTATCCGGATCGACCGCTTTGATAAAGGTGGGCTCGCCGAATAAAAAGCGCAGCCCGCCTAGTGCATCGAGTTGTGCCTGAAGATTTTTATAGGCATAAATGGTGAAGTAGGCCGAAACAATCGAAACCGAGGAATTGGTCTTGATCTGCTCTTTTAAGAACTCTCCGACCGAGCCATTCTTGTGATTATCGCGGATTGAGGAGTTGTTCATGCCTTGGGACTCTCCCGGGGAGGGGGGAACGGTTTGCGGTCTTCCTGCTTGATGATAGAGCAGCGCTGATTAATATACGTTTCAGCCGGTCCGCATGAAAAGCGGTAGAGCTCCGCGGGGGTGCGTGGAGTGAAACCTTTTAACCAGGTGGGCGGGATAATTGAACAAAGATATTATCGAATATTATCGAACGACTCGGCAGGCCTTTTCAATGGCTTGTTCGAGTTGCTTGATGATTTTCGGCTTCCGCAGCGGTCTTGCGGGGATGCTCGGGCAACGAGCACCTCTAAGCGTGTCGTTTTTCAATTCGGCGCGATGCAGCAATTCCCATTCGAGATCAGGGCGATTACCCTTCGCGGCATACGGTTGAAATATAATTTGGGTAGCAAAAATACGGGAAAACAGAAAAAGCCTTTGAATTTCTGCCGCAGGGGCGTTTTCCCCTCTCGCTTCAGGCCGGCGCAATTAAAACCATACTATCCCGTCCATTTTACCTTTTGGGTAAAATGGGAAGCGGGGATCTTTCTTCAGGTGTTTTCCACCTAAGGGGAGCGTTGCGGGGGTGCGCAGGCGTTCGCCGGAGGCGAACATCGCCGCGCACCTCCGCAGGAAGGGGTGAGTCAAAGACCCCGCAGCCCGCGCTTTGGCGGGCGCGGAGGCTTTGACCAGGGGGAACCACCGCAAGGTGGTTCCCCCACCAAAGGCGGCAAGATCGGTTCCCCCACCTGAGAAGTACCCTTTTCTTTTCACTCCCCTACCGCCGCACACACCGGAACCCATATCCCGCGTTGGCGGTACAGGGATCGTCGCGGACGCGGCTGCCCGGACGGAGCTTGTCCGTGGTGGAGATAAACGATCCGCCGCGCAGGATCCGGTAGCTTGTCATGTCGGAGCCCGGCCCTGCCGGATCGGTGCACGCGCTGTCCGGGTAGGCACTCTGGACGTCGTTGCACCACTCCCAGACGTTGCCGAGCATATCGTACAATCCCCACGCGTTGGGCCGCCGGCTCGCCACCGGGGCGGTCATGGCCTTCGAGTTGTGGGACCAGACCACGTGCGCGTCCAGCGCGGCGGTATCCGCGGGCGTACGGGGCGTGGTCGGTTCCTCCCGGCCTTTCGCGGCCGATTTCCCCGCCCTGCAGGCGTACTCCCACTCCGCCTCAGTGGGGAGTCGATAACCGTTTTTTGAATAATCGATAACCAGGCCGCCGAGATTGTAGGTGCCGTTGCCTCTCTTCCCGGTGACGGAAACGTACCGGTAGACGGTATCCAGCCCGTCGCGCCTGCTGCGCGCATTGCAGTAGAGCACGGCGTCGTACCAGGTCATGCTTTCCACCGGTCGGGTGGAATCTCCCCGGAAATTGGAAGGGTTCACGCCCAGAAGCTTCACGTAGCTCTCCTGCGTCACCTCGGTCGTATCCATGTAAAAGGCCGACAGGGTCACCCGGTGAATCGGCTGTTCCAGCGAAGAGTTTATCGATCCCATCAGGAATGAGCCTGCGGGGATGTGCCGCATGCCCGGAACCATGCCGCTGGTTTTCGCCGCTCCGGCCGCACAGGCCGCGATCGCCAGGCAATACGCCAACAAACCGATCCATTGAACTGGTCGCACGATAGAGCTCCATTTTCTTGAACGGGGAATTTTGTTAAATATAGACTCGAGGGGGGTTTGAGAGGTAGAGAATGTGTTACTGCTCTGGTGGCGTTATAGCAAACAATTTGTTCTTTTGTTCAGATTTTCCGAAATCACCTGATGGCGGATCATGCGAAATGACCTTTTCACCGAAGCGAGGTTCCCCCACCAGAGGCATTACTATTCATTATCTCGAAGTAAGGTATTTTTTCTGGATGAATTACTCCTCCTGGTACGAAAAGAATTATCCCGCCCTGTCCGGCTACGGCCTCTGGCTCCGCGGCGGCGAGCCGAATACGCTCGCGCCGGAAGCCTTTGACGCCGCGGAATGCACCATACTCATTGCACGGCTTTCAACCTATCGGGATACGGCCGATTCGTTCACCCACAAGCTCCTCTACCAGATCGCGGCGGGCATACCCGGCGTCTATCCCGACCTGGCCTGGCTGCCGCCGCCGAAAGATGCGGAGCTGTTCGATCGCGACGGCGTACCCTGGCTTCTCGGAACCACCAGCAAACACGGGGCGCGCGATTTCAACCTGCTCGCCCTCTCGCTCTCCATTGTCCAGGAACTCCTGAATATCGCTCCCCTGCTCCGCAGGAGCGGCATACCCGTGCCGGGAAGCGAACGCAGGGCGGATGCCGCATCGCCTCTTGTCATTCTCGGCGGGGCGTCGGCGCTTCATTCGTCGTATTGTTTCGGCGAAGAGTCTCCGGTCGACGGCATTTTTGTCGGCGACGATGCGAACACGATCCGGGAGCTTTTTTCTTTATGTAAGGCAGGGTTTGCCGGTAAACGTCACAAGCGCGACATACTGGAGGATCTCCTTTCGATTCCGGGGTTTTTCCTGCCCGGCGGCCCGATCGAAACCACGGTCTTCCATGCGCCCACCGCGTATCCGGGGCAGCTCCTCGAACGCGGGCCGATCCTGTACGATGAAGGGACCATCGGCACGGCGAGCCTCACGATCAGCGAGGGGTGCGCCTGCTTCTGCAGTTTCTGCGCCGAGAGCTTCGGACGGAAACCGTACCGCGAGTACGAGGTCGATCTCCTGCGCGAGGCCGCCCTGCGCCTCAAGGCGGCCATGGCGGTCGAAAAACTTGAGCTTTACAGCTTTAATTTCTCCCTGCACCGTTCCTTCTACCGCCTCCTGACCGCGCTTGCCCCTCTTTTTCCCGCAATCGGGCTGAAGAGTCAACGGCTCGATTCGATCGCGCACGATCCGGGCCTCCTGAAATTCCTGCATGCCGTCGGCAAGGCAAGCCTGACATGCGGTATTGAAGGCATCTCGCCGAGGCTTCGCCGCTACCTGCACAAAAGCCTGGATGAGCGGGAACTTCGGCGGGGCCTGTTTGCCCTGCTCACCTCGCCGATCCGCGAACTCAAACTATTCCTGATCGCCACCGGTCTCGAAGAGCAGGCCGATTACGATGCGTTCCGCGAGCTGCTTGCGCTTATGACCGAGGTCCTGCAAGGCTCGCAGCACCGGCCCCGCATTATCTTCTCGATGACCATCCTGGTGCGGTTTCCCTGGACCCCCCTCGAATTTGAGGATGCGCCGCCGCCGGAAACCTGCGGTGCGGTGCTGCGAACGGTGGAGCGGCTAACCCGGGCCGCCGGGTTTGAATTCCGTGCATCGGCCGAAGTCGCGGAGTACTGGCTTTCGCAGATTCTCGTCCGCATCGCCGACCCGCGGGTTGCCGAAGCGGTCGCGGCCGCCGGCGAGGCAATCGACTTCATCTACTACCGGGAGATCCCCTTTGCGCTGGTCGAAGCCGTCCGGCAGCAGTTTGCCCTTCGCGGCATAGAGGCCGATGTTCCGCTCAGGGGCCATCGGCCCGACAACCGCGCCGGAAAACCGTGGAGCGGCATCGCTATCGGCGTCAAGGAGGAGTTCCTGGCGGCGCAGTGGGAGTCGGCCGGGCGATCGGAGGACCGAGGCTACCGGGGAACGCTGAAGCCCGGTGAGGATAGCGATGCAAAACCCTCACCCGCGGAGCCCCTCTCCCGACCGCTTCCCATCATGCGAACGGAACCCCACCCCTCCCTCGAACGGTTCCGCGGGCATCTGTCGGAGAACCTCGCGCGCAAAACCGCGGTTCATTTTCGAATATGGGTCGATCCGCCGCTCGGCAATGTTCCGGTCGCGATGCGCGGCACCATGCTGGCGCGGGCGCTCCTTATGGCCGATCCGGCACTCGTCCCGGAATATTGGGGCAACGGCGGATCGCGGGTCGCCGGCGCTCAAGGCTGGGAACGGGTAACGGGTGACGATATCGTTTCGCTCTGCTGGCTCGCTCCCGCCGACGCGGCAGTCCGGCTTCGCATCGGTGATGCGACTTTTTGCACGTCCGTTGCCGGATTTCTCGGGGAAAAACTGACCCTGATCGGCATAGTCGAGCAGGCATTGGAAAACCCGGCCGTCATCGTTTTCAGCTCACCGTTTCCCTTCGATCCGGCCGAGTTCTGTTCCAGGAAATCGTTAAAGTTCACCCTCTGCAAAACCGGGCCGTTCACCGCCGACTACCGGCTCTCCCGCGACTCTCTCAGAAAAAAAGTCTGGAGCGGCTGCACGGTCGAACAGGGCAGGGACGCCCGGCATCGGGTAACGATCGTGCCGGGTCCACGATTTTCGCCCGCAGAATTTGCGCAAACGGCGTTTAAGCTCCCGGAAAAGAGCGATTGGGTGCGGATTTCGATGGTTGGCCGATTTGGAGAATGAGGTGGATTTGCATTTTTATGACTCCGGGGGCGCAAAATTTTACCCTCCCGGCCGCCCTTAAACACTCTTTTTGCATAAATTATCCTTTTTTTCCTTGATTTTTTTCGCCCGGATTTCTCCGATTTTATTAATATGTACTACCCTCCGTGGCGATAAATAACGTAATTTATACTATGGGCATACTGCGCCCATTTCCTGAAAATGGCAGGAGAGTACCTCTTCTGCCGTACGTTGTTTATTTCATTTGATTATTAAACCCGAGCTTTTACAGCTAGAAGGGTGGAGGTGATTTTGCAGTTTTTTTTCCACAATAGCAATTTTTTCCCGGCTCGTTATGCACTTTGCGTCCTCGGCACGGGTATGGTGCTCGCGCTTACTGCAGGAGGCTGCGGCGGAGCGGCCAGGAAAGATCCGGTCCTGAACGAAGCGGTGATCACGGTCGATCAGATGAAAAACCACGCTGCCGAGCCGGTGCGCATCGGAGCGTCGGTCGCCCCGAAGCCGTTGATCATCGCGAACCCGTCCTCTGCCGATACCCTCGACGATGCCGATACGATTTCCGAAGATCCCGGCGACCTCATCGCCGACGCGCGCATGTTTTGTCGCGACAGCAATTATGTCGCCGCCGACTCCCTGCTCCGCATCGCGGTGAAGAATATCCTGGTCATCGACGCCCAGGGCCAGAGCGACCGTTTTCCGACCTCCCGCTATATCGACGACATCATCGCTCTCTACGATGAAAAAATGCCGAAATCATTTTCGCCTCCCGATGAAATTGCCCCCTCCGCCTTCCAGTGGCAGGCGGGGCGCTCCATCGATTCCATGAATATCCCCGCTTCCGACAGCGCTTCCATGGCCGCACTCGAATACCAGACCAGTACCACCTACGACGTTCCCATGGTGTGGAACGATGAGGTGCGGCGCGCCATACTTTTTTACGTGAGAAACCGGAAAAACACCATTGATAAGTGGTTTCCACGTGCCTCACGGTACCTGCCCTACATGCGTCAGATGTTTGCCGACAGCGGCCTGCCGCAGGATCTTGCCTACCTGCCGCTCATCGAAAGCGCCTTCAACCCGATGGCATACTCCTGTGCGCGCGCAGCCGGCATTTGGCAATTCATCGCCTCGACCGGCAGTCTTTACGGCCTGCAACACTCCTACTGGATCGACGAACGTCGCGACCCGATCCGCTCCACCCAGGCCGCCGTCACGTATCTCAAAAGGCTCTACGGCGATTTCGGGAACTGGTACCTGGCCCTGGCGGCCTACAATTGCGGGGAGAACGGGGTCAGCCGGTCGATTGCCCGATGCAATACGAACGACTACTGGAGCCTGCGGCTGCCCGCCCAGACCAAAGGCTATGTCCCGACCTACCTCGCCGCGGTGACCATCGCGAAGAATCCCCGCGACTTCAATGTTCCGGTCCCGCCCGGCGATTCGGTGTCGCCGGACACGGTGCTTCTCAGCGATTGCATCCGCCTCGACGACATCGCCCAGGGGATCGGCATTCCCAGCGATTCGCTCAAAAAAATGAATCCGCACATTCTCCGCTGGTGCACGCCGCCGGACGTTACCAATGCCGTGCTCTATCTTCCCCACGGCTACAAGGATTCATTTAAAACCTTTTTTGCGCTGCTGCCCGATGAAAAAAAGGTCAAATGGTGCCATTATCAGATCAAGCGGACCGATAACCTCCAGAAAATCGCCGCCGATTTCAATATTCCGGCAAATGAGATCATGGCGATCAACCGGCTGAAGCGTACCCGCCTCGCACCGGGCCGTTACCTGTTCCTGCCGCAACGGGCCGCGATGGATTCCACGGCAGCGGCGACGGCGACCGCCTATGTTCCTCCTGTCAATGCTTATGAAGAGGAGACGTACAGCGACGCCGTTGTCTACCGGATCAGGAGAGGTGATTCCATGAGCAAAGTTGCCCGGAGATTCCATGTGACCCTGGCACAGCTCTACCGCTGGAACCGGCTTGCGCGCGCCTCGGCCCTGCATCCGGGCAGCACCCTGATCGTACGGCCGGCCTCGGCGGCGGAAACCGTCGAAGCCATGGTCCCGGAGAAAAAGACCCTTGCCGGCAAGGAGTTTTATGTCGTCCAATCCGGCGATACGCCCCTCTCCATTGCCCGCCGGGCTGATATAAAAATGACCAGCCTGCTCGCCTGGAACGATATCGATCCGTCGCATCCATCGATCGATGTCGGCGACTCGCTCCGTCTTACCCCGCCGGAAGCGGTCGCCTCGTCGGCAGGCACCCGGAGAAAACACGCCGAGTCGGCGGTTTCGAGTGGTTCTTCCCGCATGGCGGACCGGTCCGTCGATCGGGCGGAGGCCTCCGGCAAGCGGCTTTATACGGTCAAACGTGGGGACAACCTCTTCTCGATTTCCCGGAAATTTTCGCTTCCGTTGCAGACGATCCTCGCCTTCAACCATCTGCGCAGAAACAGCGTCCTTCGCCCGGGAAGAACGATACTTCTTCCGCCCGCGCCCGAGGCCTTCGCCCCGACCGCCCCTGCGGATTCGACCGGGAAACCGGCCGGCACCGTGTATTACCGGGTTCGCAGCGGCGATACGTTACCGCTGATCGCCCTGGCATTCGGCGTACCGGTCGAAAAACTTTCACACGACAACAATCTCCGGCCCGATTCCATGGTTGCACCCGGAGAAGTGATAAAAGTGGATAAAAGCAGGGAACCGTGAAATCCCCGCAGCGGTGGCTCGCTTCCGGCATCATTGCCCTTCCGGTCCTGATCGGCATCGTTCTGCTCCTTCGCGGCGGGGCGGAGCGCGAAGGGAATTCCCCCTTTGCCTCCCTCAAGTCCATCGGACTCGTGCAGATCAAGGGAACCATCGAGGAGTCCGACGAATATGTCCGGCAGATCCGGTCTCTTCGATTTGACAATTCCATCGCCGGCGTCATCGTCCGCATCGACTCGCCGGGTGGTGCCGTCGCACCGTCGCAGGAGATCTACCGGGAGATGCTCCGCTTTCGGGAAACGTCCAAGCCGCTGGTCGTCAGCATGGGGACGGTCGCCGCATCGGGTGGCTACTACATCGCGAGTCCGGGGACGAAGATTTTCGCCGATCCGGGAACCCTTACCGGCAGCATCGGCGTTATTTTTACCCTGCCGCTCTTCGAAGAACTCGCAAAAAAAGTGGGCGTTGAATTCCGGGTGTTTACCGCCGGGAAGATGAAGGACATCGGCAGCCCCTACCGGCAGATGACCGCTGATGAAAAAAAATTCATCGCCGCGCTGCTCAAGGACACCCACGACCAGTTTATCGATGACGTCGCCGCCGGGAGGCGGATGAACCGTGACTCGATCGCCCGCTACGCGGACGGCCGGGTATTTACCGGACGCCAGGCGGTCGCGATCCACCTGGTCGATACCCTGGGCGGGTATGAGGACGCTCTCGACTGGCTCGAAAAATCCACCGGCCTGGGAAAAAACGCCGCTATCGTCGAGCGAAAAGGCACCTCCTCCCGCCTGCGCGAGTGGCTGAAGAGCCAGTCGGCGGCACTTTTTCCCGCGCTGCAACTGATGCGACAGCCGGCCGGGTTGTACTATATGATGAGCTTGAAATAATGGATGATTGATAGAGGGCAACCATCAACCGTACCACTGGGGCAGCGTATGAAGGGGCATCGATGTACTGCATGGAAGGTTACGCTCATTGCACTGGGAATCTTGGCGGCGGTGAGCCGCGGTTTTGCGGGCAATCCCTTCATCTGGTGGGACGGCAACGCCGACCCGACCATACGCATTTTCAACAATACCGCCTACCTGTATCCCTCCCACGACTCTTCGGAATACGATAACACCTGGCTGGAAGACAATTTCAAGAGCTACTCCTCGACCGACCTCATCAACTGGACCGATAACGGCATCGTTCTTTCGCCAAGCCAGGTATCCTGGGCAACGGGAAGCACCTCCTGCTGGGCTCCGGATATCATGTATGTAAACGGCTATTACTATTTCTTCTTCGTCATGAACTCAAAAATCGGCATAGGCCGGGGTACCTCTCCGTCCGGAGGGTTTACCGATTATCTCGGCAAGTCCTTCGTCGCGAACATCGACCCTTCGTGCTTTACGGCGGCGAACGGCAACCGGTACCTCACCTGGGGGCAACCTCCCGCCGTGGGGTGCGGCTCCGACTGTTTCTGCCAGCTCCAGATGGATACCGCCACCATGAACGACTCGGTAGCCAAGGCGGTCGGTATCTGCATGCCGAACGCGGACAGCATGACCGAGGCATCCTGGATCTTTGAGCGTAACGGCCTCTACTACCTGCTCTACGGAACCACCTCGAACGGCTCTATCCGTTACGGCACGTCAACTACCCTCGGCGGGTCCTCCACCTACCGGGGCCGCGTGATCTCCGGCTATAAATACTGTCCGGGTACCGGACACGGCAGCGTCTTCGAACTGAACGGCCAGTGGTACATGGTATCGCATATGTGCATCTACGATAATACCTACTACCGGAAAACCGGCATCTGGTACCTCCATTTTTTTAATAACGGCCTGATCGACTCCATTACCACGCCGGGAACCTGGGGCGTGGGACGGTACCAGGCGTTCGATACCCTCCAGGCGTCGGAATACTTCAACATGCAGGGAGTGACCCAGGCGCAGTGCTCGGCCGCCGAAGGGGGCTTCGCCATCTATGGCATCCATAACGGCAGCTGGGTAGAGTTCCCCAAAACGAATTTCCTGAATTGCCAGGATAACCTCACGATGGAGGCACGCGTGGCGTCGGCCGACGGCGGTACCATCGAGATCCGTCAGGGCAGCCCTACCGGGACGGTCCTGGGAACCGCCACGGTGCCGAATACCGGCGGCGACTCCACCTGGCAGACGGTATCCTGCCCCCTGACCGTAGCGCCCGGCAGCTATCAGAGCGATCTCTACTTCACCTTCCAGGGCGCCGCCGGAGATACCGGGCAGCTGTTCGCCTGCCACTGGTTCAACTTCACGACCACCGATGTGCAGCCGCGCAACGCCTTCGACGAGATCCAGGCCGAGAATTTCGACTCGTCGGCAAGCGTGACCACGAGCACCGCCGGCATTATTGCCGGCAGCGGCAGCATTACGGCTACCGCTCCCGGAGGCTATACCTGCTACAAAAATGTTTACTTCGGCAACGGGGCGGCGGCGGTCGATGTCCGCTACCTGAGCTCAAGCAAGGCCGCATCGCGTTTGATCGAACTGCGCGTCGACAGCCGCACCGGACCGATTCTGGATACCGTCCCGATCACCGACGCCAGCGGGACCTGGCGGGCAAAGTTTGTTGCAACATCGTCGACCATTACCGGGCTGCACAACCTCTACCTGAATTTCCTCGGAACCGCCGGCGCCACCAACCTGTACCAGATCGATATGCTGAGATTTATCGAGGCCAACCAGTCTGCCGTCGGCGTCAGGCCCCGTTCGCCGGCATCGGCGAACGGCATCCATGCCACGTCTGCGGCAAAGTACATGCTCTACCTTCCGCTTGCCGGAGAACGCGGCAGCAGAGCCGCGGGAAACCCCGCGTCGATGGTTCTGTATTCACTTTCCGGAAGAAAAATCGCACGGGTATCTCCCGAAAAGCTCGCCGGCACCGGGCTGCATCCGGGTGTCTATATAATGAAAAACGACAACCCCGCATCGCCGTAATAAAACCGTTCCCAGGGAGACGGGCAGCATCTCGGCAACCCGCCCATTATCAAAACCAATGGAGCGGATTAAATTTTTCTGGCGTTTTAAAGTGGTCAATTACGATATTAATGCTCCCAAACAAGGGACATCGGGTCGAACAATTACCATTCTTTTTCATGCAGGGAGGATAGTATGAGTATCCAGAAACTGATCGATGAGGTGGAGCTTCTCAAGGCCGAGTACGAAAAATTCGAGCGCGGCAACAAATCCGCAGGGACACGATCCCGCAAGTGTCTTCAGAATATCAAGAAAATAGCCCAGGAGTTACGCATCCAGATCCAGGGTGCTAAAACCAAGGACGAATAGATTCCTCGCGCGGTACGGGGAGCGCCCGGCTGTCGGGCTGCTCCTTCGCCCGCCCTTTGTCGTCAGGCACGACGCCTGTCCGGCAGGGCGCATCTCCGGGCTCGGTTGCGCTTCGATTGTCACCCTGATTTCGACAATATTTTAATAACCGGATCGAACTATAATCCTTGTCGTCATTAACCGGCAGTATTCATCATTTTCAACCATTCACGCGATCTTTTAAACGGCGGGAGTGCAGGACTCTATGACTAATTCCTTTATGCTTGAGGTGCGCAACCTCAACAAGCGATTCGGCGAAGTTCATGCCGTCAAGAATCTGAATTTCCAGGTTCCCAAGGGAGAGATTCTTGGATTTCTGGGGCCGAACGGCGCTGGAAAAACGACGACCATGCGCATGATCACCTGCTACATTCCGGCCACCTCCGGAACGGTGCAGGTCGATGGTCTGGACACGGTAACGAGCAGCCTGGAAGTGCGCAGGAAAATCGGCTATCTTGCCGAAAATAACCCGCTCTACGGCGATATGACCGTGCAGGAGTATCTGACCTTTGTCGGCGAAATCCGCGGTCTTTCCGGAGGGCAGCTCAGAAGCAGGGTTGATGAGATGTTCGTTGAGTGCAGCCTGACCCGAATGGCCAACCGGCAGATCGTCCATCTTTCGAAAGGGTTCCGGCAGCGGGTAGGGCTCGCCCAGGCGCTGATCCATAACCCGGACCTGCTGATTCTCGACGAACCCACCTCGGGCCTCGATCCGAACCAGATCATCGAGATCCGCCAGCTCATTAAGAAAATCGGCGCGCAGAAAACCGTGATCTACTGTTCGCATATTCTCTCCGAGGTGAGCGCCACCTGCAACCATATCATGATCATCAACGAGGGGCAGATCGTCGGCAGCGGCACGGCGGAGGAACTTACCGCCAATTCAGCCAGGGGCAACCGGTATATCGTTCGAGTCAAGGCCGATCCTTCCGTCGTTCGGGGAGCCTTTGGCGCAATCCCCGGTATTACCCAGGTGGCGGTCAAGCCGGCGGGCGACTGGATTGTTGCCGAGGCATTCGTCGACGGCACCGAGGATCTCGGCGAATCGATATTCCGCTGTGCGGTGTCAAACGGCTGGGTTCTTTCGGAACTCAGGCACGAAACCGCAAGTCTTGAAGATGTATTCACCCAGCTGACGAGGGGTTAATTTATGCAGAAAACCATGGCTATCTTCAAAAAAGAGTTCAAATCATATTTTATATCGCCTATTGCCTACGTGTTCATCACCGTCTTTCTCGCCGTTTCGAGCTACCTCTTTTTTCACGTTTTCTTCCTCAACAACCAGGCGGATATGCGCGGCTTTTTCGATCCGCTCCCGCTCATTTTTTTGTTCTTCATTCCTGCCATTGCCATGCGGAGCTGGGCCGAGGAGAAGAAAATCCGCACGCTCGAACTGCTGCTTACCTGGCCGATCAGCGATTTTGAGGTGGTCGCCGGCAAGTTCCTGGCATCATTCTGTTTCATTGCCGTGGCCGTTCTCCTGACGCTGACGATCCCGATTTCCATTCTCCTCATCGGCGGCAAGCCCGATATCGGCCCGATAATCACCGGCTATATCGGAACGCTGCTCATGGGCGGCGCCTACCTGGCCATCGGCATGTGGATCTCCTCGTACACCGAAAACCAGATCATCGCCTTCCTGCTCGGCGTTGTCGCATGTTTCTTTTTCTATATAATCGGCAGCCCGTTCATCGTTATGTTCGCCACCCCGCTTATCGCGTCGTTTTTTACGTATCTGGGACTCGGGGGGCATTTCGAAAGCATCCAGCGGGGGATTCTCGACAGCAGGGACATCATCTACTACTTTTCAATCATCGGTTTCTTCCTTTTTCTGAACATCCAGTCCCTTGCCGGCAGGAAATGGGAATAGTTTTTCACCGGAGAAAAAAACATGGAAACAAATAAAATCAAAACACGCACGCAGCTTATCGTTTATGTCCTGATCATTCTGGGCATCGTGGCCGTCATCAATTACCTCGGCACGGTATGGTTTTCTCGGCTCGATTTAACCGAGGATAAATCCTACACCATTTCGCCCGCCACCAGGAAGATCATGCGACACCTTGACGACATCATCAACATCAAGGTGTACTGTTCAAAAGAGCTGAAACAGGAACCGCGCCTGCAGTCCACGCTCACCACCATCAAAGATATGCTGGCTGAGTATAAAGCGTACGGAGGGAAGAACCTGCGCATAAGCTGGATCGACCCTTCCGAAAGCGATGCGGCCCGGGATGAGGCGCACTCCATGGGCATCCAGGAGATTCAGGCGCAGGTAGTCGAACGGGATAAAATCCAGGTGGTTTCGGGTTACCTCGGCCTGGCGGTGCTCTTCGCCGATCACAAAGAGCTGATGCCGCTCGCCCAGAATCTGGGCAACTTCGAGTACGATCTGACGCGGGCCATACTCAAGGTATCCCGGCCGTCTCTGCCAAGGGTAGGCATTCTCAAGGTCGATACGCTTCCCGATATTCCTCCCGAGATCATGGCGCGCATGGGCCGACAGCAGCAGCAGCCCGATAAAACCGAAACGAAATTCGCCCAGCTCATCGAAAAACTCCGCGAAAATTACGATGTTGCCGTGGTCGATGTCTCGCAGGGAAAACCGATCGACAGCAACCTGAGCGTGCTCGTGATTCCCGGAAGCGCACCCGTCAGTGAACGAGGCGCATTTGAAATCGACCAGTATTTCATGAAGGGCGGCAAACTCATCGCACTTGCCAATGCCATGAAGATCGATTTCAACCCGCAATTCGGCCCCATGACCGTGAACGTCGATTCGAAGATTCTCGACCTTCTCCAGTATTATGGCGTCAAAGTCAACCAGGACATGGTTCTCGATGCCTCATGCAACCCGGTCATGATTCCCCAGCAGATCGGTCAGATGACCTTTAACTACGCGGTGCCCTACCCGTACTTTGTAAAAATCGGCCGTGAAGGATTCGATCGCTCGAACCCGGCGGTTGGACCGCTGTCGGATGTCGTGTTGCCATGGGTTAGCTCCCTGACCCTTTCGGTTCCGCTCGCCGCAACCGGCGCAAAGGATACCGGAGCAGCGGGCGGCGTCCGGGCAACCATCCTGGCTCACTCTTCAAAAAAGAGTTGGCTTGCCACCGGCGTCATCAGTCTCGCCCCGCGACCGCAGGGGGAGTGGCAGATTCCCTCAGGCGATACACTCAAGCAATCTACCCTGGCGGCGTATCTCGCCGGCAATTTCAAGAGTTATTTTGCCGGCAAACCGGTTCCGCCGGTTAATCAGGCGGCCCCGACCGATTCTCTCGGCAAGACCAACGTTGAACCGAATCCCGCCGATGTCAACAGATCCGTCGTGGCTTCGAACCCGGATGGTCATCTGGTCGTCGTCGGCGATGCCGAATTCGTTTCGGGCCAGAATGCAGCTCCACAGAACCTGCTCATGGTGGCAAACCTTGTCGACTGGCTCTCTCAGGACGAAAATCTGATTGCGATCCGCAGTCGCTCTTCCACGGACCGTACCATCGAGACCGATCTCCTGAAAAAAGGCTCGGCAATGCCCAATGTGGTACGCGGAGTCAATGTCGCCCTCATGCCGATTCTGGTCATTATTTTTGGGATCATTATCTTCCTGCGCCGCCGTGAGCATGTGACCGCCGCCCCGGTATCCTCAGCCCCGGCGACCCCTGAAACATCAACTGAGGAGAAGATCGGATGAACGCACGAAAAATCGTTATCAGTGCAGTTCTGCTTGCAGCGGCGATCGCCGTCATTATAATTGTCAAGGTGCTCTCGAATTCAAAGCCTCAGGGGGATGCCCTTCATTTTTTCTCCGGCATCGCACCCCAGAGCATCGGATCGGTAACGATCGACAACGCTTCCGATCACATCAAGCTGCAGCGCAAGGGCGACGTCTGGGTGCTGCTGCCGAAATCGGCCTCCACCGCTTCGCCTTCGGGAACGGGAGTCGCCGGCGCAACGGGAGGGGCGGTCGGCACCTCGGAAGCAGCGACGACGCAGCAGGGCAGTACCGCCGCAATGGAATACCCGACCGACAGCGGCGCGGTCAACAAACTCCTGGAGACGCTGGTCAAGCTTAAAAAATCGACCCTGGTCTCGGAAAACCCGGCGAAGCAGGCCACCTTCGAGGTGGACTCTCTCCATGGAACGCGCATCGAGACGTTTGACCTCGCCGGACGTTCCCTCGGGGCGGTCATCATGGGTAAGGGCTCTCGGGATTACGGCAGCAACTATTTCCGGCCCGACAACTCCAACCAGGTGTATCTCGTACCCGAGTCCAACCGCTACTGGCTGACGGCCGACCACAAGCACTGGGAGGATAAAAACGTCCTGAAATTCGACCTCGCCGAGGTCAAACAGCTGACCGTCGCGGCGAAAGGTGCGAAGGCCATGGTGATCGCCCGGGGCGATTCGGTCGCCAAAGGGTGGCAGCTGGTTGAGGGGGGCAAACTGCCGCTCGATTCCAACAAGGTCAACAGCCTGCTCGGTACGCTGTCCAACCTGCAGGCCGCAGAGTTTGAGGATTCCGCCTACTCCGATTCAGTTACCGGTCTCGCCGATCCGTCGCTGACCCTGACCATCGGTTTCAAGAGCGGGTCAAACCGGATCGTGGCAATCGGCAATGAGAAAGCCGCCCGGAATGAGTACTGGTTCAAGATTCCTGAAAAGTCATACAGTTATCTCATGAACGGCTGGCAGTACAAGCAGTTCGACAAGAAACCCGAGGATCTGGCTAACCTGCCGCCCAAACCGGGAAAACCCGGCAAACCCCTCGTGAAACCCTCGCCGTTAGACAAGATGAAACTGCCGAAGAAAAAATAACGGTGAGTTTCTCCATATTTTGGTGACGCCCCCTTCCGAAAGAGGGGGCGTTTTTTATTCATTCCGTTTGTTCCCCTTGCACTCTTCCCGCACCCCATGATATTTTCTAACATCTGACCAATATGGTTAAATAGTCAAACTTTTAATTAGCACTTGAGTTGTTACGGGAAAAGAGGTTTGATGTCCCTTAAAGCTACCTTCAGGGCCTTGCGCCATCCGAACTACCGGCTGTTCTTTCTCGGCCAGGGAACCTCCCTCATCGGTACCTGGATGCAGCGGGTAGCCACGAGCTGGCTGGTCTACCGACTTACCGGATCGGCGGTCATGCTCGGCGTGGTCGGTTTCGTCAGCCAGATTCCAACCTTTTTCCTTTCGCCGGTCGGCGGCGTTGCAGCCGACCGGTGGAATAAAAAAACAATTTTCCTGGTTACCCAGATTCTGGCAATGCTGCAGGCGCTGCTCCTTGCAATTCTCGTCATCCGGGGCGCAGTAACCGTATCATGGATTATCGCCCTGAATATCGTTCTCGGGATCATCAATGCCTTCGATATTACGGCCCGCCAGTCTTTTGTCGTTGAGATGATCGAAAAGAAAGAGGACCTCGGCAACGCCATTGCCTTGAACTCCTCGATGGTCACCGGCGCCCGCGTGATCGGGCCTTCGATCACCGGAATCCTCATTGCTTCCACCGGCGAGGGAATCTGTTTTTTGATTAACAGCATGAGTTACATTGTGGTAATCGTTGCGATACTGAAAATGAAAATTGCCCGGAAAGAAAAAAAGGCGAACCGAAAGCATCCGCTCCATGATTTCAAGGAAGGATTTACCTATATCAGCCGGTCGGTTCCCATGCGCTCGATCCTGCTTCTGCTGGCGCTCGTCAGCCTTCTCGGCATGCCCTGCCAGGTACTGATGCCGGTATTCGCAAAGCAGGTGCTCGGCGGAGGCCCGCATACGCTCGGGTTTCTCATGGGTGCATTAGGGGTCGGCGCCCTCTGCGGGGCGATATATCTCGCATCAAGAAAAACCACCGATCATTTGCCCCGCCTGATACCATTTGCCGCGGTACTGTTCGGCATCGGATTGATACTGTTTTCATTTTCAAGGCTTCTATGGCTTTCGCTTCTGCTGTTGCCTTTTGCCGGCTGCGGCATGATGATGCAGATGGCTTCGAGCAATACGCTGCTCCAGACGCTCGTTGATGATGATAAGCGAGGGAGAATAATGGCGTTCTATGCAATGGCCTTCATGGGAATGGCGCCCTTCGGCAGCCTTATAGCGGGCGGTCTTGCCGGACTCGTCGGCGCTCCGCATACCCTGCTTGTCGGCGGCATGTTATGCATCGTCGGAGCATTTTTATTTTCGGGTAAAATCCTTTCGGCCACTGCCCTGCTTCATCCGCTTGAAAAAGATCTCATCCCGGAAATAACAGCCGGCGTGGAAGCCTCGGAAGAAGTTACGGATTCGCTCTAACCCTCATGCCGTTCGCCGCAAAGGGGGGCATCTTCCAATAATTTCAAGATTGGAAACCATATATTTTTGGGGACCATGGCGAAATCGAAATGCCCACCGCACCCGGTAGATTATGAGCATGTCCAAAACCGATAAGCCGCGACCGAAGAGGTGTCCGGAGATCCGGCAAGCCGCTCCCCTGAAGCCTGAAACCGCCTCGACGACAAGGGTCAAGGAGTGGCGCCTCATCGGCATTTTCTGCCTTGCCGCGATGGCGCGGATTTTTCTCTTCAATGCCGCTTTCCCATTTTTCAATAATGTCGACGAGCAGTTCCACTTTGACACCATTATAAAATACGCGCATGGTTATGTTCCCCGACCGGCGACCAATTATTTCGACCACGAATCGGCGAGGCTCATCGCCACCTACAGCACCCCGGAGTATTTTCATGCCGCCGGGGAGTTCCCGGGCGGCAGATTGCCGCCGCCGGTCTGGCAGTCTTCACCTGCGCAGTCCGGCCCGTACATCGCAAGCGGCACCGAATACTGGCTTGCCCGGCGAAGCAACGAATCGTATTCTCCCCCGCTCTACTATTGGCTCGGCGGTCTGTGGTACAACCTCGGCAAATTCTCCGGTATGAGCGGGCTGCGCCTTCTCTACTGGCTCCGATTTTCAAATCTCTTGTTTTACGGACTCCTGATCGTTTTCGGCTACCTGCTTTGCCGGAGCATGTTTCCGGAAAACAGGAGTGTCTATCTCGGGGTTCCCCTGGTGCTTGTCTTTTTTCCGCAGGACCTGTATTACACTCTCAACAGCGATGTACCCTCCGCGCTTTTTTTTGCCCTTTCCCTGTTCGGCCTGAACGAGCTGCTCCGCAAAAAAAGGCCGATGGTTCTCTATCCGCTCGTCGGCGCGGCCGTCGGAGCAACTTTTTTGATCAAGCTGACCGATATCTTCATCGCCGTACCCCTGGCGCTGTATACATGGCTTCTCTTCGTTCGCGCTTCACGCCGGGGTCGGCCGGGCGGAGAAGCGGCACGACTTGCGCTTCTCTGGATTGTAGCGGCCATCCCCTCCGCGTTATGGGTAGGATGGAATCTGCACGCCTTCGGCGAGGCAACGGCCACCGGTGAAAAGGTAGCCATGCTCGGGTGGACGAAAAAGCCGCTCGACATGATCCTGCTCCACCCGATTTTTACGCCCGACGGTTTTTCGTTCTTCACGTCCGAGCTGCTGCGGACCTTCTGGCGGGGAGAGCTCGTCTGGGGGCTGAAGCGGCTCTCGTGGGGTGTCGCCGACGGATTTTATGTCTTCTCTTCAATCGCGCTCCTGCTTTTTGCCGTAGTCATCGGCTTCATGGAAAGAAAAAACAAGGACGCGCTCTTCACGCGGGTGGTATGCCTTTCGTGCTATCTGACCGGTGCGGCAGTGCTCGTCTATCTTTCGATCCGCTTCGATTTCGGGAACTGCTGGTACCCGTCCCGTGAAAATCCCTACTTCACTTCGGGAAGACTATTGTCCGGGGCAACGGTCCCGTTTCTCTGCCTCTACGTCGAAAGTCTGGCTTTTCTTCTTGCAAAAATCAGCCGGCGCCTGAACCCGCTCTACGTCCTAGGCGTTACCGGGACCCTGATCATATTGATCGAAATCGTCATCAAAGCCCCGGTTTTTCTGAGCCCGTATAATTTTTTCCACATGCAGTAGAGATTTGTTGACCTGCCCACTATTTCGACGCAAAAACCCGAATAAAAAAAACGGCGGCAAATTTCGCCGCATGGCCAGCATGCGTCGTTTGCCGCCGCAGAATATCCGCAGCGTTAAATCATTGCCCGCTGTAATTATCGAACAATAATCTCCTCGCCGTGACGATGCGCTCTCCAATAGCCGTGCACCCAGACGTAGCTGCCCGTCCACCAGCGCCATTTCCAGTGACCCGGTACCCACACCGCACCGGCATAGGGACGCTCGACCACCACTTCGGCCCGCGGCGGCGGTACGACGCCTACCACACAGCCGGTTTCGAGAAGCAGGACCCCTGCAACCAGAAGCATCAAAACCTTTCGCATGCTGACTCCTTTTCGGGAATAGTCCCGATTACCAGTAAGGAAAAAAACATTCGCTTATTAAAATTTACCCTGCGCTCCTGAATATTTCAAATAGTTCCCCAATAGAGGAAGCCGCTCCCCTTACTGAGACAGAACCGGCACATCGAAGGCTTGACCGGGACCGATGATTCGCATAATGTAGACTCCCCTGCTCATGGGTATCGGCATGACGACTCTATTGGATGTCTCCGGCAAATTCGCGGCGAACAGAGTCCTGCCGAGAAGATTATGAATCTCGTACCGCCGGAAGAATCGGGTCGCAAAATCGAAAGACAGAACCTTGTTTTTCAGGGTAATCCGGTGAACGGACGATACGATGGCGGTAGTACCCGGAGCCTTCCTCGAATCGATAACCGACGTCGGCGTCGGCGTCGGTCCGGAATAGGTATAGTGAAACCAATCGATATCGACGTAGCCGGCCGTCGAGGTATTGTTGAAGGTATAGACGCCGAGGCGATCCCCACGGTAGCCGGCTCCCGCCATGGTATAGCTGCTCCCAAGCGCGGTAAAGGTTACCGAATCGAGACTATACTGAAATTCCGTGTTGATCGTGTCCTTCATCTGGGACTTGAGCCATACCGTGGTATCGCCGGTCGGTATGGCTGCTCCAAGCACGATGGATCCGGTAGAGCTGTTTTTAAAACGGAGGTTGCGCACGCCGGTGCTGCTCTGCAGGACGCCTATGGTAGAATAAGTTGATCCCCCGTTCATATGACACATCCCTGCCTCCTGGCCGTCGGCCATATTTGCAATGTCCATCTTTACCATGGCAACACCGGAGTCGCCGCGCATGAATCGCTCGGTGAGTGTATTGCCCGCCTTGAAAAGGTTATCTGCAGTAAGCGGCGTGAATGCGTTGAGACGCAGGAAGCCGGGCCGCACACTCAATGACCAGTAGCCGGCCCTCGGCTGGTAGTTCCACTCCCACTGCGGGGAAAGAACGGTGTCGTTGAAGTCATCCGAGGACTGAGGAAGCACGATGGGGTAGCCGCTTATGGGCTTTGCATCGCTCCAGACCATCGCCCCGAGGGTGTCTGTCATGCTGACGGTCCCGATGATAGGCCAGTTGTTGATCCAGGTGACCGGCAGGAGGCAGCACGGTCTGCCATCCGCGCCAAGGATCCCCTGCTGGGTGACAAACCACCAGGACGATCCCGAGGGCGTCGGTACTATGCCGCCCTGATTGGGTTGCCGGTCGGAACCCGAGCTGTTGTTGCTGAAAATCTGCTTCATCTGATAGGTTCCCGCATGGCCCGGCGACCCGCCGGTCCCCCATATATTCGTGGAACGCAGCATGAACATATTCCTTCCGGTGCCCCCGGAATTTTCGCTGTGAAAGAAATAGTAATACCCGTTCAGCTTAAAGAGCTTATTCGCCTCGGCACCCGGTCCGCTGTAAATGACGGTATTGGTGGTGGAAACGAGGTGCTTGCCGTCGGCGGTCATCTGGAACAGATGAATGGTATAGGGCGCGGTGGTATTTGAACAAAGGAAGTATCCTGTCGTATCGCCCGTAGCGCTGTCATATTCCCAGTACGGACAGCAGTCGTCCCAGCCCGCTCCGGGAAACCCGGTTCCGGTATCGGTGATAACGCTGGTCAGCGTATCCCAGGGTCCGGCCGCGTTTGCAGCCGAACTCATGTAAAAGCCCTGGCCGTCGGTAGCGAAGTAAACCCGGAATCTATTGTTGTGATACCTGATGGCCCCGGCCCAGATTCCATGGCCGTAACTGTTCATTCCCGTATAATTGTAGGCCGCGCTGATTTTGGAAATATCACCGACCACATGACCGCTAATCTGCCAGTTTACCAGGTCCCGGGATGAGAGCACGATCATTCCGGGGGCCAGCTGCATGGTTGAGCTTATCATGTAGTAGGTACTGTCGACCAGAATGACATCCTCGTCGCTGTAATCGCCGGGAATAATGCGGTTATAATACATCCCGTTCCCCTGATCGCCCCACATGCCGGTATCGTTGATGTTTGGCAAAACCGTGGAGCCGGACAGAAGCAGGATGAGGGCGGTAAGCACAAAGTGTTTTGGGGCGACGAACAACTTTCCAGGCATTGGACCTCCCGGTGGGCCAAAAAAAATTAAAATGATAACAACTCAGCTCTTCGATAGCATAGTATATCATAAATTATGCTCCGCTGATGATTAAATCAATCTTTTTCCTTCGCGGAAGGATATGATATATTCTGCAATCGTCCGGATAGTAATTTATAGCTGATACCCCGGCGACATGAACTTCAATAAGCCTAAACCGTGGAGAACGCGTGAAAAACAGAATGTCCCCGTATTTTGGGGCCTTTGCATTGCTGGTTGCACTAGCCGCTCCAACCGTGATAATTGGCACGACGTACACTATACCATCAACCGTCAGGATGAAAACCGATCTGAGCGGCAACGTCTGGCGATTCGATTCCAGCAATACCCTGACCGGCGCCCAGGCGATCGGTTATGACGACGCCGCATGGACCGCTGTTTCAATACCGCATACCTGGAACACCCATGCCAACAAAACGTTTTATACCAATTGCTGGTATCGTACCCACTTTACCGGCACCCCCGCCGACACGATCGGCGGAAAAAGGTTTTACCTCTATTTCGACGGCGCAATGGCGGTGGCGAATGTGTATCTGAACGGAACATTTCTCGGCCAGCACAAGGGAGGGTACACCTCATTCATCTACAATGCACGGGCGACCCGGATCGATAGCGACAACGTCCTTGCCGTGGAGGTGAATAACGACAGCAATCCCGGCCTGCCGGCATCGCAGAACGGCTGGATGCATTTCGGGGGGATCCACCGGAAGGCATGGATCCTTACCACGAGCAAGTATGCCATCGATCCAACCGACTTTGCCTCTCCGGGCGTTTTTATTTCGCAGAAAAATGTCAGCGCGGTAAGCGCTCAGGTGCTGATCAAGACTATGCTCAGGAATTACGATACCGTCGCCCATTCCTTTGCTGTCAATAATGTCGTCTGCGACAGCCTCGGCAACATCGTGCTGACGCTTACCGACACGGTGGCGATCAATGCCAATTCACGAGATTCGACCCAGACATCGGGCACGGTACCGAGCCCCGCATTATGGAGTTTAGGCAGCCCGAAGTTTTATACGGTGTATACTGAGCTCTGGGTTAACGGCGTCTTAGCGGACATGGTTCCGCAGAGGATCGGATTCCGTTACTACTCGCTCACGACCAGCTATTTCACCATGAACGGGGTGCAGTGCTATCTGCGGGGAACCGATTTGCATTCGGAGAGTGAATACGAGGGAAATGCCGTCGACAGTCCGACGGTGAGATCCCAGCTCAGCGACATTCAGAAACTTGGGATGAATTATATACGACTGGTTCACTATCCCCATCCGGAATTTACCTACAACCTGGCCGATGAACACGGCTTTGGAGTATCTACGGAAGTCGGCGACTGGGGGGGAACATCAACCAATCTCGGCGATGCCGCCCGGGACAGCAATGTCTACGAAATGGTACTGCAGAATTTCAACCATCCCTGCATCCTATGGTGGTGCTCAGGCAACGAACTTTCCAATCTCACCAACATAGATCGCTGGGCCGCCGACATTAAATCTCTCGATACCATCAAGCCGATTTCGTTTGAAAGCGATGGCACCAATCCCGGATCCTCGGTGACCTACGTATTCTGGCATACTTACCCTGGCTGGTACAGTAGCAATGGAACGCTCCAAAGCTTTCCCAACGGTTACCACTGGGTAACCGAAAGCGGCGCCGGAGGCGTCATTACGACGCACCAGAGCTATTCGGCTTTGACCTACACGGTCGACACGCTGGAGCCGGAAGAGTACCAGAGTCTCGTGAATGAATTTCAATTCCAGTATATTTTCAACACCAACCCCTCCTTTATTCCCCTCCATTCGCACTGGCTGCAGTTCGATATCTGTGATGTAAAGTACAAAGGCATGAACAGCAAGGGGCTGGAGACCTATGCCGGATTTCCCAAGGACTGCTATTACCTCTGGCAGGCAAAGGCCAGGCCCGCCACTCCGCTGGTGTATATCAACGGCAAGCACTGGTATCTGCGGAAATCCGTGCGAGACATCAAGGTTTATTCCAACAGTCCCGCCATTACCTTGTATGTAAATGGAACCGGCAAGGGGACCAGGACCGACGGACAGTACACCCAGCCTTCCGGGGTCGGGGGGAACATCATCAACAATGTGTTTCTTTTCGACTCGGTACTCGTGCGGGGCCGGAACACCGTCATTGCCGCTGACGGCAGCGGTAACGCGGATACGGCCATCCTGTATTATGAAGGCGCGGTGCCGAGTCCTGCCGACACGGCTCCCGTCGACACATCGGCCGCCATCAACAATCTGTCGTCGAGCAATGCAAAGGATACGGCCTATTTCATCAACATACCCGTGCAGGCGCAGTGGCCGGTCTATTATCAGTGCGACGGCCACGCCGACAATACCTTCGACTCCATCCCCGCCGTGCTGGCAAATGCGCGTTGGATCGCCACCAAACGACAGAGCGCGACGGATTCGACCACCGGTTTATCGTTCACGATAAATCCCCATCTCGGTCAGAATGCGAACGTCTCTATCATGTTCACGGCTCAGACGACCGTACCATCCTGGATCACCGCGGCTGGGTTTACCAATACAAATGTAAGCGGCTGGTGGCGGGACAACAACATGAACCGGGTCCGCTATCAGCTCTATACCCATGCCTACGCCCCGGGCGCGACGGTGACGCTGGGCGGTTCGGCCATCGATTTTGTCGTTCTGGTCGGCGTACCGCAGGCCACGGGAACCCGTTCGCAGCCGCAATCGGTTCCGGCATCGCAGAAAGCCGGGAGTTTCATGGCAATGGGCAATAAAATCGTGATTCCACAAATGATGGTCTCGCGGGTCATGAAGGTCGGGATATTCGACCTTTCCGGGAAATGTATTCAGGAATCGATCGTCAGCGGGAATACCGTCACGCTGCGCAGGGCCGCCGGTGCCGCAGGCGGTGCGCACCTCGTCCGGGTGCAGAGCGTGCCGACGAAATAACTCGGTGGTCACGTTACAAAGGGATTCGGGCAGGCGAAGCGGACCAATCGGTTACAAAAGGAAGACACCGCTTAAAGCCCTGGGATTTTTTTGCATGATCCCCTCTCCACAGGTGGAGAGGGGATAGAGGGGTGAGGCGAGCGGTAATTTTCCCTTAAAAGAGAATGTTCAACCTAATGTTATACCACCAGTCGCCCCTGGCCTCACATACGTCCTCGTAGGGTGGAATCGTTATATCCGCCTCAATCGGCCGCATATGATCATGAGCTGCTTGAGCTATAAGTGCATAATTGCCAAGAAAGGTCTTCTTCAAATAGATCGTCCAGTACCAGGGGGAAATTGCTTGACTTGAGCCGGCAGCGGCTATATCCGAAGCGACAGAAAGAACGGGTATCGGCATGGGCGGCAAATTCGTCTGATTCTCTAAAGGTTCCAAGCTGTTGGGATACCTGTTCGACTTATGCTCCAGTTCAAACGACAGGACATCAAGGATCTTGAAGGTCGGCACGTTGTAGCCGAACATGAACAGGGTCCGGTCCCAGCGGTTTGCATAATAGCTCATCGACCCAGCAGATGTATCATAGTTTTTATAGTTTTCCCACCCGGTACAGCATATTTCGCTGTAAAAACGGCTATCGCCCTTGCCCAGAAGGCTGGACAGTTCCTCCGGAAGAAGCGGCTTAGGGTCGAAGGAAAATCTTCCCATTACCTTGGTGGCCTTAAAGGTGTACTGACTGGTATCGCCATTTTGATTGATGTAGTAAGGAGCGCCTTCATTTCTCGTTGGAGTGGTTATCGTACTGTCATAGGAAAAAAGGCTGGCAAGCTGAATGCCGGCTCCCACCTCGATGACTTTATCTAAATTATAGCTTGCCAGAAAGGTAAGCGACCCATCACCCAGCGGCATGTATTGGGTTGAGCTGGTGAGGAGAACATCCCCATGCAGGCAGTCCCAGGCCGTCGCGCTGGCCCGTACGCCGAGAAGCCGGGCGTACGGGCGGTTAAAATTATTGATCACATAGGTCGGGTAGGTGCCGGTCCGGAACATGTATTCACCCAGATTCTTAACATCGGGATCGGTCCTGAACGGGAAGTAGCCGAATCCGAACTGTAATTTGAGGGGCAGTGGAAGATCGTCGAGCGTGTACATGCCTTCGGCCCGGTCCGGATATACCGTGATCGCCGATGTTTGCGTGTTGATACTTTTAAAATCGTCAAGGGGGTACGAATAGCCAAGCTGACACTCCATCCCGATGACAGCGTGGACATGCTTGTTGACGTTATAATCGGCAACATATTGAAACAGAAGCCTCTCTAGAGGTTGATCAACGAAATAATTACTGGAAACGTTTGATGTTTGTGCATCGCTTTCTTTGACACCATGCACTATTTCTCCCGCCTCCAGGCCGATAAATCCCGATTGAATTACTTTTTCCTGTTGAACCGCAGTAGTATCGGCAAGAGAGAGCCCGACGAACAACGAGAGCGCCATCGCAGAACCCGCAAACCAGGCCTGTTTCATATCTTTCCTTTCCTGCTTCATTTATTTACGGGAGGGTTCTCCATGCTGGAGCGGGAGCGACATTGACGGTCGCTCCCGCTCTCATGCCTGACCCGGACGATCAATCACCGTTCGCCTCTAAGGTCAGCGTCCCGGTGAGCGGCAGGTTTGCCGAAGACGGCCCCACCATTATGGTATAGTTGTCCGGCTGCGCGACAAACTGGCCGTACGGTGCATACGAGGTAACAGCCGATGTCGTCGTATCGAAATAGGCCAATTCCCTCTCATGCAGGGTAAAGGATACGGTCGTTGCCTGGCCAGCCGGAAGCGTCACCCGGGCAAACCCACGCAACTCCTTGACCGGACGAGGCAGTTTGGGAGCAACCTCGTGAATATAGAGCTGCGGAACCTCATCCCCGGCCATCGTCCCCGTATTTTGCACTGTTGCAGTAACAGTCACCGTCTGGCCGGCATAGGCCGGGTTCGGGGTGATGGTCAGGTTACTATACTGGAAGGTCGTGTAACTGAGGCCATGCCCGAAGGAATAAAGCGCCGTATACCCGTTGCGGTCAAACCAGCGGTATCCTCTTCCCGTATCGGCGCGTTCATAGGGAACTGGGGTACCCACTGTTCCGGGAATCGTCGGAAACGGCGCAAGGTGGGTCGCAGAATCCGGCCACGTCGCCGACAACCTTCCGGATGGATTTACATCGCCGAAGAGAATCTGGGCAAGCGCGGTACCTTGTATTTCGCCGGGATACCATGCAACGAGCACTGCCGGGGCAGTGCTGAAGATATCCTTCACCGCGGCGCTGCCGCCGGTCAGCACGACGATGCATTTCTTGCCGTGCGCAAGGATGGAATCGACCTCGGCAAGCTGGCCCGAAGGCGGTTCCAGCGTTGCCGTTGTCCGATCCTGTCCCTCCCCCTCACCCGATACTCCGAGGACGGCGATCACGACACTGGCGTTTCGCCAATTTGCCGAATCGAGCACATGGGTCGCGCCTATTTCGTTTGTAATCCCCTGAAGCGGCGAAAGATTCGTGATGTACGGACAATTGACGCCGCTTTGACCGCTGGTCGCGCCGCCGTGTTTCTCCGGATCGCAGCACTCTAAATCCGCATAAGGCCCGACGACGGCAACCGTGTCGGATTTACTGAGAGGCAGGAGAGGGGTCGTCGAGGTGCCGAAAGGCTGATTCTTCACGAGTACGATCGACTTCTGGGCGACCTCAAGCGCCATCGCCTGGTGGGCGGAGCCGTTCAGCAGGGAGGCGAACTGGGTCACCTGCGATTCACCGATTTTCCCGATGACGCCCGCCCACACCTTCGACCTGAGGGTCCTGCGCGCCATATCGTTCAGCCGGAACATCGAAACTTCGTTCTCCGTAACGGCAGTGACAAGGCCAGTATTGAAATAGTTCTCGTAGTACAATTCCATATCCTGTCCGGCATTAGCTGCCGGGGCGACCGAATGCATCGCCCCGTAGTCGGAGCAAACATAACCACGGAACCCCCAGTCGGTTTTGAGAATGTCCGTTAACGTATGCGGATTCTGAGAGCAATAGGTACCGTTTACCTCGTTGTACGAACTCATTAACGACATGACCTTGCCGCTTTTCACGGCATATTCGAAGGGCATGGCATAGATCTCCCGCAGGGTCCGTTCGCTGACGTTGGAACTGTAATCTCCCCGGCTCTGTTCCCGGTCGTTGCAGACCCAGTGCTTCGCCATGGAAAGGCATTTCTGGCTCTGGGCGCCTCGGATATAGGCGGCGGCGGTCTGGCCGGCCAGGAACGGGTCTTCGCCTGACGTCTCCCAGTCCCTTCCGCCGCGGGGATCGCGCACCGTATTCAACATCGGGCCTTCGAGAACATAGATGCCCTTGGCATAAAATTCCTGGGCGATATCGGCCGCCATGCTGTCGATGAGCGAGGTATCGAAGGTGCAGGTCATCGCGCACCCGGTCGGCATTGCGGTAGAGGTCCCTGAGACGCCGACACAGGGACTCGACGTGCCGTTTGACAAATAAGAACCAGGTATGCCAAGAGAAGAAATATCGGGCGTCACCCGTGCACTGCCTGTCCCATGCAGCTGGTCGACCTTGTTCTGGGTCGTCATCATGGCAAGCAGGCTGTCGGTGGCCTGGGTAATATGCGTGAAGGTGTCGACCATCGTGATGCGGGCCATATAGGATGCCGCGGGCGTTCCGCTGATCGAGCACCGGAAATTGATGTAATTCTTGCCGTTCATGCCATTGGCAAATCCAATGATCCCCACGCTGCCGGAATCCCAGGTGGGAATGACCGTGGTTCCTCCGCCCACCGGTACGAAACTGAGGCCGATATTGAGAGAATCGCAGGCACCGAGATGCAGATTATAGGTCACCTGGCCCGAATAATTGTAGATGGAGCTGCTGCCGGACTGCGTTATGCCGGTCAGCTGCAGGATATTTACCGGCACCATGACCGTATCCACCACGGTGGTGACGGTGTCAAGCGTTGAATCGGCTATGGTCTGTTTGGCCCAGAGTGCAGGGGTAAACACCATCCCGGCCAAAAACATCACTATCAGAGTAAGGTTTCTTTTAGTCATGGCGCCCCCCTATCGGCAAAACATCAGTTTAAGGTTTTTATGGATCGATCCATACGATAGGGTCGCGAAATAGATCCCGTTGCCGGTCCTTCCCGCGCCGGAAACATCCCAATTGACATACCCCTGCGGCGAGGAGATCTGAAAAAATTTAATTTTAGCCCCTGAAAGAGTAAAAATGGCGATGGACCCGGTGGACGCTTTCACCGGCAGCGACCAGGAAAGCGTAATTATTTTCCGCCCCTCAAGGTTTGCGCTGCCGGCAAAAATCGCTTCCTTGCTTTGCAATACATTTCCGCCCCTGGTGCCGACCGTGGCGGGGAATGAAAAAGCCTTACTGTTTTTCACGATCGTCTCGGCAAAGAGCCCGGTGACGAGCACTCCAATCAGAAATAAGCCTTGTACCTTCATTTCGCTCCTCCTCCAGAAACAATGTAAACGGGAATCTCCACCTGTGCATCCAGGGTCGCGATTCTTTAATTAGTTGGGAATATGCACGTTTTAGCATGGGGCACTATAAAACTTTCGTAGTACAATATAATCTCAGCTTTATAGCCAATCAATAATTTTTTTTCCAAAACTCCTTTGCAGCCGGAGGAATACCGCCGGCGGGATGATCGCGGATCTCAAATTCTGAACGTTAAAAAACGGCGGGCGCGCCCAAACAGGCATAAGCGGCCCTTTTCAGGTACTCTGCGCTACCGTTTTACGCAACGAAACCCGATGAGGCTGCTCCGGTAGTCGGGGGCATTGGCGCACCGGTCCGCGGAGCGAAGGACATCGCTGCAATCACTCCACGAGCCTCCGCGAAGCACCCGATAACTGCCGCCGGACGGCCCGGTCGGATCCTGCTGGCTTTCACCGGCGTAACTTCCATACCAGTCGTTGCACCATTGCCACACATTGCCGGACATGTCGTAAAGGCCCCAGGCGTTCGGAAGTTTTCCCCCTACCGGCCCGGTACCGGCCGGCGAATTGCAGTACCACACGACATTGGCATCCATTGCCGCCGTATCGGCCGCCGTAAGGGGCGGAGAGCATCCTCCCCAGTAATAATCGGCCGTACTTCCCGCACGGCAGGCGTATTCGCGCTCGGCTTCGGTCGGCATTCGGTACCCGGTGCTGGAGTAATCGATGACCAGCCCCCCCAGATTGGAACAGTTATTATTGCTGTCCACCTCCCTCGATGTGTACGAGTATACCGTATCGAAACCGTCGACCCTGCTCCGGGCATTGCAGTAGAGCACCGCATCAAACCACGTTACCCGTTCAACAGGGCAGAGGCTGTCGTCGCCGAACGCGGAGGGATCAAATCCCATAAGTTGCCGGAAGCTGCCCTGCGTAACCTCGACCGTATCCATCGAAAAAGCGGATACGCCGACCGTATGGATCGGCATTTCATCGCTATACTCCGCCCCCATCTGAAACGTCCCCCCGGGAATCCGGCGCATGCCCGAGGCAAGGGAGGCCGATAATTTGCCGCTCCCTGCAGGATTGTC
The DNA here is from genome assembly GCA_964651515.1 of uncultured Fibrobacteraceae bacterium. GTDB lineage: Bacteria > Fibrobacterota > Chitinivibrionia > Chitinivibrionales > Chitinispirillaceae > BOG-1184. The sequence goes on from CAZYYB010000002.1 coordinate 95,818, forward strand.
CCTCGAACCATTGGAGCAGGAAAAGACCACGATAAAAAGCAGGGGCCAGGATCGTGCAGCGAACATGCATCTGACTCCTCGATGCGAGGCGTTCAACCGGGAAACATCACCGGATGGTTGTTTCATCCGGGGGTAAGGCAATCGGCATGAGTTTACCGTTTTATCGAGAAAAAAACAAGCCTTACCGGCGGAGAGCCGCGGGCGGACGCTACTTTTTAACGTACCCTACGCTCTGGGCAAATACAACCGCCTGGTTCTTTCCAAGTTTCATCGCCTCGCCAAGCGCCTTCTTGTCGACCGAAGCCCGCACCACGGTAGCCAAACCCTGCGATGCACAGTAGAGGTAGATATTTTCGGAGATGTACGCCGCGTCGACCTCAGCCCAGGAACGACTTCCCTTACCGGTTTCGCGCCCGTAATCGACGACAAAGACGATATTGCAGGGGGCGGTTGCGGCAAACGGCTGCGTCCCGGTCAATTCACGAAGATCGGCGGCAACAACGAGGCGGAGCATATTGGCCTTTGCATCGTAGGAATACATGCCTTCGGGCAGCGCCACGTAGAGATCGATCTCCTGTCTGTTAATGGCGGACGGGGCGGTCCGCCCCCCGGTTCCGGGCCGATTGATCCCGAATCCCGCCCAGAGAAGATTGGAGAGATCCTGCATGGACAACGGCTGGGAACCGAAAACACGGCTCGATTTCCGCTCCATTAAGGCCTGCATGAGCGGTTTGCCGATTGTCGTTTGCGGCGTGGGAAGCGTGCGCGTGCTATCCGGAGCCGCAAACACCTCAACGGCGATGCACAGGATGAGGATGGCGGCCGATTTTTGCAGACAATTCATCGGGTTTTGCATGGTAATCACTCCTTCCACCTGCTCCAGAGTTAGTGCTTATAAACTTCGCTTTTTGATAAAAAGCAAATTTTGTGCCGGATAAAACCCTCAATGGTTCTATCGAACCAGAAAGCCCCCCAGATCCATGACCTTCCGATCCTTCAGAAGAAAATATTTATAGACTCCCTTTGCCGGAACTTTGTTGATGCCGCTCAGTATGGATTCCCTGGTCGCCGTTGCGGCAAAGAAGCTCTTGAATACCTGTCTGCCGTTCAAAGCATAAACCGCAAGGACGCCATCGTAGCCGATGCCCATGCTTTTTGTTTTCAGTTGTGCATTGAGCACGCCGGTGCCGCCGGTGGTAAAGGTGAAAACGCTGCTCCAGTCGCTGGTGCCGTTGACGCTGCTCGCGTTTACCCGCCAATAGTAGAACGTGAATGCCGACAGGATCCCGGCAAATCGCTGCGGCACCGAAACCGTCGTATCGATGACAGGAGAAAAGGTCGATGTGGTCGCTATTTGAACCTCGTAGGCGGTGGTGCCGGCACTGGGAGTCCAGGTCAGCGTTGGATTCATCGGAACATTGACGGCATTGTTGCCCGGTCCAACGAGGGTGACCGCGGCCGGTGCGCCGTTAATAACCATGACATTGTTGCTCAGGAAGTTCGCCACATACGTTTTATTCGTCGCCGAGCTTACCGCTATGGCAACAGGCTCGGTGCCCGCGATCAGGCTGTCCGTTGCATCGGTCGCCCCGTCGATTACCGTCACCGTGCTCGTGATGCCGGCTATGCCGTTATTGGCAACATATACCCGGTTGGTCACCGGATTCACCGCTATCGCCGATGGGTTAAAGCCCACCGGTACGGCGACGGTAGAATCGGTCGCTCCATCGATTACCGTCACCGTGCCTTCGGCATAATTCGCCACATAGATTTTGTTGGTAGCCATGTTCACGGCCAGGGCGACGGGAGAGGTCCCCACGCCCACGGTCGTCGTCGAATCCGTCGCTCCGTCGATGATCGTGACGGTATTGCTGCTGTCATTCGCCACATAAATTTTATCGGTTACCCAGTTTATCGCGATCGCCCGGGGCTTCAGGCCGACGCTGACCTTGATCATTGAATCCGTCGCTCCGTCAATGATCGTAACGCTGTCAAAATGATCGCTGCTGGCCGTATTGTTCGCGCTGTCATCCGCAACATAGATTTTGTCGGTTACCGGGTTTACCGCCACCGCAGTGGGTAAAAATCCGGCGTTTAAGGTGGTGATCGCATTGGTCGTTCCATTTATTACCGAAACGGTGTTGCTGTGGTAGTTCGCCACATAAATTTTATTGGTCACACTATTCACGGCTATCGCGACGGGATCGATTCCCACCTTTACGCTATCCCTCGCATTGGTCGCCCCGTTGATTACCGTGACATTGCTGTTGTTGCTGGTAGTGCCGAAATTCGCCACGTAGATAAAATTGGTCACCTGGTTTACCGCCATCGCCTGCGGACCGTTGCCCACGCCGACGGTAACGGTCGAATCGGTCGCTCCATTGATCACGGTCACGTTATTAGTATGGATATTCGCCACATAGATCTTGCCGGTCACCGAATCTATTGCAATCGCCACAGGGTTTTGTCCCGTAACGATGGTATCGCCGACCAGATCGGCTCCCGCCTGGATGACTCCGCCAAGCACCAGCGTCGCAGTAAGTATCATTTTCTCCAAACCGCCTGCCATAGTACCCTCCGTTCCGAAGTTGTTCCCGACCTTGCCCTCATTGCGAACCATGGAAAATACAAGCCGCAGTCGGCCTCCGTGCTCTTTGAACGATAGAGCGACGGCATTATCAGTGAATATAGTCAAAGGAGGGGAAAATCGCGCCATGACCGCCGGGTGAACAAGGCACCGGTCGAGACCGAGCTCTGTCTAGGGAGAGAACACATGAAAAAAGATCCCCCGCTTCCCATTTTACCCAAAAGGGAAAAGGTAGAAAACAACGGATTAAAACATGCTTCGTAGGGGCGATTCACGAATCGCCCTGCCTTATGTCGCCCTGGGAAGGGGACCGGAGGAAAAGAGCGTGAGCCTCGAACACGCCAAAACATCGGATAGTCAAAGCTCACGCAATCGCCCTATCCCTCTCCTTTTAAAAAAGAGTGGAACCAGGTGCTTCTCCTCACTGCCGACTATGTCAAAGAACAGGCGGTTGCCGGGGCGCGGCGGCGCCGCCGCCACCCCGAATTCATCCGGACGATGCTTTACTATCCGGCACGCGTACTCACTATCCTTAAGCCACACACCGGCCTGCTCGATTCACGGCGGGCTCCATGCCTGCACCACGGGTGGTCTGCTATCCAGACCCAATATATACAAAATATGGATAAAAAGCAATAAAAATTATCTATACAGTATTTAATGCTTGCTATTATTGGGGAAAAATCAGGGGTTCAATATAGTGGGCCCTTACAAAAAATGGACCTCACCCGGCGCGAAGCGCGGAAGAAAAATCAAAAAAATATCGGTTTGTTCTTTCTTGTCTGGTTTTCCCCTCTCGCTTCAGGAGAGGGGCGGCCGGCTTCCGATCGGGGTAAGGTAAGGGAGAGGGGCGAGTCCCCCCCCCGGGCAGGAGTATCCAACGCGGCTTGTTACTCCTTGCTTCTCCAAACGTTATATTCTATGTTTTGATCATTGGCCCTTTTCGATGGTAAGGGTACTTTCGTCTTTCCATGAGTTTATGCTCTATATCCCGGAGGGTATCATGTACGCATTGAGACTGTCGATTTTATCCCTGCTCGTCGTCGTCGCTTCGATCGTTGCCAATGTACCCGGCGGCGGCTCGACCGGCGCCAATGTCACCGTAACGGAAGCGGGCGGCAATGTTACCATGAGCAATGGAATCGTCACGCTCGTCATTCAGGTATCCAGCGGAACCATCACCTCCATAACCTCGACCCTCCCCGGCTCCACCGTCACGAGGAACCTGCTTGCGGGAGGGTATGAAGGCGGCAAGGTTTATTGGGAACTCGAGTCCGGCGACGGCGTCTACACACTGCTGAAGAACCCGGCGACAGACAGCGGAAACTGCGCCGTGGTCCAGCTGTTCATGAACGGCCAGACCCAGACCCCCGCCCTGGATGTGACCATCGATTATGCGCTCCTGCGCGGCAACACCGGCTTCTACGTCTGCGGCATTCTTTCGCACCCTGCCGCCTATGCCGCCGTCACGGGCGGCGAATGGCGCGTGTGTACCTACCTCGGCGGGATGTTCGACTGGCTGAGCGTGGATGCCAAACGCAACAAGAAGATGATCACCCAGGCTGCGTGGGAAAGCATTGCCGCGGTCACCGGAGCGCCGCCTGAAGTTGAACTGGTAACCCAGGGCCCGGACTCGGGCCAATACGAATGCAAATACGGCTACAGCGCGGATTTTGGCGAAGAAGAGGGCGGCTGGGGATGGAGCTCGGACACCGATAACATCGGCATCTGGTTCACCATGCCGAGCCTCGAGTACTATCAGGGCGGGCCCAAGAAACGGGAAATCACCTGCCAGGCCGGCCCGGCCGTATTGAACATGTGGGGGGGGGATCACTACGCGCAGAACGGGATGCAGGAAGTCGTTGCCGCAGGAGCGACCATGCGCAAAATTTACGGTCCTTTTTTCGTCTATCTTAACCAGGGTGCCGGGGCGGGAGCGGTCTACAATTATGCCAATACCGCTTCCCATGCCGCAGCCCTGGCCCAGGCCGATAGCCTTTTCCACGATGCCCAGAACCAATCCGCGGCCGAGCAATCCGCCTGGCCCTACACCTGGTTCAACGACACGGGATACAAGCAGCAAGCCGGACGCGCCACCGTGACCGGCACCTTTGCCATCAATGATACCGGCCTGCGTAACGCCTCTCCGGCCAATATGTGGATCGGCCTTGCGCCGGACAATGGAATCGATTTTCAATTTCAATTCTTTACCTACGAGTTCTGGGTCAAGACCGGCGCCGGAGGAACCTTCACCATTCCCCATGTCCTGCCGGGCACCTATGCACTCTACGCCTTCGGACCGGGAGATGTGGGTACCTTTAAATATCCGACGGATATCACCGTCGCGGCCGGGCAGAGTCTCAATCTGGGCACCGTAACCTGGACGCCGCCCCGCACCGCCTCCACCATCTGGCAAATCGGTATCCCGGACCGCGACTCCCACGAATTTCTGAATGGCGACTCCCTCTACATGTACTGGCAGACGTCCTACATCAATTACACCCCTGATTTCGGCACGGGAATCACCTACACGGTAGGCACGAGCGTCGATGCCACAACCTGGAACTATTCGATGATGAATGCGCAAACCTGGAAGGTGAATTTCACCTTGCCAAAGGCTCCCACCGCGGGGACTAACGCGCGGTTATATGTCGGCCTGGCCTCCAGCCTTGGTTCCAACCCCCAGTTCAGCCTCAACGGCACCCTCATCGGGAACCTTAAACCACCTACGCTGGACCAGTCCGACGCGGTGATCCGCATGGGAAGCCAGGGGGCATTCTGGGATACGGCAGTTATATTCAACGCGAATCTGCTCAAGGCGGGGGCCAACACCCTTACCATCACCCAGGGTGCAAACGCGACCCTGGAATGGGATTGCCTGCGCATGGAGGCTGCCGGCACCGGCATGGTCTATACCGGTGTCACCAACGAGAACCGATCCTTCGCCCCGGACCGCCGGGCGAACTCATGGCGAGGAACATCCCTGGTGCAAGGGGACGGCATCCACGGCATGGATTTAATGCGACCCGACGGCAGGATCATCGCACATGCCGATCCGGGGCAGACGCTGAACCTCTCCCGCCTGGCACATGGGGTTTACCTCGTACGCTGCGGCGCCAGGGTCTTTCCCGTATCCTGGACGCGCTGACGCCCACAGATCAATGAGCCGGCTCACATTGCGGTATGAGCCGGCCCCATGAACCGATCGATGATCCGGTGCGCATGGTTCATTTCTACCCCGGTCAGCGACCGCAGCAGTTGCAGAGCCGGGGTGCCGGCGGGAATATCCAGGGCGAGCTGAAAGTAGTATTCCCCGGAGGAACCCTCCATCTCGAGGGCGCGCATGCATGCCACCTTCCGTGGCGGCGTGGTCCGGCTGTAGCGCGACATGGATTCATCAATTTCCGAACTCGCCTTTCGGATCTTCACCAGATTCGGTTCGAGCGCCTCGACAGGAAAAAGGTCCCGCTCGAAGAAGCGATCCCTGCCGCCGTGCAGCAGCACCGCGTGATACTCCTCCTCGGCCGCAAGATCGTTCCAGAATGAGCCGTCTTCCCGGAAAAGATTCGCCAGAAGATAGTAAAATTCGGCGGCTTTTCTCTCCATGGAGATTGTTTCATTGAAAATCGATTCGATTCGCGGGTCCATAGGTTCCAGCCTTCCCGGTGAAATGGTGCCTGATTGATGATTAACCCGCATCAGGTGCTTGCAAACCTTGTGCCTCGCCCGAATATAAGAATTAGGGATAACTGCTCAGGTGGGGAAACCACCTTGCGGTGGTTCTCCATTTTGCACAAAATGGACGGTTTATTATAGCTTTAAATTGCACCAGCCCCTGGTCGGAGCCGCGAAATGCGTCTCCGACTCACCCTGACCTGGCGCAAAGTCAAAAGAGATCCTCCGCCTTCGCCGCCCCCTTATAAAGGTGGATTTTAAAAGGAGTGCAAAACGAATAGTGGAAAGTGTAAAAAACAGAGCGGGAAAACGTATATTAAATGTCGGAGCAGCGCCTATGAAAGTGGAAAAAGTCCTGACTATTGCAAAATTTGATCCGCACGAAAAGGCCATCGATGCCGCTCGGCACCTCACGCATGACGAACGAATCTCGATGGTAGAAGACCTTCGGGAGGAAATGGCGAAAATTGCCCACCATGAATATCCACAGCGACTTCGAAGAATTCTTACAATAGTTAAACGATGAGGGTGTTGAATATGTCATCGTCGGCGGTTATGCCGTCGCATTCCACGGGTATGTACGGGCTACCCGGGACATCGATATTTTTTACCGGAATTCCAAAGAAAATCTCCTCCATATTCAAGAGTCCCTTTCAGGATTCGGCCTTCAAACGACGTCCGAACAGCTGTCCGAATTCGAAGATCCGGGAAGCATCATAAGAATGGGTAGATTTGATTATTCTGATTAAGCAAGTTTACCGAAACGGTCTCTTCTTTGTGCGATATGGCAACAAAGGAAGGGCGATTCGTGAATCGTCCCTGCGAAACCGCCCTGATTTTGACTTTAACCTTGACTTCCTCATCCCTCATCCCTCATTCCCTCAACCTTTTCTTTTGCCAGCTCCGCCATCCGCACCCTCTCCCCCGCATCCTTCCCCATTCCCGTCACCATGCACCACGCCGCATTGAGCCGTGCCAGGTTCAGCGATATTTTCTCCACATCGAGCGCGAACTCGTCCCCGACAGCATTGAAATCCACGGTAACGAAGTTATACGGGCAGCTCGCCGCAATCCGTTCGGTGAATTCCGTGCTCCGCAGGAGCAACCCATGGGTGCGGCAGATGAGCGGGCGGGCGGCATAGATGCGGCACCTGTCGTCGGTCAGGAATGGGCACCACTCCTCGCCCGTGGGATGTGGAGGGGGCTTTTGCCGGGCGCCGGTATCGCGGTCGCAGTGGTCGGTGATGATCGCGGCTTCGAGCTTATTGACCGAAGTGAGCGTGCAGCAGGTGCCGCATCCGGGAGCGCAGGCGAACTGATCAGGGAAACGGTCGACCACGCGTTTCCAGAAGGAATCGCAGTAATCGGTGAGCCGGGAGTACCGGTCGAGAATGTCCTGCGGGGTCGCCATGAATTACTATTGACCGGCTCTCAGTCGAGCCCGGCGGTAAGTTTTCCGTCCATGATGACCAGGCCCTTGAAGAAATCTCCGGCAGTACCGGCGGATTTGAAGGAGCGCGGTCCCTTGCCGGTACCGATGAAGAATCCGACCCGGTAGATGCTCTCGCCCGCGGCCGCTTCTTTCGACTCCACATGGACGCCGAGCATGTCCAGCCGGCAGTTTTTCCAGAGCTGCGGAGCGTTACGCTCCCCGCCCGGCAGGTAGTACAGTCCCTTGGTGCGGCCCCAGATGAGCTGGAACAGGAGGTGGGTGCCGATGCTCGCCCAGAAGGAGGGGCATTGCACCTCCCTGAAGGTGCGTTCGCGCGAGGGAAAATTCTCGCGCAGGGATCCGCTGTAGAAATCGAGATTCTCGCCGGTCCAGTGGTCGTTGACAAGGTACAGGGGCGACAGGTACTGCTCGAACACGATGAGCGACGTTTCGGCGATGATATCGTCGAAGACGATCATGCCGTCCTCGCCCCAGGTCTGGACCCGTACCTGGCGCCTGAGCACCGGCGTTCCGGAGGCGTTATAGTACCTGATGAGTCCGTAGGTATCGAACCCGTCGCGCAGGAGGCGGTCGACATGAAACGCGGTGTCGTAGGACTGGATATGGTTCGAGACCTGCGGTATTCCCAGCAGGCTCGCCTTGACCGGTATCAGGAGCTCGGGCTGCGAATGGACCGATACACCGATGACCGGATGGTCGCCGAGCGCCTTCCACGCCATGGAGCGCGTGGTACGGAAGTTCCGGCGGTAGCATACCTCCACGTACGGATAAATGTGGCGCGAATCGACCATGTTTTCGATCTGGACCGTCATCGCCGGGGACGCCGCCGGGGCGGAGAGCGGCAGGCACGCAAGGAGCGAGAGTTCGAGACCGACATTGCTCTGGAAGAGGAGGTTCCACCCGTCGTGAAGCTGTTCGAGGCCGTAAACCCACGGCCCCTCGTTCTCCTGCGTCGTCAGGAGGCAGGTATCCATCCACGACAAAAGGTG
>CAZYYB010000003.1:0-97641 GCA_964651515.1 uncultured Fibrobacteraceae bacterium
CAAGGCCGGGAACATCGAGCGGCGGATGAAGGTGATCTTGAACCGACAGTGAAAAGTGAAGTTACTCAGATGGGGGCACCACCTTTCGGTGGGGCCCCCATCTGATCTTGATGGTGAAAGCAAGGTTCCCCTTCTTATTTCGGGCGGTGTCTGCTGGTTTATCCCCTTTTTCATCATCTTGCAATGGTCGAAGAGCGTAAGTTGCATATCCGACTTCACCGAGTCGACCAGATTATACACCGTGGCGGTAATATCCTTCCCCCTTCAGGTTTAAGGCTTCGAACTTGATCCATTTTCTTTTTTTCCTTCCCTATCATCCCTCATCCTTCATCCCCCATTCCCGGTTCTTCAGCCATCCCTTGACCTGCACCGCCATATCGGTTATATTCTCTATTCTGATATCTAAAATCACCTTAAACCCATTTACCATGAATGCGATAGGATGCAGACAGCACCGGAAACAGCAAGGAGATATGTAGACCTTCATATTCATACGATACACTCTGATGGTTCCAGTACGGTGGAAGAAGTGTTTGATGCAGCCTCAAAGAAGGGGCTTGCGGCTATTGCCATCACCGATCATGATTGTGTCGATGCGTATCCGGGCGCCTTTGAGCTTGGGTTACGCCTGGGTATCGAGGTAATCCCCGGTCTTGAGCTCTCCAGCGAGATCGAAGGGACGGACCTTCATATACTCGGCTATTTTATCGATATCACTAACGCCACCCTGCAGCACAAGCTCGGCGAAATGAAGGAGGCCCGCTACCTCCGGGCCCGCAAAATCGTCGAGAATTTGAATCGCCAGGGGCTCGATTTGCGCTTCGAGACCGTGCTTGCGACGGCCGGTATAGGCGCGATAGGACGGCCACACATCGCCGCCGCGCTTCTGAAGGAGGAGCTCGTCTACTCTTTCAGGGAGGCATTCGACCGGTACCTCGGCTACGGGCTTCCCGCCTACGTGGAAAAGTATAAAATGCAGCCCGGTGAGGTCTTCGACCTGGTCAAACAGGCGGGCGGCGTCCCGGTGCTTGCCCATCCCGGAGTGACCGGGATAGACGACCGGATCCCTGAATTCGTCCGCGCCGGGGTTCAGGGCATCGAAGTCTACCACACGGAACACTCCCCCGCGAATCAGCAGAATTACATAAAAATCGCCCGGCGGAACGGGCTGGCGATCACCGGCGGGTCGGATTTTCACAACAGCAGCCATAACAAGTCCGAGATCGGCACACCGAAAGTACCCTACAGCGCCGTACGGAGTCTGAAGGAAAAGCTGGGAATAGCCGCCAGACAGGAGTTCCCTGCATGAAAAACATCGTTCCCGTCATTCTTGCCGGCGGCATCGGCGAGCGTTTCTGGCCGCTCTCGCGTTCATCGCGTCCCAAACAGCTTTTGCCCCTTATTTCGCGACGGACCATGGTCGAGGAGACCTTTGCCCGGACCCGCGCGATAGCCTCCAAGGGGATACCGCCGCTGGTGATCACGAGCGGACGGATCGCCGGACAGATGAAGAAGGTGCTTTCAAAAAAGTGGAAGTACGACCTGATCGTTGAACCGGTAGGTAAAAATACCGCTCCGGCGCTCGCCCTTGCCGCCGCCTGGATCGAGGCGCGCCATGGCGAATCGATCATGGCCGCACTACCGGCAGATCACCTGATCGAGCCGCAGAACGCCTACCTCAAGGCCCTGCGGTATGCCTGCGAACTGGCCGACCGGGAGAATAATCTCATTGTTTTTGCCGTTTCGCCGACACGGCCCGAAACCGGCTACGGGTACCTCCAGCTCGACAAGGGGAGGGGCGCGAAGAACGGGGTCCGGTGGCACGGGGTATCGCGCTTCATCGAAAAACCCGACGCCGCTTCCGCCGCTTCCTACTGCCGCAAAAAAAACTATCGCTGGAACAGCGGCATGTTCGTCTGGAAGACCTCGGTCCTTCTTGAAGAGGTTCGGCAATATCTTCCGGGGCTCCACGCGCAGGTGCTGGAAGCGGCGCGTGGAAAGTTTTCGGCCGGAGCGCTCTTGCAATTTTATAACGGTGCGGAAAAGGAGTCCATCGACTACGGGATCATGGAGCGTTCGAAGCGGGTGAGTGCGGTAGCCGGTGAGTTCTCCTGGGACGATATCGGATCCTGGGAGGCGATGTCCCGCATTTATGGCGTCGATGCGACCGGCACGACGGTTGCAGGAGACCACCTGTTCCAGCAGGCGTGCACCGGAAGCATCCTCATCAACCGTTCCTCCCTCGCCGTCGCCGCGATCGGCTGCAAAGACATCGCCCTCATCGCCACCGACGACGCGATTCTCGCGGTCTCGCGCGCCATGCTGCCCGAACTTAAAAAGTACCTCGCCGCCATGAAAAGTTCGGGGACGCTCCCCACCCGGCTGTTTTAGGTCGCCATGCCTGAGCGCTCCCTCATGTTTATTGCGGGCGACCCGTCCGGCGATGAGCATACCGGTGCAATAATCCGCCGGTTGCACGATGAGTTGCCCGGCGCCGATCTCTGGGGGATCGGCGGGAGTGCGATGGAGCGTGAAGGATTCAGGCCGGTCATGCCCTTTGCCCCCTTCAACCGGATGGGCTACCTGGAAGTCATCAGGCACCTCGCTTTCTTCCTGAATGCGCGCAAGACCCTCGTGGCAATGATGCGGAAAAAAAAGCCCGACGTGCTCGTCTGCGTCGACTACTCCGGATTCAATATTCCCATGATGAAGGCCGCCGCCGGAATGGGTATCCCGGTCGTCTGGTACATTACCCCGATGGTGTGGGCCTGGAAAAGAAAGAAGGCGGCCGTGCTGGGCGCCTACGCCTCCCATATTGCGGTTATCTTTCCCTTCGAAGCCCCTTATTTTTCCCGGTATCGCGCACCGGTCACCTTTGTCGGCAACCCGACGGTCGAGGCGATGGCATCGAAGGGGCTCTTCGCCGAAGCACCGCGGAAGCACCCCGGCTCCGCGCGGTTCAGGCTTGCAATCATTCCCGGCAGCCGGCGCCAGGAGATCGAACACCTGCTTCCCGCGATGATCGAAGCCTTTTTGCTGCTGCGAAAACGGTACCCCCAGGTGAGCGCCGTCGTCTCACGCTACCATACCCTGCCCGGAGAGCTTTACCGAAGCCTTATCGGCGAAGCTCCGGTAGACCTGTTCGAGGGAGCGCTCGGCGAGCTGCTCGGCCGGTCCGACTGCGCCGTCGTCACCTCGGGTACCGCCACGCTCGAAACCGCGCTCCTCGGGATTCCGCACGTCATTACCTATCGCACCTCGCCGGTCACCTTTGCGATTGCAAAACGCCTGGTGAAGATTCCGCGTATCGGGCTTCCCAATATCATTGCCGGAGAGGGTATCGTGCCGGAGTGCATCCAGGACGATGCTGTCGCGCCGAACCTGGCGCGGCAGCTCGGGCGATTCATCGACGAGCCGGCGGTGTACGATACGACGGTCGGGCGGCTTATTTCGCTCCGGGAAAACCTGGGTGAAAAAAAACCGTCGGAGGAAATGGTCCGTATTCTGAAAAACAGCATGGCCGGCCGGCTTGAAAACGAAGCTGCCTGAAGTTCATTGATCTGCAATATGCCTTGAATCATTTATGGCGTTTCTGTGTTTTTCGTGGGTAGCCCCCACAGGTTGTGCACCCGATAGGTCCTGAGCGGGAGAAGACGCGTTTGACGCAATTAGAGACATATAAAGACGGGCGTATCCGAAGCTAATGAAAAACGGTACCGATTCCCGATTGCGGGTGCTGACGGTTGCAGCAATTCTCCTGGGACTATTCAGGCTGCGAAGTTTTTTACGATATCAACAAATATTCCGTTGAAATCCCCTTCTGGGATCAGAGGGGGATTTAGATAATGTTTTTTCCAGCCACACACCATCTGGCAGGTATTCTCGTATCCACAAGGCCCGAATCGCATGGGGTTAGGGCTCCTGCCGACAGAACTTGTCAATGATTTGAGCGGGTGGAACCAACGGACGCAATGCTTTCTCATCGGCGGAGTCATTTGCAGTGCCGCTATGACGGTCCTGTGGTTGCAACGCCGATTATCAGGAAGTCTGCAATGGCATGATGTCCCGCCCATACTTATGATCCTTTCCATGCAACAATTTGAAATATATGCCGGTTCCCCCAGTTTGTCGCACGGAGCACTGCCGATTCTGCTGATAATGCTGATGGCCATAGCATGGACCCAGGAACGGATCCGGCTGCGCTATGCGTGTGTTCTGATAATCAATTTTCTCTCTATTTACACAGGCTACGGTGTCTTCGTCGGTATACTTACGCCGCTTCTGCTGATTATCGACTGCTGCCGAGCCGTTAAAAACAGAGACCTGAGACGAGTTACATTGGCATTGCCAGCTGCCGGGATTTCGCTTGTCAGTATCCGATATTTTTTCATCATTACAGGTTTCAGCTGGCTGCACCAGTCTCTCGGGATTTAAGTGGTACCTCTACCCTTTATTTATGGCGGTCCAATTGTCCTTGGTTATTCTTCCCGGCCACTTTTACAGTATTTACGGGGTTATCACAGGTTTAGCGGTGCTCGCGGTGTTTCTTTCCATGCTCGTCGCCTCAGGTTTTCGAATGGTTTTAACAAAAACGATTCAGCCGTCGACCGGATCGTGTTTTTTCTCATAGCCTATACGCTCATATATGTCGCCAATTGCGCGGTCGGACGCATGTGTATAGGCCTTTGCGGCGCACCTGCCTCCCGGTATGTACCGTTATTAATGCCCGAGGTTGTCGGCGCTTATTTATTCCTGATAAGTCGCTTTCCATGGCCGGATCATCGCGTTATCATATCGATATTCTTGTACATGACACTATTCACGGCAATCCCGGACTGGCAGGTGAAGCGGGCGAGACTTTATGCAAAAGGAAAACCAGCCGGGGTCGGCGCCTATCGTCTGACATCAAGCATCGCTCAGGCGGATTCGCTTTCCGGTTTTAACATCCATCCAAATCCTTTGGAAACCGATCTTGAGGGTAAGCTGGAATGGCTTCGCGGGCATCATTACAGCCTCTTCAGGCATATACGGTGAACGTTACGAGTACCGGCAATTCCCGCCTCATCCGTTTTGTCGAGTCAGACGCAGGGAATATCGCAGATGCGTACGGGCTTCAGTGAGTCCGCATATCGCGTTGAAGTATTTTTAGCCATCATGAAGCGAAAACTCGATTATCTCCAGGCGAAAAAAAGAAACCTTGACCCGATCACCATGATCACCGCCTATGATTTCCCGATGGCCCGTCTGGCCGATGAAGCGGGAATTGATGCAGTTCTCGTGGGCGATAGTGTCGGCACCAATGTGCTGGGATACGCGAGTGAGCGTGAAGTCACGGTCGCCGATATGGTTCACCATACCGCCGCAGCGGCCCGCGGGATAAAAAATGCCTTCCTGCTTGCTGATCTGCCCTTTCAATCGGCAGAATCACCTTCAGACGCCGAAATAAATGCACGGTGCCTCCTTGGCGCAGGAGCGGAGGCGGTAAAAATTGAAGGCGGGGCGGAAAAAGGTGAAATTATCGCCTGTCTGGCGAATAAAGGAATATCCGTTTGTGCCCATATCGGCTATAATCCTCAGCTGCACGGAATGAAACCGAGGGTTTTCGGGGCTACGGTGGATGAGGCGCGCCTTCTGGTGGCGAGTGCCCGGAAACTGGAAGCGGCGGGGGCCGGCCTTATTGTTCTGGAGAAAGTCTGTGAGGAAGTTGCCGGCATCATTTCGCAAATGCTCCGGATTCCAACCATCGGGATCGGGAGCGGTCGTTTATGCGACGGCCAGGTGCTGGTCATGCATGATGTGCTTGGAATGTCCGGCAAAACATTCAGGCATGCCAGGAGTTTTATCAATCTTCGGGAGCTGACGCTCGGAGCAATTAAGGCTTACCGATCAGCGGTCGAAACCCGGGGATTCCCCGGGGAAAAAAACGTTCACCATATGAATCCTGAGGTATTTGCCCGATTGCAGATATCCTGATGCCCCTCCTATTATTTTATTTTAAAGAAGGGACTCCTCCTGCAATTTTTAATATTTCAAGTGCGTATTACAAATTGGGCTTATTCCGAAAATTTTGAAGATGCGAAAAAGGCCGGAGTGCGTCATAACATAAATAGTATTTTTTTAAATTCTTCTCGGGAAGAATCCTGCTCTGCACACCATCCACCAAGCAGGAAGAGATACACAAATTACATTTCATTGCGCCACAAAGGGGATCTTTTTGGATAATTTCTTGTTATTCCTGTGGAAGCGACGCATGCTTATTGCAATTAACTTTATCGTCGTTCTCGCCATCGCCATCGTAAATGCGTTCGTTCTTACCAAGCCAGAATACCGTTCGGAGATATCCTTCATGCCGTCGTCGGACGGGTCATCGAGCGCCCTTTCTTTTATCGGAATATCGATCCCATCCTTATCAGGAGGATCAATTCTTAACGAACAGGTTCCCATGGTATTTGAAAGCCATGACATTAAAAGACGCCTCATTGAGCAGTTTAATTTCTACAGGTTGTTCAAAATTGCAAATAAACGGGGCAAATTTGAGATGGCAATCAAACAGTTGAAGGACTACATTAAATTCGAGTCAAAGGAAATAGGGAGCATGGGACTCGATAAAACGATCGGTTATTCAATTACCTGCTATCATCCTTCCGCGGATACGGCGAACATGATCTGTAAGTATGCATTTGCGCTCCTGGATTCCACCATGAGGAATTTATCGGTTTCCCGTGCTCACGGAAATCGACTGTTCGTCGAGGATCAACTTCAATTGCATAAACAGGAGCTTGACAGCATTCAAAAAACATTTCAGACCTTTCAAGTGGAGAACAAGGCATTTGTCGTACCCGAACAGATCAAGCTTTCCCTGAAAAATTATGCGGAAATTAAATCGGCCGCGATCTTGAACGAACTTAAGATTAAATCACTGCAGGGAGAATTTCAGAACGGCCTCCCGGCACTCGATGAGCTGGAAAAAAATGAATCCGTATACAATCAGAAACTTTCGCAGATCGAATCCGGTGAGTCGCCCGATGTGGTTCCCAGCCTGGGGATGTCGGCTCGGCTTCTTCCGCTCTATACGAACCTCATGCGCGAGATGGAGGTCCAGGAACAGGTCATCCTCCTGCTTTCCCGCGAACTTGAAACTGCACGGATAGAAGAATCTAAAAACGTCTCGCCTCTTGTCGTCATTGATCACCCCTATGTCGCCGACTACAAGGCCAGGCCCAAACGGCTCCTGATGCTGTTGGAATTTTTATTGGTAGAGCATTTTTTTCTCCTGCTCCTGTTCGGGTACCAGTTCTATTATTCCACCGTATTTTTAAAAAAAGAGGGCGTTCGATCATTCTTTCAAAAAATAAAGAGCGCCTCGTAATGACCCGAATTCGTCGATGGCCGCACGAGGCGGGGATTTATTTTCCGCTTCTATTTTTTATCGTATTTGAGGTGTGGTGTTTTGCTGGCAATCATACCATCCTCATCGCACTGCTCCTCTGTGGCATGGCTGGAACGTTCTGCTGGATTTGGTTCCAGCATACAAAGGTCATCAGCGGGTTCGGCTTTCCACTTTTCGCGATGCTCATATTCGGCCCTACCTTTTTTTATATTTTCGGCAAAGCCGCCGACTTCTATTTTTACGGTATGCTGTTCCTGGTTTTTCCACTAATTATTGCGGAGTATGTACAAAAGACGAGGACGAAATACATTCCGGGAACCGGCAGCATTGCCATTATGATATTGGGTTTTATTGTTTCCCTTATTTATCAAACCATCGTTCATCGTGGAAACTATGATTATTCCCTGCAAGCTGACATGATGTTCATGCTGGCTCTTGCCGTCCTATTTATGATTTTTACATCGCTTGTTCTGGAATTTATTTCAATCCGCCAGATTCTCCTGGCACTCACTCTGTCCGTTCTTCCTCTGTTAATTTTTTCACTGTATCACTGCTATGTTCATGGGGAGCTTGCTAAAGTTTTTGTTTTGCGATTCGGCGGCACCGATGCGCTGTTTAATCCGGATCTGGTGGCCCACATGCTTGATTTCTGCTTTCCTTTTGCCCTGTTCCTGGCTCTCGGTGAAAAAAAAATACCCATGAAAATCTTTTTATTACTGCTGTCGCTGACATATTGCATCTGCCTGTTCCTGACCGCCGCGCGAGGTGCTTTGCCGGGTCTTGCTGCCATTTTCCTGTTTTTTATGATTAAATCGCGTTCTCTGGTTGTCTGGATACTGGTCGGGGCATTAGCGATCTGCATTTTTGGCGCGGTAGGAGGCCGTGTTGCAAACCGGATCCTCAAGCCGACCCGCATCGATCTCGCTTCCGATATAGGTCGTATCGAATTGCTTAAAACTGCACACGCCCTCTTGAAAGAAAATCATTATTCATTCGGAATAGGGTTCAATAATTTTGAAAGTGAAAAATATCGCTTCGGTTTTTCCCGGGGTTTTGATGCCAAACGGAACCTTTCGTCTCATAATGCTTATTTAGAACTCTGGCTCGGCTGGGGCATTCTGGGCTTGCTGGGGTGGCTCAGCCTCCTGATCGGATCTTTTATCCGTCTCGCCCGGACAAAGTTACCGGTCGAGATGTGTCATTTCAAATGTGCGCTGATGTTCGCTCTGTTTGCTTTCATGGTACATAACCTTTTTGATTCCAACATCGGTTATTTCACCGTTATGATATGGGTCGTTGGGACATTGTCATGCATGTCTTTCCTATCACGGCTGGATATCCGGAACACCGCCGGTGTCGGGACACCACTAACCAAGCCTGATTTTTAGCGGCGTTTTCATGACAGGAGAACACGGTACATGATTTTTTCAAGATTAACATCCAGACTATTGTTCAGGATCTGTTTTACGACAGCGGTAGCTCTCGCCACTGCGTTTACGATTTACGGTCAGGATCTTTCGCAGTCCGCCGCACCCGGGTTTCAGAGCATGCAGGGCGTACAGGGGGGAGGCGACATGTCTGCTCCCGGATCGGTTAATTATTCCCTTTCCCCGGACTACCGTTTTTCGGGAGCAGGATCGCCGATTGACGCCGATAATTCAATCGATGAAAATGCTTATTATATCGGGGGAGGAGACGTTTTTCGAATTTATATCGCCGACATCCCCTCGATGAATTACACCGGAACCGTTAATGAGAGCGGCGACCTTTATTTGCCGTCACTAGGTATAGCATCGCTGGGGAAAATAACCCTTGCCCGGGCGAAAGTTCTCATTGCCGACTTTGTAAAAACAAAGCTGAAAAAACAATACGATATCCGCGTTTCATTGCTAAGAGTAAAAGATGCCTCCATTTCGATTTCCGGTTCGGTTGCAAGTCCGGGAACCTATACCTTTCCCGGCTACTTACGCCTCTGGGATGCACTCAAGATAGCAAATAAGGAAAGGGAGCAACCTGCCACCTCCCTGTATCTGAACGACTACAACCTCCGGGCGGTGGGGTTGCGGCACCTCGGCGGCGACTCCCTGATCACCTGCGACCTGCTCATTTACCTTCTCAAGGGCGATTTCTCGCAGAATCCCTACATCTATCCGGGCGATTACCTGACGATTCTTCCTGCGACCAACCGGGTGTATGTCGGCGGGGGTATCAAGGGGGTGCTCAGCGGACTGGTGCCCATTCATCAGGATGAGCGGATCGGCGATTTTTTCTCGTTTTTTTCCTTTGACCCGAATGCCGATTCGCAACATATCCTCATTCAAAGGATGGATGAATCGCGCAACTACCAGATTACGACGATTGACATTGCCTCGAAGGAGAGCCGGGATTTTCGCCTGAAAAACAACGACATCATCACGGTTCCCTATTTAAAGGACTTTTCCGAAATATTCATCGTATCCGTTGCCGGGGAGGTCAATCATCCCGGCGTCTACCCCATTTCAAAACGGAAAACGACGGTTCATCAGGTTCTTTCCCTCGCGGGTGAGTATACGCCATTTGCAAATGCTGATAAAGCGGCCGTCATCAGGCACAGCAAGATTCCCGCCAGCCTTTTTTCTCATGGCAGCTCGCAGGAGTTGAATGAACCCCTTGCCGCCATGCGTCCGGAACTCAGTTCCGGACTGGTCATGATGACGGCTACCAAGGATTATTCGGTCATTCTGATAAAAGATCATCCCGAAACGATCCTCGAACCGAATGACCAGATTGTCATTCCCCGCGCCGAACATATGGTTTACATAAGCGGAAGCGTCGATCGTCCGGGAGCCTACGCCTTCAGCCCGAATAAGAAGGTGAATTATTACATCGATCTTGCGGGCGGCATTACTTCCCGGGCAAACAAAGACAATATCACCATCGCAGAAGTTTACGGGGATGTCTTCCAGACTTCCACACGGACGGACGTGGAAGACGGGGACATCATCGTCGTACCGCTCGCCCAACAGTACCGGTTCCTGACGACGATCCTTCTTCCGCTCGCTAGTCTCTTTATCGCAACGGCGGGCCTGCTGGCTGCGCTCTTTATAAAGGCTTAAAGGGGCGAATCACCCGTTGGTAACCCCGTTCGATTCGTCATCCTGCGGATGGAATCCAATGCTTTAATTTCCTTAAGGATACTCTTCGGCCGGTACCCGAGCGAGAATGCCCTGACGCTGTCGAAGGAAACATCGCGCGGGCGCGGTGCGAGCCTGACGCTGTCGGCGGCCCGGGCTTCCCTGATATTCGAGCCGTCTCTCCCCAAAGCGGCGGCGACGATCTTTCCAAACTCGTAGCGGGAGATCCGCTCTTTTCCTCCCAGATGAATCAATCCCGGCGGCTTTTCCAGCATCAGCAGAATCCCGGCTGCCGCGGTCGTGCCGCTTACCGGGGTCCGGAACTCATCGACAAACAAGGAGATCGTCGTTCCTTCCGTCAAAGCGCGGATAAGCGGCTGGATCGAACTCTGCGCTCCGGGCGGTACATCGCCGAACATGAGCGGCATGCGGCAGATGGTCATCGCCGTATGCCGGGCGCGCATCGCGCGTTCCGCCTCGACTTTCTGCTCGCCGTAGAGATTTATCGGCGAGGGATCGCTTGCCTCGGAGTAGGGAGGGCGGGTACCGTCGAAGACGAGATCCGTGGAGGTAAACAGGCAGGGAATACGGGCATCGCTGCATAACCCGGCAAGTGCAACGGCGGCATCGACATTGATACGCCGGGAACCTGCGGGGTCTTCCATGCACCGGTCGGGGCTTGCAATGGCTGCCGCATGAATGACGGCATCGGGACGAACCCGCTGCATGAGTGCCTTCACTTCGACGTAGCTTCCGAGGTCGCACGGCTCATGGGCAATGCCGGGCAGTGCGATCGGATGCCGATGGAAGACGCCGCTGACCTCGTAGTGCTGCATGGCGAGCCGGCAGATGTTCCAGCCGAGGAACCCGCCCGCCCCGGTCACGAGAAGTTTTTTTGGTAAACGCCGATCCATTGCACTCATACGGTTATGGTGTGGGGTTCAGGCCGACTGCCCGCTCAGCCGCATCCATGGTCTGGATCAGCAGCGCGGCGATGGTCATGGGACCGACGCCCCCCGGAACAGGCGTATAGGCGGAACAATGCGGAATTGCCGACTCCAGGTCGATGTCGCCGATGCCGCCGGGATGGTACCCGGCGTCGATGAGGGTTGCCCCCTGCCTGATCCACTCCCCACGGATGAATTTCGGTTTGCCAACCGCGCCGATGACGATATCGGCTTCCCGGATAATGTGAGGGAGGTCCGTGGTTCTTGAGTGACAGATAGTCACCGTCGCGTTTAAATTAAGAAGCATGAGCGCCATGGGCTTGCCGAGTATGGCGCTCCTGCCGACAACAACCGCCCTTTTGCCTTCGATGGCAATGCCGTAATGCTGCATAAGCCTGATGATGCCGGACGGGGTGGCGCTTCCGAATGCGGGTTCGTTCATCGCCATGCGGCCGAACCCCAGACAGGTAACGCCGTCGACATCTTTTTCAGGCGCAATGCGATCGAATGCGATTCGCTCGTTTATCTGGCTCGGGACCGGGTGCTGCAGCAGGATCCCCTGAATTTGCCGGTCCTCGTTAAGGGTATCGATGGCGTCGATGAGTTCGGTCGTCGTCGTTGCATCGCCCAGATGAATTCGCCTCGATCCCATGCCTACCCGTGCGCAGGCACTCCCCTTCATTTTCACGTACGTGGCGGAAGAGGGATCGCCTCCAACCAGGATGGTTGCAAGCGTCGGCACCTCTCCTGCACAGCGCTCACGATAGCGATCGACACGGATTTTTAATTGGGCTTCAATAGTTTTGGAGAGTGTTTTCCCATCCAATATCAACGGAGTAATCATGCCGACGCACCCCTTTTCTGCCGCAATTTGCCTGGTGAAGTTAATAAAAAATACTCTATTGCTGCGCATCGGGTCGTTCCCGACCAGGGGGGCGATATCCTTGCCCGGCATGCATAAATTTACAGTGGAATACCAGGCTTTAATTATTTTTTTCAAATGCAGCCCCCATCCCCCGCTCACAGGCTCTTCCGCTCCGCTTTCCTTTCCTGCGTCGTTCTCCTGGCCGCATTTATAGTCCTGAGCATTCAGTCCTTCCGCAATCCCTCCCTGCTTCCGAACGGTCTTTTCACTTACGATGAAGCCGATTACATGTTTGCGGCCAACAGGGGTTTTATTGCGAATTATTTCGATGTCGGATCCCAATCGATTTTTGCGTATATTTCCGCAGGCCTGAAGCATGGAATGAAGAAATCCGGATGGTCGGCGCTGTCGAAATCGGTGCGGGAAAGCAATGACGTCTGCTTCTATCGCCATTTTCACGGCCCTCTTTATTTTTATTGGCTGTATGGGGCGGAAAAACTTGGAATGTCGACGGAGACCGGTTTCAGATACGCAACCTTCATTACGCTTTTTATGGGTATTGCAGCCATCGTATTGATTTCCGCGAAGCTTTTCCCGGCCGGGTTCATGGTTCCATCGCTGCTCCTGGGATGGGTTCTGCTTTTAAGCCCATCGAGCATCCTCACCGTGAATCATCTGACACCTCATGGGCTCTATATGGTGCTCTCCCTGCTCTGCCTTGGGTGCGCTGCGATTTTCTGCAAGACCGCCCGACGGTGTTACTGGTATTTATCGGTTATGGCGGCTTCTCTTTCCTTCATGACCCTCGAATACACCATGTTCCTGCTCGTCGCCCTTCTTGGAACGGTTATCCTCCGGCGTAAATTGTTTTTCACGGGGGGACGAAAGGAAACGTACCGGTTTTTCACCAATTCGGCGGCCTGTTTTTTCGGCCCGATTCTCCTGATCTGGCCCAGCGGCATCCTGAAAATGTCATTTGTTAAAGGCTACCTTTTTCAAGCCTATATGGTTTTCCATCGACCCGGCGCCTTCGGCGTTCTTTCTCCCGGGGCGCTCTGGTCGATGAGAATCCGGGAATCTCCGGCGGAATACCTGTTAATCGCGGCCGTCATAGCCGCCATCCCTTTTGTTATTAAAAAAATTTCCTTTCTTATTCCTCTCCTGATCTATTCGGCGTGCATGTCGTTTACCGCATTAAAAAACACCTCACCCCTGCCCCAATATTATTCATCCCTCTTCCCCCCCCTTTACCTTATAGGCATAGCGGAACTCGTTTGTTTTTATTCCAGACTTCGGCGATTGATGCACATTGGTCTCGTTACCTGCATCGGCATGGCTTTCCTTCTCAATTTCGCCTATTTCCTGAAAATTGCCCCGGCCTCCCTGCAGCGAATGCAATATGAGATCACTTCCTTGCATGATCTTCGGCGAATCATTGCCGATACCATCCCGGTTTTTATGGACAGAAGGTATATCCCGGCAGTCCATTATTATTTCCCTCGGACCACGAGTATCGGCTTTAACCCGGAGCACGAGAGTCCCATCGCCATTTTGGAAAACATAGCCGGTGCTTTGAAGCGGGAACCCACCCAATCTCAGCAAGCCACGTTACTCTGGGATCGGAATGATTCAGCGTCTTCAGAGCTTATACGCAGGACATTTATTATCAACAATTCCCGCGAACTTTTCATATCCGAATCTGCGGCGCATGCCGTGGGGTATACCGTATCCTTGAAATGATGCGGGTGAACGTAAAAAACGGTCGGCGCTGGACGTGCCTTTAAAACCACGAGTCTCCGGGCGGCCGCATAATTTCCCATACTCCGTGTACCCATCATCACATATTTTTACACTCATTCTATCCACCGGCAATCCCCGCCCCCGAGGATTTTAAACGATGCTCCTTGAGCTGCTCTATCACCACACCGGCATCTATCTTCTCCTGAGCCGGCTTTTCAGTACCAGCCTGGCGACCGTCATCTCCTTTCTCCTGGCAATGCTGCTGTTTCCGCCCTATATACGTTACCTGCAAAAACTTCAATTTTCCTCGGAATTCGCCGCCTCGCACGGCGGCCGGGAACCGGTGATGCCGGCGGGCATCCTTTTCCTTTTTATCATTATCCTGACCTCCCTTTTCACCGTACGCTTCAATTCGTATGTGGTATCGGCCATGGTGATCTATGTAAGTTTCAGCATCATCGGCGCCATCGACGACATTGTCAAGGTGATAAACAAACGGCGGGTGGGACGGGGTCTTCTCACCAAACAGGATTATCAATACAAGGCCGACGGCATTTCGTCGAGCCTGCGCCTGGCCCTCTATATCCTCATCTCCCTTGCCGCCGCAATCCTTGCCTATAAATATATCCCTAATATCAACGGCACCATCAATGTGCCGTTCTTCAGTATTGTGAAAAAGTTCCCCTATCTGCCCGTCTGGCTCTTCATTCCCTACATGACCATCACCATCGCCATCCTTGCCAACGGGGTAAATTTTACCGACGGCTTCGATACCCTTGCCGCGGTTCCGGTCATAACCGGACTCATTTTTCTCGGCGTCATTTCATTTGTTTCAAGCAACGGCGTCTGGAGCGGTTACCTCCTGATCCCGCATATTATCGGGCTGCAGGAGCTCCTGCCGCTCATCGGCGCGGTTATCGGAACCCTCCTCGCCTATCTCTGGTTCAACTCCCCGCCCTCCTCGATCATCATGGGCGATTCCGGGTCGGTCGGACTCGGCGGACTCATCGGCATTATCTTTGTCTTTACAAAGGCAGGTTTTTACCTGCCCATCGTCTGCTTCATCTTTCTCCTCGAATTCGTCTCCGTCCTCCTGCAGATCGGCTTCTTCAAGATGACCGGCAAGCGGCTTTTTCTTATGGCGCCCATTCACCATCATTTCCAGATTAAAATGCGCACCGGAGGACTTTTCGGCGGCGAATTCCAGATCAAATCGAAAATTATCTGGCGATTTCATATTATTTCGGTGATCTGCCTCGTTATCGGGGTCGTGCTATTCCTGAAAATCCGTTAAATCGCGGGCAAGGGGGCGGCCCGATGGCGGTTGCCGGTGCCCCGGAGAAAAATCGCGAAGTATATTATACTGCGACTCGCGCCGCAACAGGTGCCCGGGAAAGTTGACTTTCTTCCGCCGGAGTGGTATGCTATGGAAAACATCGAAGAGGCCGATATTGATACTATGGTAAACGGTAAAAAAATATACTACTCGATTTCCGAGGTGTGCGGGCAGACCGGCCTGGAGCCGCATGTGCTCCGCTACTGGGAGAGCGAGTTTTCCCAGTTGCGTCCGAAAAAAAACCGTGCCGGCAATCGCGCGTACCGCGATAAGGACATCGAGGTTATCCGCTTTATAAAGCATCTGCTCTACGAGGAGAAGTTTACCATTCCGGGTGCCAAGAAAAAACTCGCCGAATCGCGTCTGATCGATGGCGAACTCCTGCGCATCGAATCCGCTCCGTCCGCGTTGCCGCTCAAGGGCAATGCGGGCGAGATGAAAAAGGAATTGGAAGAGATCCTGACGCTCCTCGTCCGATGAATCCCCACCTCGGCGGGTGGATCGGGAGCATTTCCGGCAGCAGTGCCGGCGTCCCTTCAAACAAGATTATTTCCAATTCCGGACCCCTGCGGTCCCACCGGACATGACGGCCTATGGTGTTCTCGGCGATAGTTTCCGCTCCTCGCTCCCGCGGGACGCTTCTGGTTGAATACCTTTCGGGCCGATTCACCTATCACGATCCCGATCACTGGCGCTCGCTCATTGCCGAAGGCAAGGTTAAACTTAACGGGTCCTCCGTGCCTGGCGACGCGCTCGTTTTCGGTGGAGACACTCTTTCCTACGACGCCGGGGAGATCGAGGAGCCGCCGGCCGATCTTTCCTACCGCATTGCCTTTGAGGACGAATGGTTTCTCTGCATCGATAAGCCGGGCAATCTGCTCGTCCATCGGGCAGGCATTTCCTTCTGCAACAACCTTACGCACCAGCTCCGGCATATCCATACGCCGGCATTTCCGACCGCTCATCCCGTTCACCGGCTGGACCGCGAAACGTCCGGCGCGCTCATGGTGGCAAAAAATATCGAAGCGCGAGGCGCACTGGGCAGGGAGTTTGATGCCGGCAGGGTCGAAAAGAGCTACAATGCGGTCGTTCACGGCAATACTCCGACCGGGGAGGTCGATCTTCCGATCGGGAAAGTGGCCGATTCGGTAATCCCCTATAAATTCGGCGTGAATGAAAACGGCAAGGCCTGTCGGACACATATTATCGCCTGCGAAACCTTGTCCGGGGAATACTCCCTGCTGACGTTGCAGCCCCTCACCGGCAGGACGCACCAGATCCGGGTGCACTGCGCCGCCCTGGGCAACCCCATCGTCGGCGATAAACTTTACGGCCAGAGCGAAGCCGCGTATCTCGCCTGGCGCGACGATAAAACCCGCCCGTCCGATCCCCGGTGGTTTCCGCGCCAGGCGCTGCATTGCGCCTCGCTTTCATTCGTGCATCCCTATACCCGGAAGCGCTGTACCATCGCTGTTCCCCTGCGGGAGGATATGCGGGAGCTCGTTGAAAATATCCGCGCCGGGACCGGTCATCCTCTGTAGCTCTCCCGAAGCGGAGGAGGCCCGGTACAACCTTCCCGATTCCCCCCCCCCCGGAATTCCTGCCGGCTACCCCCTCTTATAAATAAAATTAATTTTTTCGGGGGCACTATTATACTATTAATTTCCTCTTCCGCATATCGCACCGTCTCGTCCGTCCCGCGGACATCGGGGGAGCCGACTTCGCCTGCCCCCGACGCCGGGTTCCGCCATATTTTACGCCGCTTCTCCGTAATGCTAATGAAGGGAGCGGGAGGGGGGAGGAAGTTACAACGCAGGGTGAAGAGAGGCGGAGTTCACTAGTGACATTGTGAAGGTGGGAAGGCGGACATGCGTTCTCCCCCCTTAATGGAAAAACAACTATGAAAAACGATACTACCGGCGGCAAGCTATCCCCAATGCAGTACTATGTGACTCGGCAGTGCGGGACAGAGCCTCCGTTCAAAAATCAATATTGGAACCATCACGAACCGGGGATCTATGTGGATGTCGTCACCGGGGAACCGCTTTTCAGCTCGATCGATAAATTTGAATCCGGGTCGGGGTGGCCAAGCTTCACGCGACCGATGGAAAAAAACGGCATCATCGAAAAAACAGATGCGAGCCACGGCATGGTGCGGACGGAGGTGAGGAGTGCAAAGGGAGATTCACATCTGGGTCATGTTTTCAGCGATGGCCCGGCACCGACGGGACAACGGTATTGCATCAATTCGGCTGCGTTGAAATTCATTCCGGCCGCGGACCTCAATCGGGAGGGGTACGGCAGATATGCGGCCCTTTTTTCCGGGGAAACGGCGGCGAGGGGAAAGGGCGAAACCGCCGTCTTTGCCGCAGGCTGCTTCTGGGGCGTAGAGTACACCTTCAGCCATATCGAGGGCGTCGTGGAAACGACGGTCGGTTACATCGGCGGCAGGGTGGCTGATCCGACCTATCCGATGGTCTGCTCCGACTCCACGGGCCATGCCGAGGCGGTGCGGATAAGGTTCGATCCGGAGATCGTCTCCTACGACCGTCTGCTCGAAATTTTCTGGCAGATGCACGACCCCACCACACCCGACCGCCAAGGAGTCGATATCGGCTCGCAGTATCGCTCGGCGATATTCTATGCCGATGACGGGCAGAAGCGGGCGGCACTCGCGCTGAAGGCGAGCCTCGAAGCATCGGGTGCATTCCGGGCACCGATGGTGACCGAGATCGTGCCGGCAGGAAAATTCTACCCTGCGGAAGAGTACCACCAGCGCTACTTTGAGAAGCACCCCGAGCGAGCGGCGTGCAGCGTTATTTTCCACGAATTAAGCAAATGACCTAGGGGGAGGTTCGGGGCGGGCGATAGTGCCGGGAGAGCAGGATAAAGGAGAGGGTGATGCCGGCCAGAACGCCGACGGTATCGATGGCCACATCGAGGGGGGATGCCGTACGTCCGGGGATGAAAATCTGGTGGGTTTCATCGGAGGCCGCATACAGGGCTCCAATGAGAAGAGAATAGATAACGCTTTTTCCGGGTTTTTTCTGCGAGAAAAAACCGGAGAGGAGGAGCATACCGAGTATCAGGTACTCGAAAACATGGGCCGCCTTGCGCACCAGGTGTTCCTGAACGGGTACGACGAGCCTTCCGAAGAGCGCGATAATGAGTCGCTGGAGCTCCTGGACAATGAACATGCTCATACTGGAAGACTGGGTGCCGGTCCTGCTTGACATGTAGAATATACCCCCGCACCAGAGGGCGATGAGAATCCAGGCGATCGTTTTCCGTTTCATGACGGGTAAAATAGGTGACGGCGGGGGGATGACGCCTTCGCCCCGAGTAATAATTGACTGCACCTGCTGTTCCTTGGTATTTTATCATTCTCACCATGGCACGTTCCTATCACCCCTATGCGGAGGTTTTCTCACAATGGCGCAAGAAACCGTTGTTTCGAAGTTTACCCTGAAAGGAAGGGAGATTCTCTCATCCTATGCGGCGATGACCATCGAGGGCGTCATGACGGCGCGCGTGGCGCGCGGCAAGGATACCTGGACGATTGAAGAACGTAACGGCATCGCCAAAGGGACCTCGGACGGCGAAAACGAGGCTATTTACATTGCCAACGACAAGGCGATCGCCTCGATCGAAAAGAATATCGTTCCGCTTCTGCCGAAAAAAGTGGTAATCCGAAAGCCGGCCGATATCCTGGAGGCGGTGCGGGACTTCGACCTCAAGCTCGTGGCCAAAGCGGGACCCAATAAGCGCGTCTGGGGCGGCAACGCCTGCCTCGCCTCGTCGACGGTCTTTTTCCAGACCCTGCTCAAGGCCTCGGGATTCAAGCCGTGGGAAGTATTAACTAACGGGAAAAAACCCGAAACGTTCTATTTCCCCAATATCGCCTTCAACATGGTGTGCGGCGGCGAACACGTTCCGGGAACCAAACAGGATATCCAGGAGATGTTTTTCTTCGCCATGAACGCGAAATCGGTCAAGGACGTCTTCGTCACCGGCACGAAGTTCTTCCGCCAGTTCGAAAAAAATCTCGTCCGCGACGGCCTTCCCACCGGGACGGCAAAGGAACGGGGATTCGTTTTCCCGGTCAAGGATAATTTCGAGGGGCTCACCCGTATCCAGGAGTGCGCGAAGCAGCTCGGTCTCGGCGAAAAGGACTATGCAATCGGTACGGATAACGCTTTCTCCGAGATCCAGAAGACCGACGAACTGCGCGCGCAGGGCAAGTACGACATGCGTTTTTCGGGCCTCGGGATCAAGACCCGCGAAGAGCTTATCGAATTCGACTATTCGGTCGTCCAGAGCGCCCCGAACTTCGTGACCATGGAGGATCCGGGGTCCGAGATCGACATTGCGGCCCATAAGCTCATGAACGAAAAGTACGGCGACCGGGTACAGATCGTGATCGACGATGCGGCCGTCACGCAGCTGCGCTACATCATCCCCTTCCTGGCCGCGAAATCACGCAAGGACCGGGCGGGCAACTCCGTGCTCATCAAGCTGAACCAGGCCGGAACCTTCACCGAGACGGTGCTTGCCACGCAGGTGGTGCTCGGCAATGCCGACAGCTCTTATGTCAAGGCATTCCTGACCACCCGCGGCGACCTCGATAAGGTGCTCGCCGACCTCAGGGAGGTGGGCGTGAAAAGCCTGGACGAGGCGCTGGCCAACATCGCGAAGAACGGGTTCACGGCGTTCTTCTCGCACCGCTCGACCGAAGGGTCGTCGGAATTCCTGCCGCTCATGCCGCTCCTGTTCGGTGCGGTGAGCCGCAAGGTCTGGTTCAAGGCAGGCGCGCCCAACGGCGAACGGAACCTCCAGAATTACAACCCCCTCATCCGTGCCGAGGAGGAGATGCGGGCCGAGGGTATCAAGACCATCGTTGCGGGATTAAAAGGGCTACCCGACGGCGTCAGGATTCCCTCTCTCAAGGGCAAGAAGTAGTTGAACTCTTTTGACCGTCTTTCCGCACTGCTTCCCTGCGACCGGATGTACCGTTCGGTCGCAGGGCTTCCTCTCCGTACCGGCGTTTTTTTTACCGCAATGCCGCAGGATATTGTCCCTGCCTCAGGGCGCCCCTGCGATGAATGAAGTTCTTCGCCGCGATTTCCCCCTGACCCGGCCCGAGGTCGGTATCCTCCTGGGAAACGGCACGGTCGGCGCACAGATCTGGGGCCGGGACAACGTTCTCTGCATTTCGCTCAACCGCTCCGATTTCTGGCTTCACCGGGGCGGCCTTATCCCGGGCGCCGCGGCAACCCATGCGAATATCCGGGCAATGGCCGAGCAGGGGAATTTTGCCGGGCTCGATGGCCTGCTTGCTTCCCCGAAATCCGGCCGCAACGGCGGCACCGAGCGGCCGACGCTTCTGCCCCTCGGCCGCATCGACCTGGTCTTTGACCGGGATATCACGCTGAAAACCGGTTACCTCCACCTGAAAAACGGTAAGGTGGTGATCGATGTCGCCGATAACCGGGGCGCCTATCAGGTGAACTGCCATCTGTCTATGGAGAAGCCTCTCATGGGTATCCACCTGCCGGCGAACCGGGACCTTCCGAAAATCAAATGCGTGACGGCCTGGGAGTATGTCGCCGATTCCCTCGCCGCACTTTCCCTCGAACGTCCCGTGATGATCGAGGAGGCTTCGCTTTCCGGCTGGGTGCAGAAGCGGCCTCAGGACCCGGCCCTCTGCGTCGCCGCCGCTTCTGACAAATGCGATATCTACCTCGCCCTTCGCTACGGCGATTCGGTCGATGAGGCGAGGGACCACGTCCGGAAAATGTTCGAGAAGGCGAAGAAAGCGGGTTCGGATGCGATCCGGACCCAGAGCGCCACCTTCTGGGCCAACCATTTCCGCTGGGTTCCCCATATCGACATCCCGAGCGAGACGCTCTCCTTCCTCTATTACTACGGCACCTACCTCTTTGCGTCGCTCACCACACCGGGAGGCGTGGCGCCGACGATCTACGGCCCGTGGATCGATGAAAACTGCGACCCTCCCTTTGCGGGAGGGTATCAGGCCATGATCAACCTGCGGATGTGCTACTGGCCGGCCTTCCGCATCAACCTCATGCACCACTGCAAGCCGCTCTTCGTGATGATTGACTCGTGGAAGGACCGGCTCCGGGAAAACGCGCGCCGCGTCTTCGGCATCGAGGACGGCATTCTCCTCCCCTCCATGGTCGACGACCGGTGCACGCGCATCGGCGGCACCTGGGCCGACCTGCCGGACGCCGGGGCGTCCTGCCTCATTGCCGAACTCATGTACCGGTATTTCCTGTATACGCAGGATGTCGACTTTCTGCGGAATACCGCCTGGCCGTTCATGACCGGGGTCATGCGGGTGTATGAGGTCATGCTTGAAAAGCACGGGGCCGCCTACCGCATGCCGTTCGGTATCTCCCCGGCCTTCCGGGGAACCGCCGACAGTCAATGGGGAAAGAATCCCGGCTTCCAGCTCGCATGCATCAATTTTCTGGTCGACAGCCTGCTTGCCGCCGCAGCCATCCTCGGCGAAGTACCGCCCGCGGTCTGGAAGGAAATCCAGGCTTCGCTTCCGAAAACCGCGCTGTGCGAGACGCCGGGCCGGCACGGTGCCGTACGTCGGGAACTCGGCATCTTCGACGGGGTACCCTTGCGCGAAAGCGACGCCCTGCACTCCCATCTCGCGGGAGTGAGCCCGTTCGATACCCTTGATCTCGATGACCCGGAGGTTGCGCGCGCGCTGGAACATACCGTCGAGACCTGGGTCTCGCAGGGCATGGGAGTGTGGAATGCGGCCAGCCTTCCGTGGGCCGGGATGATTCATACCCGATTGGGTAACGCCGACATGGCGGAACTGCTCCTGGAAATCTGGGAACGGGTTTTTACCAACGAGGGTCATTCACCGGTGCGGGATCCGATCTTCCTGGGATTCAGCACGCGCGGCACGCCGGAATCGGTCGTTGCCGGGAAATATGAGATGTTGCATCTGGATGCCGGCATGGGCGCGACGGCCGCCATTCCGGAGATGATGGTGCACACGAGGCGCGGGGTCAACTACCTCTTTGCCGGGGCCCCCAAGCGGTGGAAACACGTTTCATTCGACAATATCCGCACCGAAGGGGCCTTCGAAATCGGCGCAACGCGGCTCTCGGGCCGCGTGACCCGCGTGAGCATCAAGGCAAACGCGGCCGGAACGTTCCGGCTCTCGAATCCGTGGGGCGGACGCGCGGCGCTCCAGCGTTCCCGGGGCACCTCCGCGGTGCAGGGGACGGTGCTCGAAATATCCATGGCCGCCGATGAACGGGTGGAATTGACCGGGGAATAATCTACGGTTCGATGACGCGGGTCTCTTCGCGTTCCTCTTCCGGGGGAACCGCCGCCGCCTGTCGCGCGGTCTTCACCTCGTCGAAGCTCAGCCACCGTCCTTCGTGGAGAAGACGGCCCCCCATGAGATGCGCCAGCACCTCCTCTTCGACTTTTTTCCGCTCAGCAAGAGTGATCCATTTGCCCGCATCGTCGAGCACGAACCCGGAGACAATGCGCTCCGTGAATTCGCGACCGCGATCGACCATTTTTGCAGCCATGCGGGGGGGCCTCATCAATGACCGGAAGAATCGGCCGGGCCGGCGTCGGGCGAGGGTGTATGCGCCCCGACCCTCGGGGGCTGCGCTCTTTGCGCCTTTGCGGTCCGGGCCGGCGCGGGCGCGGGCGAAACCCGTGCCGAAGAGTCGGGCTCCATCGTGACCGGGTCGGCCCTTCGAGGAGCGACGACCCCGCCTGCCGCGACGCAGGTCGACAGCTCACGGGCGAGCACGTCGTTCGGGTAGAGTTTTTTCATTTCAACGAGGTTCTTGTCCGCCGCCTCCGTGTTCCCGGCCTGCAATTCGGCAAGCGTCACGACGGCGTAATCAGTCCGATTGTGCTCCGCCTTCAGCTCATGAAAAGCAATCAGGGTACCCGCCACCGAGACCAGAAGCGCCGCGCAACCGACAAAAACGGCAACGAGAGTCGGAAAATCCCATCCGCTCCCGCCCGCCTGGAGGCAGGTCGTTACCTCATTCGCCTTGATTTTCTGAAGCTGGATGAAGGCATAGCCGCACTCGCTTGAATCCGGGAACTCCCGCATGACGGCCTCGTAGATTTTGACTGCATCGGAAATTTTTTTCTCCCGATAGTGCAGCCGATAGGCTTCCTCGTAGAGCTCGAACGGGGTATTTGCCATTGCCTCTCTCCTTTGCGGTCCCGTGCGAGGGGACTTAAAATCCCTTCCGGATATTTTTCATCAGCGCCTTGATCTGCTGATCGGACATCGACCGTCCCTGCGCCGGGGCGGGAACGTACCGGTCGCAGACAAATTTTTCGTCGCCGCCGAAGGAAACCACGCCGGTTGATCGCCCGCTTCGCCGGGCCTTGAACTCCGAGCATCCCTGCTTGGTTTTACAGGTGAAACACGACCCGGATGCGGCGCTCTTCCTGCCGTCGCCCGGCCCGTCGCTTATCTGATCGCGGCGTTTCATGTCCTCCGCCACGGCAAGAGCCCGGTTCTTTGCGACAAAATGGTCGTGATCGATACTGCGCTTCATAGGTATGCCCTTTTAAAATGTAAAAGAAACCCCACGTCTGACGACCCGAAAAATAATCTATGCACCTCCACCGGCAGGGCAGCCGGGAGAATTTCAAAGACCGTCACGGGCCAGAAGGCGGAGCGCTTCGTAGACCTCCTCCGCCCCCGCCATCCGGTGCACCGGAACGATTGCCGGTTCATCGGCATGGCGCCGGATCCATCGAACGGCAATCTGGTGTTCGGGAAAATCGGAGCTTACGGGGCTCAGTTTTTTGCTGAAAAAGAAAGCGTCAAGCTCCTTGATGATCTCGGTGCGCGCCTCCGGGTCCGCATCGAACGATTTAAGAAGTATGCGCTGCTCCCGCCTGACCCACACCGACATCACCCTGCCGGGCAGGGCATGGGGCAGCACCACGATGCAATCATCGATCGGCCGGAACGATCCTTTGCTCTCGACTACCTCGAACTGACGGTTAAGGAGGGGGGAGTACTTCCGGATGAGCCGGTATTCGTGGATCAGGCATTCGAGTTCCGATCCGCATTGGTGGGAAATGATGCGGCGCGATTGGTCGCGGATCTGTTCGAGTTTCCCCGGCGACTCATCGGTTTCACCGAAATAGCCGAGGAGCCGGCGCCTGAGATTCTTTGCCTTGCCGATATAGAGGTAGTTGTCCGAAGCGTCCTTGAAGGCATAGACCGCGGGAGAGGCGGGCAGGGCGAGAAGATCGTCATAGGAGAACTCTTTGCCGGTAAAGAGGGAGGCCTTCTCCCGGCGAAACAGGGCATCGAGGTCCTCGCGCGTTTCGATCCCCCTCAGCCGGAGCGTCGCAAGAAGCTCGGCCACGCAGAGGGCGAATTGCTCACCCTGTCGCCGGGCGGTGTCCCCCTTCGCCCCCGCGGCGCCGGGAACGGCCCGTTCGAGGGCCGCAAGGGTGAGCGGCCGCGGCACCGACACGCCGGCCGCCCGGAGAAGCTCGCTTACCACCAGGGTGTCGTCCGGGAGCGTTTCGCCGATCACGGAACAGGCGATCGTTATACTGTCGCGGCTGGTCGAGCCGAGGAAAACCGGGATGCGATTCTCTTCCTTCGACGCGATGAACAGGAGAAGCTCCTGCGCCGCCTCGGGAGAAAAGGGCGCATCAGCCCCGTCGGCGAGACGGTCGCGATCATCGAAGGAGAGGGAAGCGGGATCGACGATCCATCCCGATGCGCTGCACGCAATACGCGGCATCAGCTCCCAGAGTGAAAGATACCGGACCCTGTGCGAAACGGGATCGATCACCCCATGCACCGCGACGAAGGGAAGCCCCCCCTGCGCCGGGTCTTCGACGGATTGCCTGGCGCGGGCGTGCCATAAACCCGTCTCGTCCTGGAAACATCGGCGGTCGGGAAGGAGCATGGCCTTTATGGCCGGGGCGACGCTTACGGCAATCGAGCCTTTCAGCTTGAGGAAACGCTCCCCGAGCTCAGCCGCCGAAACCCCTTCGGGTCGTTCCCGTAGAAAAGCTATGATGGAGTCGTGGAGTGATGGTTGCGATGATGCGCTCATGATGGGTGTCGGTCCGCGGTAGAAATATACTCCTTTCGAAGCAGGGAATCATGACAATTGATGTTAAATACCTCTTGTGCCAGCAAGCAGTGTAATGTATTTTAAAAATATGGAGAGTGGCACCTTACCCCGTGCCATGCGTTCCTTATCCCATCATTGCCGACGCACGGTTTTAAGAGGAATCTGGTTTAAAAAATTTTGCAATATGGCGTGACGCTGTGTCAGCCTGAGCAAATTACCACCTCAAGCCTCAGAGAGGAGCCATGCATCATGGCACGTATCAGTAAAGAGCAGCTCATAAAGCTGCAGAAGAAGTTCCGCACCGATGCAAAAATCGGCGAGCAGTTCGGCATCACGCGGCAGGCGGTGCATCAGTTGCGTAAGAAGTACGGCATCGATTCAATGATCGCCGAAAACATCGAGCGCAACGAAGACATGGTCAGGTTGCATGACGAAGGCATGTCCGGGATGGCACTGGCGAAGAAGTTCAAGCTGTCGGTTTCCCAGACTTATCGCATTCTCAATACACCA
Source organism: uncultured Fibrobacteraceae bacterium (assembly GCA_964651515.1). Lineage (GTDB taxonomy): Bacteria > Fibrobacterota > Chitinivibrionia > Chitinivibrionales > Chitinispirillaceae > BOG-1184. Next base: position 26,035 of record CAZYYB010000003.1, read on the forward strand.
CGAGTGGGAAAAAAGAAGACGAAGAAGCGTAAGTAGCCGGCAATCATCTGCAAGAGACAGGCGGGGCGCCCGAAAACGGGGGCTCCGCCTTTTTCTCGTCCTCAAAGAGTGCACATTCCGTGACCAATCAAACCATCGCCGAAAAAGCCGCCTTAAAAAAATCTTTAACCATCGCGACGGCGATCATGATGACCTCGGTCTTCCTGAGCCGGATCATCGGGCTCGTGCGGGAGCAGGTGATCGCCGGTTTCGGCGGGACCAGTACCACGATCGATGCCTATGTGACCGCTTTTTTTATTCCGGAACTGCTCAATCACATGCTGGCCGGGGGCTTTCTCTCCATCACCTTCATTCCGATCTTCCAGCGGCATCTCGCCAAATCGGATGACGAGGGCGCCTGGCGCGCATTTTCCAATATCATCACCATCGGCTCCTTCGCGTTTGCGATCATCATTCCCGTGTCCATCGTCTTCGCCCCGGACATCCTGCGACTCATGGGGCCGCATATCGCCAACGCGCAGACGCTCCCGATGACCGTCCGTCTCACCCGCATCATCCTGCCGGCGCAGATATTTTTCTACTGGGGCGCCTTCTTCTCGGCGGTGCAGATGGCGCGCCACCGGTTCTTTCTTCCCGCCCTGGCGCCGCTCTTCTACAACGGGGGTATCATCCTCGGCGGCCTTCTGCTCGGGAGGCGCTTCGGAGTAGAGGGGTTTGCCTGGGGAGTACTCATCGGCGCCTTTGTCGCAAACGTTCTCGTGCAATTGCCCGGCGCGATGCAGACCGGGCTGCGCTACCGTTTCCGTTTCGATCTGCGCGACGGCGATCTCAGGAAGTTCATCCTGCTCTCGGCACCGGTCATTTTCGGGCTCGGCATGACCTTTTCCAATGAGATATTCTTCCGGTTTTTCGGTTCCTTTCTCGGCGAAGGCGGTACCTCCAGCATCAACTATGCCCTGCGGACCATGGGGTTTGTCGTGGCGGTCTTCGGCCAGGCATCGGGCGTGGCGTTCTACCCCTACCTCTCCCGGCTCGCAGCCGAGCGGAACTACCGCGAGATCACCTCTCTTGTCAATAAGGTGCTCACGCAGATCGCCGGGTACTGCATCCCGCTTTCGCTCCTCATGGCGGTCCTCGCGCCCCAGATCATTGCAATCCTGTATGAACACGGCCACTTCACCCATGCCTCAACCTTACGCACCGCGCCGGCATTCGCCCTCTACATGATCGGGGCCTTCGCCTTTTCGGCCGCGGTCTTCGTGGTGCGGCCCTTCTATGCCGTCCAGCGGCCCTACATCCCCATGATCGTGAGCTCCATCGTCACCGTGCTCACCCTGCCGCTCTACTATGTGACCAGCAGGGCCTGGGGGGCGAAGGGCATTGCGGCCAGCGCGACGGCGGGTATGGTGGTGCAGTTTGTCACGCTGTACATCCTCTGGTACCGGCGCTATGCGGACCGGCACTCGATCGTCCCCCTTCTCAGAACTCTCGGCACGGTCGTCCTGGTCAGCCTCATCGCCGCGGCGACCGGCTGGGGCGTCAGGCATGAGCTCGTGAAGATGCACTTCGGCCACGGCAGGCTCCTGACCAACCTGATCGTGAGCGTCCTCACCGCGATCCCGACCGGGATCGTGGTTCTGGTGCTCTATGAATTTACCGGGATCCATAAATTGCGAGAGATTGCGGGGAAATTGACGAGACGAATACAAAAAAACAATTAAAGACTTATCGAAAAGCATTTCAATTATTGAAAATTTTGCCCCTGCCTCGGATATCCGCCTCAGGGAACCATACTATTTTTAAAATTGTCGCGCACCGGGTGACCGCCCGGCCGCCCCCGCGACGAATGGGGAGGAATCATGAAACTCAAGGACTACCCGCTCTCCCGCGTCTTCTGCCTGCTCGAACCGGGTCCGGTCGTGCTCCTGACGACTGCGGCAAAGGGACGTGCGAACGTCATGACCATGAGCTGGACCACGATGATCGAATTCGAGCCGCCGCTCATCGGCTGCATCGTCTCCCCGGCCAATTTCAGCCAGAAGGCCCTGGCGGCGACCAGAGAGTGCGTGATCGCCATCCCCGCCGTGGACCTTGCGGGCACCGTGGTCGATATCGGCAACTGCTCGGGCGCGGAGATCGACAAGTTCGAGACGTACGGCCTGACGACCCTTCCCGGCCAGGAGGTCGCCGCACCGCTCGTCGCGGAATGTCTTTACAATATCGAATGCCGGGTGGCGGACGCGTCCATGGCGAAGAAGTACTGCCTCTTCGTGCTCGAAGGGGTCAAGGCCTGGACAAATGCCCTACACAAGGAACGCCGTACCTTCCATGCGAACGGCGACGGAACCTTCGTGGTCGACGGCAGGACGCTGGATCTGAAGAAAAGAATGGTGAAGTGGGCGGGAATGCCGTGAAAGTCGTCTGTTTTTGCTGAATCCGATAACGCAGGAGGCATATGAATCTTACTCTGGGATCCGTAATGGGCAGATGTGCGATCGCCGGGCTGCTTCTGGCGGCGTCAATATTTTCAATGGATGCAACACCGGCAAAAAATTCAAGGGGGGGGGGAGGGGCGGGCATGAAAAAGTCAATCGGCGCGAAAACCATCGTTTTTCCCACCCCGGTCTTCGTCGTCGGGAAGTATCTGGGCGCGGCTTTTTCGGAGGGGAAGAAAATAGGGAAGTAATTACTTTTGTGAAATCTTCGGCGTCCCCCCTAAGGGGAGGTCATCAAGAAAATTGGACCTTCTTAAAAAACACCTGAACGGCGACGATCTTCAAAGGATTGTCTATTGTGCAATCCGAAAAGCTATTTCTCCCTCCTGAAAGCCACATAACGGGCATTCCAGCCATTCGGGCAAATCTCCCCGGCATATTCCCATTTTGCATTTGCCATTGAATCCGGTTTTTCCTGAAATTGGTCGGATACGTCCCGATCAAAATAGACGACCTGATATTCCCAGGCAGCGACAGGTCAGGCCACCTTCACCATCCACCCGTGCCGATCCTCCACCTCGCCGTACTGTATGGCGAGGAGCTCCCGGTAGAGCCGGGTGAGGACCGGACCGGCCTCGTCCCTGCGGCCGAAGGTGTAGACACGGTCGTTGTGCGTAATCGAGTGCACCGGCGTGATCACCGCCGCGGTGCCGCACGCACCGACCTCGGCGAAATCGGCAAGCTCGGCAAGGCCGACTTCGCGGCGTTCGACCGTCAGGCCGAAATCAGCGGCAAGCTGCTGGAGGCTCTTATTGGTCACCGAGGTGAGGATGGAGTCCGACTCCGGAGTGACGTATTTATTGTCTTTTGTAATTGCGATGAAGTTCGAGGTGCCGAACTCTTCGAGGTGCGTGCGTGTACCGGCATCCAGGTAGAGCGATATGGTAAACCCGAGTTTCTTCGCTTCGAGATCGCCGAACAGTCCGGCGGCATAGTTGGCCGCCGCCTTGATCTTTCCCAGGCCGCGCGGCGCGGCGCGGTCGTACTTGTCCTGCACCATGGCGGCAACGGGTAGGAAGCCGTTTTTATAGTAGGGTCCCACCGGCATGGCGAGCACGAGAAAGATGTAGTCGTCGGAGGGCGAGATTCCCACGCGCGGACTCGATCCGATGAGGAGCGGCCGGAGGTACATGGATGCGCCGGTGCCGTAGGGCGGCATCCAGTCGCGGTTGACGGCAATCACCTTTTTGCACGCATCGAGGAAGAGCTCCTCCGGGACCGGCTCCATGACCAGACGCTCCGCGCTGCGTATCATGCGGCGGGCGTTCTCTTCCGGCCGGAAGAGGGCGACCGAGCCGTCCTTCCGGGTAAATGCCTTGAGCCCTTCGAAGCACGCCTGACCGTAATGGAGGGATGCCGCGCCGACATGAAGGGACATGTTCGGATCGGTGCAGACCTTGATGGCGCTCCAGCCGCCGTTGCCCGTGAAGTCCGCCCGCACAAAACTTTCGGTCTGCAGGTATTGAAAACCAAGTTCTCGCCAATTCAACTGTGGAGCCATACGATTCAGATCTCCTTGTGTTCTCTGTTCGAAGATGCTTAGAAAGGTAGATGCGGCACGGCAAAACCGCATATGCGTAGATGCGGCACAACAAAACCGTCGAAGCGTAGATGCGTTAAGTCAAAACATTTAAATTTTTCGCATCTACGCATTTACGCATCTACGCTTTTGTATTCAATGTTTCCTTCATCAGCTTATATTTCAGGGCGTCGATGAGCGCGAGCCACGATGCCTCGATGATGTTCGTGGAGACGCCGACGGTTCCCCAGCGGCTGCTTCCATCGGACGACTCGATCAGCACACGCACCTTCGCGCCGGTACCGTCGCGGCCGTCGAGCACCCGCACCTTGAAATCCTCCAGCTTCACCTCGGCAAGCGAGGGAAAGAGCCGCACGAGCGCCTTGCGCAGCGCGTTGTCGAGCGCGTTCACCGGACCGTCGCCCTCGGCGGCCGTGTGCTCCACATGATCATTCTCCCGCACCTTGATCGTTGCCTCGGAGTACGCTTCCCCGTTCTGCCGTTTCTCCTCGATCACCCTGAATTCGAGCACCGAGAACGGTTCGGGAAACTGGCCGAGCATCTGCCGGGCGATGAGCTCGAACGACCCTTCGGCCGCTTCGAACTGGTAGCCGCTGGTTTCGAGGTCCTTGATGTGAAACAGGAGCTTCTTTACCCGCGGGTCTTTTTTGTCGAGGTTCGGGCAGATGGTGGCGAGTTTTTCGAGCATGGTGCTCGAACCGGCCTGGTGCGACACCACAAACTGCCGGGCGTGCCCGACCGCTTCCGGGGCGACATGCTCGAACGACTCGCGCACCTTGCGAACCGCATCGGCATGCGCCCCCGCCTTGTGCGAAAATGCCGCCTCACCCACATAGGGTTGCCCCACGGCCGGGATCATGTTCGCCACCTCGGCGACAAAGAGGGAGACCGGTCGCAATTGCGCCAGCTGCTCGCCCGAAATGAGCGGCACCCCCCTTTTCAGCTGCAGGTTCGGGATGATGGTGCAGAGGTTGGCGTTTCCGCAGCGCTCGCCCAGACCGTTGATGGTCCCCTGCACCTGGGCCGCGCCCTCGATGACCGCGAGGCAGGAGATCGCATCAGCGCAGCCCGAGTCGTTGTGGACATGGATGCCCAGGCGAGAGGCGACCTTCGGCACTACCTCGCGCCAGATGGTGAGAAATTCGTCCGGCAACAGCCCGCCGTTCGTGTCGCACAGGACAATCAGGTCGGCGCCGGCCTGCTGCGCGGCGAGGAGAGTCGCTATGGCATAGCCGGGGTTGGCCCGATAGCCGTCGAAGAAGTGCTCGGCGTCGTAGATGACTTCGCCCGCATACTTCTTGCAGAAGGCGATCGTCTCGCCGATCATGGCCACGTTTTCGTCACGCGTGGTCCGCAGCACTTTTTCGACGTGCAGGTCCCAGGTCTTGCCGAACATGGTGATCACCGGCGCTTCGCTTGCGACCAGAGCCCGGAGAAACTCATCCCCGGCCGGCGCTATTCCCGGTCGGCGCGTACTGCCGAACGCCGCGATTTTCGCGGAGAGCCGCAGTTTCTTCACCTCGCGGTAGTACCCGGTATCGATCTCGTTTGTCGGATTGGGCCACCCGCCCTCGATGTAGTGGACGCCGAGCTCGTCGAGCTTCTTCGTGATCCGCAGCTTGTCGGAGAGCGACAGGTGGACCCCGAGGCCCTGGTTGCCGTCGCGGAGCGTGGTATCGTAGAGCGTGACGCCGGATTTTTGATGCTTCATGCTTTTTTATTCCTTGCATGGCAGAGACGCATCGTGCGTCTCTGCCCATGGCACTTCACTCGTGGAAATCCTGCTACTTCACCAGCGACGCGATGAGGTCTCCCACCTGCGTCGTTCCCATGCCCATCTTCCCGGCCGACATGCTCGTGATCCTGCCGGAAGCGAGGGCATCGTTCACCGCCTTGTCAATTGCGGCGGCTGCCTTTGTTTCGCCGAGCGTATCGAGCATCATGCCGCCCGCGCAGATCGCGGCAAGGGGGTTGATCACGTTCCTGCCCGTGTACTTGGGCGCGCTGCCGCCGATCGGCTCGAACATGGACACGCCGGTCGGGTTGATGTTGCCGCCCGCCGCGATGCCCATGCCGCCCTGGATCATGGCGCCCAGGTCGGTGATGATGTCGCCGAAGAGGTTCTCGGTCACGATCACGTCGTAGAATTCCGGGCTCTTCACCATCCACATGGTACACGCGTCGACGTGGTTGTAATCCTGCTTGATATCCTTGTAATCGGCGTCGCCGACCTCCTTGTGCGTGCGGACCCACAGGTCGCCCGCATAGGTCAGAACATTGCACTTGTGAACGAGCGTCAGCGTCTTCTTCGGGCTGTTGCGCTTGCGAGTATAGTCGTACGCGTAGCGGATGCACCGCTCGACGACGGGCCGGGAGTAGAGCATGAGCTGCGTCGCCACCTCGTTTGGCGTGCCGACCATGGTCGCCCCGCCCATGCCGGTATAGATGCCGCCGGTGTTTTCGCGGATCACCACGAAATCGATGTGTTCGGGTCCCTTGTCGCGCAGCGGCGTCGAAACGTTCGGATAGAGCTTGACCGGACGAAGGTTGATGTACTGGTCGAGCGCAAACCGCAATTTAAGGAGGATCCCGAGTTCGAGGATGCCGGGTTTGACATCGGGGTGGCCGATGGCGCCGAGGAATATGGCGTGGTGCTTCTTGAGTTCCGCGACCGCGCCGTCGGGCAGGGTCTCGCCGGTCCGCTTGTAGCGCTCGCCGCCGAAGTCGTAATCGGTGTAGTTGAAGGCCAGGCCGTACTTCGCGCCCACGACGTCAAGAACCTTCACCCCCTCTTTCAGTACCTCCGGCCCGGTGCCATCGCCCGGCATCAGGGCTATGTTGTACGATTTCATGAACCTCGTCCTTTGTTTATGGTTGTATGGGTAACGAATTTCCTCGCTGTTTCAGACCTCATCGTCGGCGAGACTCTTCTGCACCGGCAATTTCCGCTTGAACTGCTTCATCCGCGCGATCTTATTGACAATATTCATATAGGCGAGCGCCGATGCTTCCACGATATCGGTGCTGGTCCCGGTGCCGACGAAAACTCCTTCGGCGGCTCGGCCCACCATGGTTACCTTGCCCTGGGCCTCGCGACCCTCGGTGACCGATTCGAGATGGTAGTTCTCGATGGTGATCTTGAAACCCACGATCCGGTCGATCGCCTTGGTGGTCGCATCCACGGCACCGTCGCCGGTGGCGGCCTCCTGCTCGGATTTGCCGTCGTGCGTAATGCGCGCGGCGGCCGTGGCCATGGTGCCCAGTCCGCTCGAAACGTTGAGATACTCAAGCGTAAACCGGTCGGCGAGCTCGCCGGCATTCTTGGCCTCCATGAGCGTGATGAGATCGTCGTCGTACACGGAGCCTTTTTTATCGGCAAGCGCGATAAACCGCCCGTAAAATTCGGCGATGTCGTACTCCGCCTCGCCGTACCCGAGCGCGGCAAGCCGCGACCGCACCATGTGGCTGCCCGAACGGCTCGTCAGGTTCATCCGGTTCTCCCGGAGCCCCACCGATTCCGGCGTCATGATCTCATAGGTCGAACGCGCCTTGAGCACGCCGTCCTGGTGGATACCGGACGAGTGGGCGAAGGCATTGGCGCCGACGATCGCCTTGTTCGCCTGCACCGGCATGTTGCAGATTTCGCGGACGAGCCTGCTCGTGCGCATGATCTCCCGGGTGTCGACATTCAGCGTGAGATGGCGGAAGAGATCCTGCCGCACCGTGATCCCCATGACCACCTCTTCGAGTGCCGTGTTGCCCGCGCGTTCGCCGAGGCCGTTCATAGCGCACTCGATCTGCCGTGCCCCGTGCGCAACCGCGGTGATGGAGTTGGCGGTCGCCATGCCGAGATCGTTATGGCAGTGCACCGAGATGACCGCATCCCCGATATTGGGCACCCGGGCAAACAGGCCGTCGAAGATCGCGCCGAACTGCTCGGGCGTCGTGTAACCGACCGTGTCCGGGATGTTGATCGTTTTCGCCCCGCAGCGGATGGCGTGTTCGACTACCCGGCAGAGGAAATCGATACCCGTTCTTCCCGCGTCTTCGGGGGAAAATTCGACATCCTCGACGTAGCGGCGCGCAACCCTGATGCTCTGCTTGACCATGGCAAGAATCTCGTCCTCGGACTTCTTGAGCTTTTTTTCCATATGGATGGCGGACGTTCCCACAAAAAGGTGGATCCTCGGCCGCTTGGCCGGCTTCACCGCCTTGCCGCAGGCGATGATATCCTTTTCGACAAGCCGTGCCAGTCCGCAGATCACGGGCTCCTTGATTTCGCGGGCAATGGTCGAAACCGATTCGAAGTCGCCCGGGGAGGAGATCGGAAATCCCGCCTCGATGACGTCGACCTTGAGCCGGGCAAGCTGCCGCGCGATCCGGACCTTCTGGCTGACCGAAAGGCTCGATGAGAGCGCCTGCTCGCCGTCGCGGAGCGTGGTGTCGAAAATGATGAGCTTTTCCTGCTTCATAGATAGTGCTCCCGGATATGAATTACTCTTTTGACGGGAACCACTGACCGCTGCGTTCACGGCCGGGCCGATGCAACGTTCAATGGTCCCCCGGTAACAATCGCCCGCCCGCCTCAGTTCTCTCCCCGGCCGCCGGTTCCCTTGACACCCTTGACGATTTCCTTCGCCTTCTCCTTCGGACGCAGGGCACGCACCGCGGCGCCGGCCCGCCACATCTCCGAATCGTGGATCTCGGAGAGCTTGGCGGCCAGGAATTTCTGGTAGTCCTTGCCGCCGCAATCCGCGATGACCTCGGCGGTTTCCTTGCCGGTCTTGACTGATTTGTAAAGCTTTTCGAACACCGGCAGGTTGGCCTGCCTGAAGATCGGCCGCCATTTGAGCGCCCCGTGCTGCGCGGTCACCGAACAGTTCGAATACATCCAGTCCATGCCGTTCTCATCGACGAGCCGGATAAGGCTCTGGGTCAGCTCTTCGACGGTTTCATTGAATGCCTCGGACGGGCTGTGACCGTATTTACGGAGTACATCGTACTGCGCCTGCATCATGCCCGCGAGAGCGCCCATGAGCACCCCGCGTTCGCCGGTCAGGTCGCTGTACACCTCACGCTCGAAGGTCGTCGGGAACAGGTAGCCCGAGCCGATGGCGATACCGACCGCCTTGCACCGCTCCTCCGCCCTGCCGGTCGCGTCCTGGAAAACGCCGAAGCTCGAATTGATCCCCGAGCCCGAAAGGAAGTTCCGCCGGACATTCGTTCCCGAACCCTTGGGCGCGACGATGATGACGTCGACATCCTTCGGCGGGATCACGCCGGTCTGCTTCTTATAGACAATGGAAAAACCGTGCGAAAAATAGAGCGCGTCGCCGGGCTTCAGGTTTTCCTGCACCGTTGGCCATACGATCCGCTGCGCCGCATCGGAAACGAGCATCTGGATGATGGTACCGCGCTTCACCGCCTCGGCGATCGGGAACAGTGTCTTTCCCGGAACCCAGCCGTCCTTTACCGCGCGATTCCAGTCCTTGGCATACTCCTTCGACTGACCGATGATGACGTTGATGCCGTTATCCTTCATGTTGAGCGCCTGCGCCGGTCCCTGCACGCCGTACCCGATCACGGCGACGGTCTCGTCCTTCAGCACCTTGCGGGCTTTCGCAAGGGAAAATTCTTTGCGCGTGATAACCTCTTCCTTGACGCCTCCGAAATCAATCAGTGCCATACCGACTCCTTTATGATAAGGTGAATAGTGCCTCTTTTTTTAATCCTTCGCCTTGCCGATGGCGATGGTCCCGGACCGGACGATCTCCCGGATGCCGAACGGCCGGACCATTGCCACGAAATCGTCGATGCCCGCCGAGCGTCCGGCAAGCTCCACGGTCACCGATTTCTGCGTCACATTGACGATGCGCGCGTTGAAGATATCGCACAGGTCGAGAATTTCATGCCGGTTCGCCTTTCCCGCATCGATACGGATGAGCAGGAGCTCCCGATCGATGATGGGGCGGTCGATGAAGTCGATCACTTTGATGACGTCGAGCAGCTTGTTGAGTTGCTTGGCGATCTGTTCGAGGATCGCCTCGTCGCCGGTCACCACGATGGTCATCCGCGACACGGTAGCGTCCTCGGTCTCGGCAACGGTCAGACTCGTTATGTTGTACCCCCTGCTGGAGAACAAATTGGCAACGCGCGAAAGAGCGCCGTGCCGGTTTTCAACAAGCAGGGAAATGATATGCGTGCTCATCAACCCTCCAGCATGATGGCGCTGAGCGGCTTGCCCGCCGGAACCATCGGAAAAACGTTTTCATCCTCGATCACCATGAACTCCATGAGCGCCGGGCCGTCCACGGCCAGACCCGCCGCGAGCACCCGTTCGACCTCGCCGGCCTTCTCCGCCCGGAATGCGGGAATTTCGTAGCTTTCCGCGAGCGCGATAAAGTCGGGGATATAGGCGCGTTTGCACCCGTTCACCCCGCCGCACTCGCCGCACGCTTCCGGCTTTCTCCGCAGGCAGGTTGCGCTCCGGCGCCGGTCGAAGAAAAGATCCTGCCACTGGCGCACCATCCCGAGCCACCCGTTGTTAAGGATCGCGATCTTGACCGGGATGCGGTTGAGCGAAATGGTGGCCAGTTCCTGGATATTCATCTGTATGGAACCGTCGCCCGCGACCACGACCACCGTTTTGTCGGGGTGGGACATCGCCGCACCCATCGCCGCCGGCAGGCCGAACCCCATGGTCCCCAGGCCGCCCGAACTGATAAGCGTCCGCGGCTGGGCGAACTTGTAGTACTGGGCGGTCCACATCTGGTGCTGCCCCACCTCGGTCGCCACGATCGCCTTCCCTTCGGTCAATTTATACAGCGATTCGATCACCGACTGCGGCTTGATGTCGGTGTCGGATTCAGACGGCTTATAGGTAAAGATGCCTCCCCTGGTGAGCGACCCGATCCGTTCGTTCCACGCATCGGGATTCCGGGGCGCCACGATTTTATTGAGCTCCTCGATGATCTGCTTCGCATCGCCCACGACCGGAATATCGACCTTGATGATCTTTGAAATCGCCGACGGGTCGACATCCATGTGGATGATCTTCGCGTTCTGGGCAAAGTGATCGACATTCCCGGTTACCCGGTCGTCGAACCGGGCGCCGATTGAGATGATCAGGTCGGTCTCCTGGAGCGCGGTATTTGCGGCGCGCGATCCATGCATACCCGGCATGCCGATGAAGAGCGGGTGGTCGCCCGGAAAACCGCCGAGACCCATGAGCGTGAGCGTCACCGGGGCGTTGATCTTTTCGGCAAGAGCTCGAAGCTCGCGGTAAGCGCCGGAAAGGATCACGCCGCCGCCGGCATAGATAATCGGCTTTTTCGCGGCCGCGATCGCCTCGGCCGCCTTCTTGATCTGCAAAATATGGCCGGTAAGCTTCGGCTTATACGAGCGGATCGAAACCGTGGCCGGATATTCGTAATTGTCGAGCAGTGCCCGCGACACGTCGGCCGGAATATCCACGAGCACCGGTCCGGGTCGACCGGTGCGCGCGATATAGAAAGCCTGCTTGAGCGCGAGCGGAAACTCTTCGACCGATTTCACGAGAAAATTATGCTTGGTGATCGACCGGGTGATGCCCGCGATATCGGCCTCCTGGAAGGCGTCGCTGCCGAGAACGGGTGTCGGCACCTGGCCGGTCAGCGCCACCATGGGGATGGAATCCATGTACGCGGTGGCGATGCCGGTAACGAGGTTGGTCGCTCCGGGCCCCGAGGTTGCGAGGCAGACGCCGACCCTTCCGGTGGCGCGCGCATACCCGTCGGCCGCGTGTGCCGCGGCCTGCTCGTGCCGCACCAGGATGACCTCCGGACTTTTAACGTCGTAGAGCGCATCGAAAATAGGGATGACCTGGCCGCCCGGATAACCGAACACCACCGCCACGCCTTCTTGTTGTAAAGCATCGACCAGGATCTGTGCGCCTGTCTTTTTCACGGTACCCTCCATGCGCATAAGCGCGGCAAAATCTCTTTAAAATACCACCTTTTTGCAAATCGGATCAAGCATTCCGCTGAAATACATAAAAAAAAAGCCCGCTTCCTTTCGGGAGCGGGCTTTTTTTTGTCGGATAATGTCAGATCAAAAAGCCGTCTCCCTCGATTCCGGGTCAATAACCAGAATCCCCCGCAGGTTTATAACCGCTACGGTCACGATGGAAACAGGCGTATTTGCAGGCATTTTCGACCTCATGCTTATAAAATAGCTATTTATACGAAGGAAGTCAAGATTTTTCATCGGGCGGGAGGGGACGGCGGACCCATCCGTTTCCGTCCGCCTCGCCCGATTGCCGGATTTTCAGCAAATGATATAGATTGAAGAGGAGGGGGGCGGAATGGCTTCGTGCTCTCGTTTTTTCTATATTATTACCGGAGGGTGCAATGAAAAAGATGATGCTTCTTCTCTCGATTGCCGCGCTTCTTCCCCTTTACGCAGGCACGAAAATAATCGTTCCCGACAAGGCACGGACCATCCGTGCCGGCCTCGAAAAGGCCGAAGAGGGCGATACGGTCTATGTCCGGAACGGAACCTACCGGGAGCAGGTCGTGCTCAGGGATGGTGTTGTCCTGCTCGGCGAATCGCCCGTCGCAACGATCATCTCGGGAAGGAGCGGCAAACCGGTCGTGATCGGCGCAAACCGGTCGCTCATTAAAAATTTTACCATCGAAAACGGCGACAAGGGGATTCTCTGCGAAGGCGTCAGCATGACCATCGAGCACAACTGCATCCGCGATAACCGCGGCATCGGCATTCACTGTCTCCTGGTGCTTCCGCATATCATAAATAACGTCATCTACCGAAACCGATGGAGCGGCATCTACTGCGAGGGAACGCGAACCCTGCGTGCCTCGATCGAGAGCAATGTGATCGGTGAAAACGGCAACAGCGGCATCATGCTCCTTGGAAACAGCGAGGTGGTGGTGCAGAATAACATGTTTCTCGGCAACAAGATGTTCGGGATATGGGTGGGAGATGCGGCAAGGCGAAGCCGGGTCCTGTTCAACGACTTTTATATGAATCGCGAACCCATGAAGGGCGTTTCCATGACCGACCAGACCAATTTCGGCGCCGATCCTCAGTATGGCCTGGAAGGGGACTCTCCGGAACAGTTCTTTTCAAAGCCCTCGCAGGTGCTCCGCATGCGCGGGAAGGATGGGAAGGATATTGGCCTGATTTTCCCATAATGAATTCTTTCATCAAATTTCGTTACTGCTCAGGTGGCATTTAGAAATTCAAATGCATTTGGATGGCCGAGCCGGAATCCAAAAGTAAAAGCAAATTTTTTTTTGGATGGCCGAGCCGGGTCACCCGCGCGAGGTGGGAGTGCTTCATGACCGGCACCCGTTGGCGGGGACCCCCGCGACCTCTGCGAAAAAATTAAAATACCTTGACATATTTGTTTTGGAATTTTGCTTCTAAGGGGTGGTCGGGAGACGCGGCTTTGCGCGGCTCCGACCAGGGGAAACCCGCGAAGCGAGGTTTCCCCACCAAAAACTCTGATATGGCGGAAATTCCATGCACGACCACCACCAATTTCTCTTCTTCGCCTCAAAAATCGAAGCCGACAGGCTTGAACTAGATCCCGAGGAGGCCCGCCACGCCGTGGCCGTGCTGCGCCATGCGATCGGGGATTCGCTCCGGGTAACCGACGGTGCCGGAACCCTCTACGAGTGCCGGGTTGAGGCCACCGGCAAGGACCACGTTTCGGCCGCAATTCTCGGCCGCACGACCCTGCAGCGGCACGCCTGCCCACTCCGCCTCTTCATCGGGCTCCCTGAGCGGGACGCATTCGAACCGCTCGTCCGCGATCTGGCCGCGCTCGGGGTCGAACGCATCACCCCGGTTATTGCGGCGCACTGCCAGCGGCCCTGGTGGGAGCCGTGGGAAGGGAAACCGCTCGTGCGGCTGCGGGGGAAGATGATCGCCGGCATGAAGCAGTCGTCCTACCCCTTCCTGCCGACCCTCGATCCTCCCCTCCCCTTCAATGTCCTTAAAGAAAGCTCCCTTTTCGGAATGCCCCTTGTTGCCGATGCCGAGGGAGAACCTTTTTCGACGATGGCTGAAAAAATACAGGCCGGAGATAATGGCTATTCCTGCATCGTGGGTCCGCCGGGTGGGTTTACCGAAGACGAAGGGGCAACCTTGCAGGAGATCGGTGCGCTGCCGGTGAAAATTGCGTCGTCGAGATTGACTACCGAGCTTGCGGCGGTGGTGATGACGAGTGAAATTCTCGGGGTAAGGTTGCGGTAGGGCTTGGGTTACAATGTGCCTTTATGCCTTTAAAAAGTTCCTATTCGGATGGCTTTTTAAAAAAGTCGAATTCTTCATTTTGGATGGCCGAGCCGGAATCCAAAAGTAAAAGCAAATTCCTTTTTTGGATGGCCGAGCCGGGTCACCCGCGCGCGGTGGGAGTGCTTCATGACCGACACCCGTTGGCGGGAACCCCCGCGACCTCTGCGAAAAAATTAAAATGCCTTGACATATTTGTTTTGGAATTTTGCTTCTCCTGTGTTTTCTACCTAATGATGGCGCGAACCATCGTGGCATGTTTTTTGCTTTTCTTTTCTCTCCCTAACCCTTCATAAGAAGGATCTCCGTTAACCCTGATGGAAGCATGAAAGGAGCAGCAGCCATGTCGCAATTAACACCTTATTTAACCTTCAACGGTAACTGTCGTGAGGCTATGGAATTTTACAAGAAGTGTCTTGGAGGGGAACTCACGCTGCTCAAGGTCGGCGAGACTCCCGTAGCGGATAAAATGCCCAAAGAGTTGCATAACACTATTATGCACTCGGTTTTGAAGAAAGACGGTTTCACGCTCATGGCGTCCGACATGATGGGGTCAACCAACACGGTCCATGGCGATACCGTTACGCTTTGCCTTTCCTGTAAGGATATGGAGGAGCTTGAGGCGGCCTTTTCAAAACTCTCGGCCGGCGGTAAGATCGGGCACCCCTTGACAAAACAATTTTTCGGAACGATCGGAGATTTTGTCGATAAATTCGGTTTTCGCTGGATGTGCGAAGTACACGAAGAGATGAACGGGTAAGGCTTCGAAATGATTCGATGGGGGAACGGGGGACGGAAGAGCGGCTTATGAGAATAACGGGACGGCTATCACCGGGAACCCATCGGATACCATCTTAGCAAGGTGATTTGCATGAAACATGCAATTTTAGGGGCCGGAGCGGTCGGCGGATTGATGGGAACCGCATTGGCGTCGCTCGGAGAAGACGTCACCGTGGTCGTTCGACCGGAGAACCTTGCGGGCTATCCCGCATGTTTGACCCTGGAGCGACCGCAGGGCTCGCTGTCGGCGCCGGCCAAAGCCGTGGCGGCTCTGACGACACCGGTTGATGTGCTCTGGATCGCCACAAAAACCTATCAACTGCAAAAAGCGCTTGAGGCGGTGCACTCGCTGCCCGCCTGCGCGGTGCCGATGCTCAACGGCGTCGATCACCTTGAGATTCTGCATGCACGCTTCGGCCGTGATCGCGTGGTGCCGGCGACCATCGTGGTTGAGGCGGAGAAAATTGCTCCCGGACGATTTCTCCAGCGAACCACTTTCGTGCGGCTTACCCTGGCTGCGGGCGGCGAGCCGCTTCTGGGCGGCCTCATCGGACAGCTCTCCGATCGTGGCTTCACCGGGCAGTTTGTTCAGGACGAACGGGTTCTGCTGTGGAACAAGCTCTGCTTCCTCGCCCCCCTCGCTCTCGTGACCTCCGCATCCGGGTTGAACAAGGGAGAGATCCTCGACAACCCCGGGTGGCGACGCAAGCTGGTATCAGCGATTGACGAGGCGTGCGCCGTGGCGAGGGCGGGCGGCGCCGAAATTCACCAGCCGAGGCTCAAGGCCATTTTCGACAGCCTCCCGCCCACGTTACGCACTTCCATGCAGAAAGACTTTGCCGCCGGGCGCCCGCTCGAAGTCGATGCTATTACCGCCCCGATTATCCGCGGCGGCGAGCGTTACGGCATCGATGTTTCCACCACGGTCGAACTTGTTGCGGCCATTCGCGCAAAGATAGCAGCTCATCAGGCACTATCGCTCATCGAAGTCTGAGAGTTCCATGAAGGGAGCCACTATGAATAAGATAACCCCGTTTCTCTGGTTCAACGGCAACGCCGAAGAGGCGATGAACTTTTATGTCTCGATTTTCAAGAATTCCAGAATCATCGGTCTCTCCCGCTACGGCGAAGCGGGGCCCGGGCCGAAGGGATCGGTCATGGGCGCAACCTTCGTTCTCGACGGCCAGGATTTTTACGCGATAAACGGCGGCCCGCAGTTCACCTTTTCGCCTGCCATATCCTTCTTCGTGAACTGCGAAACGCAGGCCGAGGTCGACGACCTGTGGGAAAAGCTTTCCGCAGGCGGAGAAAAACTGGAATGCGGCTGGCTGCGCGATAAATTCGGCATTTCGTGGCAGATTGTTCCCACCGTTCTGACAGAAATGCTGGGCGACAGGGACCCCGCCAAGGCAAACAGGGTCATGACGGCCATGCTGAAGATGCATAAGCTCGACATCGAGGAACTGCGGCGGGCATATAACGGCGCCTGAGAGGTTACCATGAGAAAGATCATCGCATTCGACATGCTGTCGGTTGACTTATGCTTTGCAGGCAGGGGCGGCGAGGTGGATTGGCATATAGTGGATCAGGAATTCAACGCCTGCGTCATTGACATGCTGAGACATGCCGATATGCTCATTTTCGGACGGGTGCCTATGACCTGATGGCGGCATTCTGGCCGACCTCAACCGCAAAAGAAAACGACCCGATTGTCGCCGATCGGATGAACATGATGGAAAAGCTCGTTTTTTCAAAGACCCTGCAGGTCGTCGCACGGATAAACGAGCCATTTCATGATAGCTGTGTCCTTGGAAAACCGAAGATCTTTACACGTTAGTCCGGAAAATATAAATCGGGTCACTCTCATCAAGCTTGCTACGAAAGCACGATCCCGCTATTTTATGTGGATTGAATCCCGCTTCCGCTCCCCCATGCCGATCACCGCCTCGAATATCTCTCCCCTTAAACACTCCTCCTGCCTTTCCTTCATGCTCTCTTGCGCCCGTTCCCCGATCTCTTTTCTGAGGTTCTCCTCGGCATAGAGCCGCTTCATCCAGACCACCGCCTCATCGATCGACGGATCGGCCCAGACGGCCGGCTTGCCGGCCAGAAGGGTGAGGTAGACGGGCGAGGATACCGGTACGGGCGTACCGCCGACCGGGCAGGCATTGCGGTCGTTCATGAAGTCCATGGTGCCCGACCAGGCCGTGGCGATGACCGGTTTTCCCAGGAGCATCGCCTCCATGGGGCACAGGCCGAACCCTTCGCTGCGGTGAAGCGAAACGTAGACATCGCACGAGGCGTAGAGCGAGAGCACCCCGGCGTAGGTCATCGGCTCCTCGCGAACGACGACGCGACTGTCGCCGGCAACCGATTCCCGCAGCCGGGCAAGTGCGGCCTGCGACGAGCGAGAGGGCAGGGAGTCGTTTACCTTTATGACGAGGTGCGCGTCTTCTCCCCGCGTAAAAGCGCGGTTGAACGCCTCGATCGCCGCCCAGGGGTTTTTACGGTCGAGATCGCTCGCCGCATCGAAGCCGAGGGCAAAGAGCACGCCTCTTTCAGGCAGACCGTACTTCGCCCGGTCGGGCGCAACGCCCTCCGGCAGGAAGGCGGTCTGGGGATAGTGCCGGACCATCGGTTTAGGTCCGGGCAGCGTGGCCGCAAAGGTGTGTTCTATAAAGCTGCTCGGGCAGAGCACCAGGTCGACCTCGCGGAGTGCGGTCATCCAGGACTCCGGCAGCACGGGGAGTTCCCAGAAGGGAACGACAGCCGTGAATCCCGGCCGCTCAGGCAGCCACGAAGGCTGGGCCTTGAAAATGGCGTCCAATGCACGGGGGTTGACATGAAAGATCGTTACCTGATGCGGCAGCCGTGTTCCATCGGGGATGCGAAGATGGTCGAAAGAGTGATCGACGCCCGATCGGCCGCCTTCGAGCGGGAGGTCGAGAACCGCGACGTCGTACCCGCGGTGCGTAAGAACGACGATCGTATTGCGTGCCGCGACCCCGATGCCGAACGGGGCGCTGGTATAGCCGACGAGATTGAAGCCGGTAGGAGAGGTCATTTGGAGAAAATAATATGAGCTTGCCGCTGCTTATGTGGGGGAACCACCTACGGGTGCCGGTTATGAAGCACTCCTACCTCGCGCGGGTGACCCGGCTCGGCCATCCAAAAAGAATTCTACTTGTTATTTTATATTCTTCGCTGAAATTCCGACTTGATAAATCTCGGGTCGTCGCGCCAGTGGGGGGTTACTTTTATATGGCAGGATACGTTAACCGGGCATGCCGCAAGCGCCCGGATATCTCTTTCCGCGCCGGTGCGAATACGGTTGATGAGGCTGCCGCCCTTGCCGATGATGATGCCCTTCTGCCCGATGGTCTCCACATGGATCACGGCGTTTATTTCGTGGCGCCCCGGCAGCTCCTTGTAGGACTCAATCTCCACGAACACGGCATGGGGCACCTCTTCACGGGTGCAGAGAATGATGTGCTTGCGAATGAATTCGGCCGCGAAAAAGCGCATGCTGGCATCGGTAAGGGTCTCTTCATCGTAGTAACGCGGCCCCTCCTTGATGAAGGGATCGAGCGCCGCGAGAAACCGTTTGCCGTCTTCGCCGCGCGTGGCGCTTATCGTCACCGAGGGCGTCCCCTTGAGACCGGGAAACCGTGCATAGAACCGGCCGATCGTTTCCACTTGCGAAGTGCAGATGTCCGCTTTGTTAAAAACAATCAGCTTTGGAGCCCTTGTCGCCGCAACGATCGACGCCGCAAGGCTCTCCTCCTCGCCGAACTCCCGGGAAAGATCCACGAGATAGCAGAGGCAGTCGATCCCCTCCTCGGCGGCGGCATCCTTCGCCTCGGAGAGCATCGATTCATTGAGCCGATGTGCTCCCTTATGAATCCCCGGCGTGTCGACGAAAACGATCTGTATATTCTCCCGGGTATAGACGCCGCGGAGACGCTGCCGCGTGGTTTGAGGCAGCGGCGTAGCAGGAGAGACCTCTTCGCCGAGGATAGTATTGAGCAGGGTGGATTTGCCGCAATTCGGGCGGCCGAGGAGTGCGACGAATCCCGAGCGGAATGGGCCGGAACCCATCAGCTGTTGCTCTTAGCCGGGTGATGCACCCGATGGGAACGCACCCGCCCGGTCGGGGCCGGACGGAGAGGTTCGGTGCCGGGCGGGCAGAGAAGCTTCCTGAAAATTTCCGCCCCGATAAAATGGGAGTGCACCGTTAAATTGCCGCCGTGCGCGGTAACGACCGCAAGGGCGAGATGACCGTCGGGATCGTCCTTTTTCACGGCAAAACCGATGAACCATTCGATATTACCGAGACTGTCGACCTTGATCGAGCCGGTCTTGCCGCCGCACTCCAGAAGATCGGCGCCGTTGCATCTCTTGAGGAGCCGGAAGGTTCGCCGGGCGGTGCCCGAATCCACCACCTGGCCCATCATCGCTTTAAGTTCTGCCGCGGTACTGTCGGAGATCGGCGTTTTCCATGCCGCCGGAACGGATCGGTACAGGCACTCGCCGCCAAGGGTGGCAATGCTGTCCACAAGCCGCGGACAGGGCATAAAGCCTCCCTCGGCGACGGCACTCGCGATGAGCGCGCCATGCAGCGGGGAGATGGAGGTCTTTCGGTTGTAGCCTGAGGCCAGTTGCGCCATTTCGTAAGTGGTATCGTCGGGAACGGTCACCTTAGAGGTATCGGTCGGCAGTTCAAACGGGATCGCGGCGTTGAAGCCGAATCGCTCGTTATACTCTTCGAAAGTTTTCTTGCCGACCCCGTACATGCCGATGCGGCCGAATACCGGATTGATCGACTGGGCATAGGCGTCCTCGAACGGTATTTCCTTCGGGGAATTGATGTTCTTTCGAAGCTGCGACATGTAGAGGGTATGGCTCCTGCCCGTTATAGGAACCTTGGTATCCACGGTGTACCGGGCGGTCTCGATCGCCGCAGCCGCCGTGATGGTCTTGTAGATCGATGCCGCCGGGAAAACATTGCGGAGAAAGAGACGGCCGCCCACCTTCGGCGTTCCGGGTTCCTGATGCGAGGCAAACGCCAGTACGCGGCCGGTTTTGGAGTTGATGACCGCGCACGCCCCGAATCGGGGATGATACTGGTTCATCAAACGGGTAATGAAGCTTTGAAGGCCGGTATCGAGGCTGCAATAGACGATGAGTTTTCCCCGATCGGACGGCATGGTGTCCGTTTTGCAGGCCAGATCGACGGGGCCGCGCGCGAGAATGGCCGACACGGCGGCGAAGTCGAGCATGTTCCCTGAATTCCCGGCCTGTGCATCGGTCGTCTCACGCTGCTTTCCGGAATCGTTCCCCTGGGGCGTTCTGGGAACGGCCTGCCTGCAGCCCGCAACGGCAATGATGAGCACGACAAAGAGTCTCACGGCATTATTGCGGGGAAAGGACAGTATACGCCCGGCGGCTTTTGCAAGGATGCCGACAGAATTGCTGGAACAACTTGGCCTATCTGACATGAGCGGATTCGAACAGATATACGATTAAAGGTGCGGCGCCGCCGCTTACCCGACCGGGCGGCATTTCGGTACGCCGGGCACTTTGCTAAAATAACTGATGCTTTTTTTTCATGCCGCAAAAACTCGGATCCCCCGCTCCCGCCTCCCGCCGGCCTTGACCTTTGACAACCTTGTCAAAACGTAAATGCCGTCTGCACGATGATGTTGTTATTCGGCAGCAGGTTTCCCCGGTCGTCGCGGGTGAAACCGTACCGGGAGTCCACGATGAGGGTGGCTCCCGACGCTATAGTGAAGCCGAACCGGTACCCATAGTACATGTCCGGCGTATGCTCGAAAAACTGGTCATAGGTGGGCTGCCCGGAAGCGTTCAGTACCGGCGCCCCGGTCGAATCGAACCGGGTGATATCGGAACCGATATTTATTTTGTAAACGTACGCTTCGAGGTTTTTCAGCCGCGGAATTTTGCTCACGATCGTGCTCCCCAGAGCGGCGCAGGCCTCAAAACGCTGGTCCTTATTCCCCCCGCCCTCCCCGGCCATGTACTGGTAATCGCCCGAAACGGTGGCGAAACTACCGAGGCTCGCTCCCAGACGGCCGAATACCCCGTTCCGCTCCCCGCCCGGAAGAGAGTCGGCTTTGGCATAAATAGTCGGATACCGCACGAGCCGCTCATCCATATAGAACGGCCCGAAGAAGCCGGGTTCGAACCTTCCCTCGGTGTGCCGATACTCGATGGCCGCATTGAACGGCCCGGTCTTGAGCGCCAGACCCGGGGCCCCGAACCCCCAACCGGCAACATCATCGTTCCTCATCCCGGTCTGCCCGTACAGGTCGAGCGAAAGCGGAGCGGTGGTGATGAGCGGCTGGCTGGCATCGAAGCCGTAGATGCCAAACGACCGGACGCTTCGTTCTATGGAATCTTCCACAAGGTTGGTCGCTTCCTCGGCATTCGCATCGATGCCGTTCTCAAGGAGCCAGGCGCTTACCGAGTCGTTCGGCAGAATGTGGTGCGCATAGGCGCTGCCGACAAGGCTTTGATTCGCCGTCGGCTGCCAGTCCCGCGCCGGAGCGTAGACGTTCCGGTCGAGAGCATAGGTCGCCCCCACCTGGAGTTTGTCGAAGAAGGGAATGTCCGTCAGCTTGAGCGGCCTCAGCGCAAACCGGGCGGCGCCGATCCCGCCGTCATAGTATGACCGCAGTTCGTCCGCATCGGACAGCATGAACTGGAACGAGCCGTCCAGCGAAGAGAGACGATTCAGGTTGACCTGCACGCCGAGCGGCTTCTGGTCGGGGTAGTGAAGCATATTCGTGAACCGGTCGACGATGAATCCGTAGCCGAGCGTCACGTCGGAAATCGCGCCGACCTTAACAAAAAGGGGATCATCCTCGTGCCCATACCGGATATAACGGATTTTGCGCGTTACTGCTTCGAGCGGCTCATTTTTAAAATCCCACCCCAGGTTTGAGGGATTGCCGTTTTGATCCAGATAGAGCTCGACATCGAAGAAAACACCGAAGCGCCAGATCGGCGCCTCGACGCCGAATGCCATTCGGGTCCACTGCTCGTTGCCCACGGTCACACTGCCGAGCGAAGCTTCGAACCCGGTGCCGCTGCCGGTACCCGTTGCGGCTGCCTCGGCAACCATGGAGGCGGTGCTGCTCCCCGTTGCGGCGGGCGGCGTTACGGCGACCGTCGGGCTTTGCGCCACTGCGCCGAGAAAACCAACCAGCACCGGGCCGATGAAGGCAAAAAACCGTGATCCCATTCCGCCCCCCCTTTGAACGCTCCAAGATGATGAGTTCTTCCGCCTTAAACCGCCGCTCGAAATGACGATTATCGCAGAACCTCGACAATAAATAATATAGCACAGAGGCGGAGGACTATTTGAGAAAATGGCCCGAGAACTCCCGCTTAGAATATGATCCCGGTCATCATCTGCGCCATGAGGGCATTCCCGGAGAAGGTATACTCCGTATTTTTCGGTCCGAGGAAGGCATTGAGCGAGACGCCGAAAACGAAATTGTTCAGCGAATGGTAATTAACGCCGGTGGAAACGACGAAGCTCTTCTGCTGCAGGTTCCCGATGGCGTTGCAGGTGAGGGTCATCGGGTCGATGATAAACTGGCTTATCGAGCAGAATGCGGCGGCATAGTACTTCGAGTAGCTGTTGGGCGTATACAGGGTGGTGAGCGTCGTCGGATTCGTAAGCCACTGCATGGTCGTAGGGAGCTGCGTCGCGGAGAGTGTCCCGGCCACGAGCTCGGACAGGTACTTTCCAAGAATCGGATCGTTGAAGATGTTGGTGCCGCTTCCCGCCCCGTTGTAGTAAAAGTTCGCATTCGCGGTAAGACGGTCCGCGACGCCGCCGAACGGAAAGGATTTCGTCAGGCTCAGGCAGATGCGCGGATACCACCCGTTTCCGAGCGTCGCGGTATCCCAGGTCGTATCGACCCTCGTGAGCGTCGGAAAGCTCGTCCCGCTGCGCAGGCTGGCCTCGCCGGCGATCTGGACATTGAAAAGCTGCGTGGTGAAATCGAACCCTCCCACCGGTTTGCGGCCCTCCTTCCCCCAGCCCGAAAACGCCATCTCGGTCCTGCCGACAAGGAATTCCGCTTTCGCCGCCACGGCGAGGCTGTCAAGTGTCGGGGCATCGTTTGCATCGATGAACGAGTAGAAGTTGAACAGGGTCTTGTACGGTATATGGATCTTGAGCCCGTAAGAGCCCTCGCGCTGGCCTTCCATCGTGAGAAAGGTCTTGTTCTCCACATTGACAAGATCGGTCGGGTTCCAGAGGTTGCACGGCCCCCATTGGAGCACCTGCCTTCCCAGCCTAAAATAGACGACCTTGTCGATATTGGCATCCACGAAGAGCTCGGGGACATCGATGACCAGTCCGCTGTCGGGCTTCCCGAAATTGCCCGGATCGAGGGAGGCGTAGGAGGGGGTCGGGACATAGGAGCACTCCAGGTCCGCGAACGCCTTGGCCCCGCCGGTAAGCCGCGCGTCGAGAAAGCTGTTGTCGACGATGCGCGTGGTGAGGGCGGCATCGTGCAGGGACTGGTTTTCGAACCAGGTGCGGCTCAGCGACGGATCGACATAGATGTACACGTTGCCGGAAAAAGCCACGCTGTTTTTATCTTCGGCGCCGGTCTTCGCGACCTGGGTATTGACCACCTTCGAACTGTCAACAACCGAGGAGCTGTCGGCAAAGAGGGCGTTCTCGTCGACCTTCTCCTCGGCAAAGATGGATAACGGGAGAAGCAGGATAAGCGCAAAGAATTTTTTCATCCGGATACCGTCACCCCTTTTTCCTAGTTACTCAGATTCTCCAGGTACGCCTTCGTAAAAATCTTGTCGTCGAGCTTGCCGGTGACGATTCCCGATATCTTGACCTCCGTCTTATTGCCCTTTTCGAATTCGTCGATGAAGATCTGCTCGATCGGAACGTATTTGCCGAGCACCTGCGTGTATTTGCGGTAGTAGGTGGTGTTCATGAGCGCTCGTGAGCTCGAAAAAGATTGCTCCTTGAGGGAGAGGCGGCTGTCCTGCCGCACCCAGACGGTGCGGTACGGGTAGGAGACGTCGGTCACCTTCGCCTTGATCTGGAAGCGCCAGACCGGGATGCTCCCAAGCTTGTCCGCCGCTATGAGCTCCCTGCCCGTCGCATCGGTTTCCCCCTGGTAGAGCTCGGTGAGCCGCCGGGTTTCGAAGTCCTCCCCCTTGGCATCCGTGCCCGCGATGCTTTCGTCGCGGTTAACATGCTGGAAGGTGCGGGTATTGACACGGTACATCCAGAAGTTATCCTCGACGCGCAGGTACCCGTTCCCCTTTTCCGACTCCGGCGCGGCGAAGGCGATGAGGAAGGCGTCGTCGCGGTCGCGCCGGTAATAGGCCATTTCGAAAAGTTTTGTCCCCTGGTCCACCTTCTGCTGCGTCATGCTGACCATGGCCCGGACATCGGTATTGATAGAGACGTTGTCCTGCATGGTTTTGAGGATATCGCCTATCGGCGGTTGCGCATTCGCAAAGGAAACCGCCGCCAAAATCGCCGGAAACACCCATTTACGCATAGTTAGTTTCCTTTATTCGTAGTGCCGCATCGCATGTGCAGCGGTAAGTTTTGCAGCGCGGCGGGCCGGGAAAAAAGCCGTTGCCACGGCAATTGCCATGATGAAAATGATATACGCCGCCACGCCGGGAGCCGTAGGCGCAAAAAACAGGTGTCCCTTGACCAGGAGCATGCCCATCGGGTTGTCGGCTGCATCGATGGTGAACGACGAAAGGCCCCACATCGCCGCGAACGCCGCCAGTGCCCCGGCGAGGGAAGCGAAAAATGCCAGACAGAGTGTTTCGAGGAGGAACATGGAGAGCACCTGCGACCGCTGCATGCCGATGGCGCGCACCGTGCCGATCTCCCTGGTGCGCTCCCGTATGGTCATCCGCAGCGTGTTGACAACCCCGATTAAAATGATGAAGAAGAGGATCAGCCCTGCCGCGAGGGTGATGATATTGAGGACCGCTTCCACCTGGAGAATGGCCGACGCGGTCTCGTACATCGACTGGACGCTTACCATGATCCCCTTGAACTTTCCCCGCCCCATCTCCTCCGACATCTTCGTGTATTCGTCGGTCGTGGCGCACCGCTTCATCAGCATGAACTCCAGCGCGAGCGCCGCGTATAGCGGGCTCGACGAGTCGGGCAGGGTCTGCAGAAGATCCGGCGCGGGAGGCGCGGGGAGCGGCGCGTAGTAGGCATGGTAGAACTCCCGCTCATTGACAAGCACTCCGTTGGCCGGGAGTTTCGAAGCCGCGGCGGCGATGGCCGTTACGGCGAAATTCGCGTGTCCGCTGTCCGGGCCGAACTTGTTGTTCCAGGAAAAAGCGAGCGTGTCCCCGATGCCGGCATGGCACCGTGCGGCGAGCTCACCGGCGAGGACGACCCCGCGGTAGCCGAATGCACCGGCCGAGTCGCCCGCAGAAAGGGCGACGCCCCGGCGCACGATCGCCTGCGACGCGGAATCGGTCAGGAACCCGAGAAGAGTAGCTGCGGTGGTCGTCCCCTTGAGCGTAGCGCTGCCGGTCATGACCGCGAGACCGGGCTTCAGCAGGTCGTGAATCCGGTCGGCGATCGCCTTGGCGCTGCGCTGCGGGTTCACCACGTCGATGTGCACGGTGGCGATATCGTGCGGGCCGTAGCCGGACAGCGCCTTGAGGACGTGCAGTTCGAGGAAGACGGGACTTGACATGAATATATTCGCCGGCTTGAAAATGCCGACGATCTTAAGCTGCGCGCTCGACGACTGGTTGTTGACGCCGGTAAACCTGACCCGGAGAATGTCGCCCATCTTTACCCGCAGGTATTTCGCCTTCTGCTCGGAAAGGAGGACCGGGTACCCGGCGCTCGTATCCTTCAATGCCGGAAAGGAGCCCTCCAGCATCTTGAAATTCGCGGCATACTCCTTCTGCTCCTCGGGAGTGAGGTTTTCGCTCAGGTCTACCCCGACCATCACGACGTTGTCGGCGATACCGTTGCCGATCGCCCGGGCGAAGACGCCGACCGCCTCTTCGACATGCGCCGATTGCGGAGCTGCCTTGCTTACCGCATTGCGGATGCGTGCATCGTCGTAAAACACCTGGCCCGTCATGTTGCCGTTGCGTACATACGACACCGATACGTGCCCGTTGGTATACCGGACGACCTGCTCGAAAAGCACCTTCGAAATACCGTGAGAAAAGGCGTTGGCCATGATGAGCACCATGGCGCCAAAGGCGATGGCGATGCCGAGGAGGATGTTCCGGCGCTTCTGCCGCACCAGATTACGAAGGGATATATTGAAAATGACCGGCATGGCTGCTCCTATTCCCGCGAAACGGCATCGAGCGGCGTGATGCCGCTCGCCACGCGGATCGGATAGACGACCGCGATGAGGGTAACGACGACCAGTTGCCCGACCGCCAGGGCGACATCGATGACCGACAGTATCGGGCGGAAGGTATCGCCGCCGTAAAGAAGCTGCAGCATGTCGTTGTCGGTCGTGAGATTGAATGCCGCCAGAATGTTGACAATGATGATACCGGCCGCGATCCCGGCCCCCCCGAAGATTGCCGAAAGCGCGGCGGTTTCACCGAGAAACATCAGCCGGATGAACCCCTTGCGCGCGCCCACCGCCCGCATCATGCCGATTTCGCTGGTCCGCTCGATGGCCGCCATGGAGAGCGTGTTCACGATGATGATGATCGCCACGAAGAAGAGAAACATGACGAACACGAAGAGCGAGGTCTTGATGAGGGCGGCCATGGAGCCGATGAATCCGGTGGCTTTCTTCCAGGTTATCGCGCGGACCGGAAGTTTCTTTTCGGCAAGCCGCCGGTTCAGGTCCTGAACCGTTTTATTGAGATTTTTGCCGTCCTGGATGCGAAGCAGCACGAGGTTCCACGTTCCGGCATCGGGATCGATGTTCGGTCGCTCCGCGGTGCGGGAACCGGCGAGACTCCCTTTTGTAAGTGCCGCGGCCGCGGCGGCGGGCTTCTGCGCGACGATCATGTCGTTTTCCGAAAAGAGATTGTCGAGAGAGTCGTCGCTTTTCGACAGAAGATCGAGATCCTCCTTCTTCACCGGAGCGGAGGTCGCCAGGGCGGAAAAATAGCCGAGGCACTGGCGGTAGGATTCGATGTCCATGATCGGGAAGCTGCCCCAGATATGGTTGAGCGACCGATACTTGACTATGCCCCGCACCGGTACGCGGACGTCGGTGGTGGTGTTCTCGTTATTGACTCCCATGAATACGGCGCTGTGTTTGACCGTCAGCTCGGAGAGACGCGAGGTTATCCCGCTGCCGAGCGCCGTCGTATCGAGCTTCGTTCCCTCCGGGGAAAAGAGGATGTCGTAGTAGTCGCCGAAAAGCTTGCGCCACCCGGTAGGCACCAGTACTCCGGGTTCATTGCCCTCGAGGTAGCCGCCCTCGACCAGCTTCAGATTGTCGCCGAAGAATTTCCGGTAGTGCTGCATGTCCACGCCGAGCACGAAGGCGCCCTTGGCGAGCCCCCCATCCTCGTTCAGCGCCATGGCGAAGTTCTTGCCCATGGGGAGCCATTTCTTAATATAAGGAATGGTTTTGAGCGCCGAATCGATCATTGGGTAGTCGGTTATCGGGGCCACCGCCTTGCCCATGAATTCGAGGAAGACGTTGTCGGACTCCTGCTTGTCGGAGACGAGCAGGGCGTCGCCGCAGAACCCCTCCACGATATTCTTCTGCAACCCGGCGTCCATCCCTGAAATGACGCCGTTGCCGACGGTCATGAGCAGCGCGCCGATAAACAGGATCGCCCCGATGATCAGGCTCTTGCCGCGATGGCGCATGATGTTGCGCCAGGCGATTTTAATGATGAGGCTCATAGAGCGCTCTTCTCGGCGACGATGCCGTCTTTGATTTTCACCATGGTTTTTGCATACTTGAGCACATTGGCATCGTGGGTCGAAAAGATGAACGTCGTCTGTTCACGGGCATTCATCTCCTTCATGAGATCGAGGATCTGAGCGCCGGTGACCGAATCGAGGTTTGCGGTCGGCTCGTCGGCGAGAACGATGTCCGGGTTGGTAACCAGGGCGCGTGCGATGGCCACCCGCTGGCGCTGGCCGCCGGAGAGCTCGGAGGGACGGTGCTTTATAAACTCGGTGATGCCGACCTCGTCGATCAGCTTTTCGGCTTTGCTCCTTATTTCCGCGCGGGAATCCTTTTTCTTGAGGAGAAGCGGGAACTCCACATTTTCGAGAGTATTGAGGACCGGGATCAGGTTAAAGGTCTGGAAGATGAACCCGATCCGGTTGAGGCGAAGGTCGGTAATCTGCCGGTCGGAAAGGCTCGATACCTCGTCGCCGTGGACCGAGACGGTTCCGGCGGTTGCCTTGTCGATGCAGCCGATGATGTTGAGGAGCGTTGTTTTGCCGCTGCCGGACGGGCCCATGATGGTCATGAGGTCGCCCTCCTCGATGGTAAGGTCGATGCCGCGCAGGGCATGCACGGTCGTCGTGCCGAGGGCATAGTTCTTGATAACGCCTTTAATTTCTATGATATTCATCCATTACCTCCTGTATGACCCGCTTGTGCCGCACCCGCGACACCTTGTTATCCGCACCTCTGCCTCCTGATCCTGCTATATAAGCACACGGGATATCTGGAGCTCAGGCCAACGTCCGGCTCGTATTATTTAAACCGACCGTTTGGTTTGCAATCTAATTTTATTAATATACTTTCAATGTTTCCGCCTCAGCACCATGCCCAGCAGCATTCCCCGTTGCGCGATACCCTCTTTCCTGTTCGCCTTTATGGTGTCGAGCAGCTCGGCTTCATCAGCAGGCGGTACGGTTTCTACTGCTTTTTTCGTCAGGGTTATCGCCTTTTTCGGGCACACGGGAACGCACAGCCCGCAGCCGACCCTCGCCTCGTCGGGCGTGAACATGAGTTTGAGCAACCGGATGTCGGCGCCCGACCGTGTCGCCGGAAATCCGACGGCCTGCGCATCGAGATGGCGCTGCAGGAGGCGGTAAATTGCCTCCGGTTCCCGTACCGGATGACTCATAGGATGGTATCCTTTCCCGCGGATCGCCGTGCGGAAAGAAGTGCCGCGCCAACCACTGCATCCCCGACCTCGCGGAGCATTTTCGCGATTTCCCCCGGGGAAAGTGCGCCGAGCTTGTCGCTCAGGATGAGTGAGGCGAGACCGTGCACGAAGATCCACATCTTCATGAGGAGGTCGCCAAGCGCAACATCGGAAAGCCCGGCAAGGGTGGGATCGCGCTTCATCAGTTCCAGAGGGTCGAGGCCGATTTGAGCCTCCGCACCAAGCAGCTTATGCGGATTGCCCGCCAGGACCTCGAAGAAGAGCCGCCGCTCCCTGCGCGCGAATTCGATGTATCCCAGCCCCATGTCGAAGAACGGTTCACCGGTTCGCGTCTCTGCCTGGAAGTCGTGCAACAGGCCGATTGCGCGGACAACGATCTCCCGGCGGAGGAGATCCATCTTCCTGAAATAGCCGTAGATCGGCGAAGTCGAGGTTCGCAGCTTTTTCGCCACGCTGCGTGCCGACAGGGCGGACATACCCCTGGCGCGGACCAACGAAAAGGCGGCATCGATGATCTGATCGCGGGTGACGGTTTTAAGCGGCGGCATGGGGGAGCTCAAAAATTAGAATTGTTATAATACTATTGTTTTGTAACATGTGTTATTAATATACTCCGGACGGCAATGAAAATCAAGTGAGCCCCGTTCGCAGGATCCCTGCCGCACAATTGTCTATCCGGCTTTTAAAACCGCAACCCTGCTCAGGAGGCTCCTCTTCCGCCCTGCTGCACGGAATCCTGATTTGCGGGCAATAACAAGGGTTTCGTCGAACTCCCCCGCCGGGACGACGAAGGCGGGTTCCATCAGGAAGAGTGTCCCGTTGCTCCGGATAATTGATTTCATTTCGTCGAAAAAATTTTCCCGGTCCGGAAGCTCATGAACGACATGAATAGCGAGAATAAGGTCCACCGGTTCCGTGACACCGATACGATCCTCGCTGCATTTGTGCAACACGATCCGATCGCCGAAGTCGGTTCCTTGCGAGGATTCACGCACCATATCGAGCATCGCCTGCTGCAGGTCCGCGGCGATGACCCTGCCGCAGGGCCCGACGAGGCGGGCCGCTTCGAGGGTAAAGAGTCCCGGGCCGCATCCCACCTCAAGGATCGTTATTCCTTCTTGTATCAAGGGTGCAAGAGTCTTTTCGGGATTCATGAGGAATTTCCTCATGCCGCTCTTGAGAGAGGCGGCCTTTTCGGCGGAATAGACGTGGTGGTGAATGTGGGTCATGATAGCAGGCTCCTTCAACCTATGGTTGTCCCGGATAACTCTATCTTTATTTATAAGACGTGAAGGGCGAGGGAATATTGCAGGGAGCGGATGGATTGGTTTGAAATCTTTAAAAAAAAGTCAAATTCTGTTGGATGGCCGAGCCGGGTCACCCGCGCGAAGTGGGAGTGCTTCATAACAAGCCTCTGCGGGAGGGGTGTGTCCGAGACGCGTTTCGCGGCTCAGACCAGGGGGAAACACAGAGTGTTTCCCCCACCGGAGTATTAAAAAAATCCTTCAAATCTATTATTTACGTTCTGGCCATATCGAGCGTATTCATCACCTCGACGAGCGTTTCACGGATCTTTATTTTCTGCGGGCACTTCTCTTCACAGGCACCGCATTGCGTGCAGTTTGCCGCATCCGCCTTCCCCATTTTCAGAAAATTATAGCGCTGCCGCGTTCCTTTAAGGTCATCGTACATGAAAGCATTGTTGAAAAATTCAAAATTTCCCGGGATATTCACCCCCTGGGGACACGGCATGCAGTAGTTGCAGCCGGTGCAGGCGACCCTGGTTTTCGACCGGTATATTTCCTTTACTTTTTCGAAGAGGGCCGATTCGCTTTCGGTCAACGTCTCCGGGTACGCCTCACCGGCAATCCGGCAGTTTTCGAGAACATGCTCCATCGTCGTCATGCCGCTCAAAACGACGCCGACCGCGGGATGATTCCACACGAATCTGAGCGCCCACTCGGCGGGACTCCGCCTCACTTCCGCCTGCTCCCAGACCTTTATCGCCGCCTCCGGGATTCGAGCCGTCAGGCTGCCTCCCCGCAGCGGCTCCATAACCACCACCCCGAGCCCCCTGGCCGCCGCGTACTCCAGCCCCTCCCGGCCGGCCTGATAGTACTCATCCATGAAATTGTACTGAATCTGGCAGAATGACCAGTCGTAGGCATCGACGATCTCCTTGAAAAGGGAAAGCTCGTCGTGAAAGGAGAACCCGGCGTATCGTATCCGCCCGTCGGCGAGGGCGGCATCCAGGAATTCAAACACCCCGAGCTGCCGGAGGTTAATCCACTCGTGCGCGTTGAGGCCGTGCAGCAGGTAAAAATCGATGTGGTCGGTCTGAAGCCTTTCAAGCTGCCGGTCGAGGTAAAAGTCCATGTCGCCGCGGCTCTTGACGAGCCAGCTTGGAAGCTTGGTGGCAAGGTTGATCCGATCCCGGTAGCCGTTCTGCAGCGCCCTGCCGAGAAAAATTTCGCTCATCCCTCCCTGCTGAAATGAGGTGCCGTGGTAGGGAAAGGCGGTGTCCGCGTAATTGACCCCGTTGTCGACGGCATAATGCAGCATCCGGGATGCCGTCTCTTCATCGATCAGATCGAACTTCCCGTCTCTGATCGGCAGCCGCATGCAGCCGAAGCCGAGAATGGAGATCTTTTCGCCGGTACTGCCGAAGGTTCTGAAGAGCATGGTATCCGCCTCCTGTTATGGTTTCTCATCTGGTGGGTTTCCCCTGGTCGGAGCCGCGAAACGCGTCTCCGACACACCCTTTCCTGCGGGAGGGGGCGGCGATGCCTGCCCGAAGGCAAGCGCCTGCCCCCTCCCAACGCCCACCTCTTTTGACTTTGCTTTTGGATTCCGGCTCGGCCATCCAAAATCAGG
Organism: uncultured Fibrobacteraceae bacterium; assembly: GCA_964651515.1. Classification (GTDB taxonomy): domain Bacteria; phylum Fibrobacterota; class Chitinivibrionia; order Chitinivibrionales; family Chitinispirillaceae; genus BOG-1184. Next base: position 58,141 of record CAZYYB010000003.1, read on the forward strand.
CACTCAAAAACCGTAGAAGCGTATATGCGTTAAGTCAACAAATTTTACATCTTTCCCGCATCTATGCTTCTACCATCTTTATAATTCTTTCAGGATCAATTGCTCCAGCCACGGCTCGACCCTCTCCCACGCCTCATCCACCGAGAGCGCCCTGAGGCTTGCCGACGGATCGATATCGCCCCTCACCGCCCGGACACCGACATTTTCGGCGGTCCAGACCGGGAAACCGGCCATCTCCCTGCGGATGACGAGATTGCCGCTGCCGACCGGTCCGTTGCGCTTGTCATCGGTTGGGCCGAAGAGCGCGACGGTCGGTATGCCCATGCAGGCGGCGACGTGCATGAGACCGGAGTCGTTGCAGAGGAAGAGCGAGCACCGCCTGATGAGCGCGGCGGTGAGGCGCAGACTGCACGGCTCAACGATTCGATGCGGTTCCTTCATGATCGATGCGGTAATGCGCTTCAGAGGGTCCTCCTCCCGCGAACCGAGGATGAGCGCCTTTGCGCCGAGCGCATTGCAGATGCGCAAGCCCAGCTCGCCGAACCGCATCGGGTCCCACCGCTTCGCCCCCATGCCGTGTTCGCCGCTCGACCCGGGATGGATGCCGATGCACCGGTCGGGCCCTCCCATCGATTCCAGGAGCCGCAGGGCCGCGATCCAATCCTCTTCCCCAAAGAGCTGCGGGAACGTGGGGGGAGGCTTCGGAAGCGGCTTGCCGGAAAAAGCCGCCGCGAGCCGCAGGTTCTGATCGACGTCGTGCAGTCCCGAATCGACGGGCAGGAAGCGGGAGTTCAGGAACGACAGGCTCGCCCCCTGCTTGAGCGCATAACGGAAGGCGTACCGTTTCCTGATGCCGCAGAGAAAGGGGAGCAGGTTGGACTGCCAGTTGTTGGCCGGGAAAAAGCATAGGGAGACATCGAAGTGTTCGCCGGAGAGTTCCGCAATGATCCGGGATTTTTTCCCAAGCCCGGTATCGCGGGTAGGATCGATGGAGTGGATTCCGTCCCAGACCGGATCGTACTGTGCAAAATCAAGAATTGCGTGCCGGAGGGCAAGCAGGTGGAGTTTTGCCTCGGGCAACGTATCGCGGAGAAACCTGAAAGCCGGCCAGGCGAGCAGGTAATTGCCGATGCCGATTGGACACAGGCAGAGAATTTTCATATTACTCGAGGGTCTCGCGAATATAGTAGTGCTGATGCGGCGACATGCGGACCAGCATCTCGGCGAGAAAACCGAAGGAAAAGAACTGAATGCCGACGATAACGGCGCCCAGCGAGAGCAGCATGAGCGGCCGAAGATGCAGGGACCCGCTCCTGATCCACTGGATCCCGAACCAGCCGAGCACGAGGCCGCCGGCCCCGATGAGGAGCATCGCAATGAGTCCGAAAAAATGCAACGGGCTGCGGAGGTAGCGGCGAAGGAACAGGAGCGCCAGGAGGTCGAGGAATCCGCGGATGAATTTGTTGAATCCGTACTTGCTTCTGCCGAATTTGCGCTCATGGTGGGTGACCGGAATCTCGGCCACCCGCCAGCCGTCCCAATGCGCGAGAACCGGCAGATAGCGGTGCCGCTCACCGTAGATTTCGAGGCTCTTCGCGGTTTCGGCCCGGTAGGCCTTGAGACCGCAGTTGAAGTCGTGCAGTTTGACCCCGGCAAGAATCGACGTGGCGAAGTTCCAGATCCGGGAGGGAATCGTGAAACTGGCCGGATCGTGCCGGATTTTTTTCCATCCGGATACCAGATCGTACCCCTCGCTCAGCTTCGCCCGCAGCGCCGGAATGGCGGCAGGGTCATCCTGCAGGTCGGCATCCATGGTGACGATGATCTCGCCCCGGGCCGCCGCAATCCCCACCGACAGCCCTGCCGCCTTGCCCCAGTTGCGGTTGAAGCGGACGGCGCGAATCTGCGTGTAGCGGGCCTTGAGCGAGCGGATGACATCGAAGGAGCCGTCGGTGCTGCCGTCATCGACAAAAATTATTTCGTAGGAGTAGCCCTCCGCCTCCATCACCGTCGCAATGGCTTCGACGAGCGGCGTAAGACTCTCCTGCTCGTTGAAGAGAGGAATGACGATGGAAAGTTTCATGGCTGACCTCTCTGAAATGGAAAATGTACGAGAGCCCCTCCGGGAGATACCGTGAGAAGCATGCCCCCGACCGAAGTATAGGACCGCATTATTCTCTGAGCGTTTAAAAATATGATACCGGCGGGGCAACGACAAAAAGGTAATGGCGGGCAAAAAAACGAGAAGGGGAGAGTACACAAGCTTCAGCACTGGACAATAAGGCTATCACTATCCCGCTCCCTGTGCCCTATCTCTCCTTCTCTTCTTCCTCAACTACGATTCGATCTTTACCTCGATCTCTTTCGTTTTCGACCGGATCTCACCGGTTTTTTTCAAGCTTACTTCCAGCACGCCGTTTTTATAAACCGCGTCGATACTGTTCGGATCCACGTTTTCCGGCAGCGTAAAAGTTCGCTGAAAGGCCCCGTACGACCGCTCGAAATGGCCGTAGGCACCCTCCTGCTCCTGCTTTTCCTCCTTCTTTTCACCGCTCAAGGAAAGCGTCGTTCCCTCAATCTCGACCTTGATATCCTCCCGTTTCATTCCCGGCAGGTCCGCCTTTATGCAGAATTGCTTCTTCTCTTCCACAATATCTACCTTCGGCCACATCCTGCCCGAAACGTTCCGGTCGCTCATGCTGAAAAACGGCTCATTAAAAAAGTCTTCCAGCAAACTGCGCATCGCAGTAAGCGGACGTTCATAGGTAACGGGTAGCAACATACTCAGCCTCCTTCATCATGACATTCAGGCTTCTCCCCTCTCACCTGTTTCAATAAATGTGCAAATTGCATGCCTGCGGCACCCCCCCGGCCGAGACGCCAATGACCAATTTCCGGCCTCCTAGAGCAGCACCGGGATCCGGTTTTGCAATTTCGGAACCGCGGATGAAAAATGGGGAGCGTGACGATCACCCGACCGGCGTTTCGGGGCCGGTTTCTGACGCACCCTACCGGAAGGCGCACATTGCGGCGCAGGGGTTTTATGGTCACCAGCCTTACCACTATGGCATGCATCTTGCAAAATCGAATTTTTTCCTGTAATGAACCGGCAAAGTTCCGTCTTTTGTGCGCATCGAGGAACGGGAGGTGCGGTATGATTGATTGGCCGATCGGACTCTCGACGGGCTGCTTTTCCCGCACAAGTATTTTTGAGTGCGCCGAGCCGATCCTGCAGCACGGTTTCAGCATGATCGAGGTATGTTCGTCTCCGGAGCATCTCGATTATCACGATAGTGCTGCCGTCAAGGATGCCGCCTTCATGGTCAAGCGCCTGGGTCTGGAAACCTACTCTTTTCACGCTCCCTACACCAAGGATATCGATCTCGCGTCGCCGGTCAAGTCCGAACGGGATTACGCACGCGAAGAACTTCTGGCGGCCGCGGATGCCGCCGCCGAATTCAACGCCCGGTATCTCGTCGTCCATCCGGGACCCGACAAGGGGCTCTCCACCGAATCCACCGAGCGGTTTGAACGCCTGAAGAGTGCCGCGCAGACGCTCAACAGCGTGTGCGAAAAATGCCTGGAGCACGGCATCGTGGTGGTGATCGAAAACATGCTGCCGAATCTTTTTCCCGGCGGTGTGCGGGAGCTCTTATGGATGCTGGGGGCTATCTCGTATGCCGATATCGGCACCTGTTTCGACACCGGCCATGCCTTTCTGGCCGGCGAGGTAGCGCACTACCTTCACCGGATGTCGGGTCACCTTCGCATGGTTCATGCGGATGACAACCACGGAACTGCCGATGATCACCTCGGGGTCGGCGAGGGCGCCATCGACTGGATGAAAATCATTGCCCAGATCTCCCGATTCGGCTTTCACGGCGGGATCATTCTCGAACTTGCGGCGCGGGAGGCCGGGGACGGTGAAGCGGTCCTCACCCGCGCCGGAGAGTCACGCCACATGTTGCGCACGATCTTCCGGACACTCGATCTCGCCGATTTGCAGCCGATGGCCGGGCCTTCACCTGCCTGAGTCGGCGAGAGAAGCGGAAGATCACCTTCCTGCATTGTAGGCGACGTAGAAGGAATTATCGCCCCGCACAACGAGGAACATCACCGCGTCCCCCTCTTTAAGGCTCCCGGTTGCCTTGACAAACTGGTCGATGTCCCGAACGGGAACGGATTCACGGTCGCGCACCTTGACTTCAGCAATAACATCTCCCTCTTTGAGAAGATTGGCGACTTCATCGAATTTCGGATCGACCGCAGTGACGACCACCCCGGTGACCGAATCGCCGAGGGCGTAACGCTCGCGCAGCTCGGGAGTCGGGTTCGACAGCGTGAGACCCAGCTGTCCCACGACCCGCGTCGTCGCTTCGTTCGGCTGCCCGCGGGATGAGCCGCCGGCCATGCCGGTTATTGCCCCTTCATTCCTCGTTCCGATGGTTATCTGGAGCTGGAGCTCCTTAGCGTCGCGAAATATGGTGATTGGGACCCGAGATCCGGGTTCGAGCACCGCGACGCTGTTTCGAAGGTAATTGCCGCTCGTTACCGATTGGCCGTTAATCGACAGGATAACATCCCCGCGTTTGATACCGGCCTTGTCGGCCGGCTGGTTCCGGTATACCTCGCCGACGAGTACCCCTTCCCGCACGCCGAGATTGAGCGCCTCGCGAGTTGCCTGATCGATGTCCTGGATCGAAACGCCGATCCAGCCGCGGACGACTTCGCCCCGGTAGATAAGTTCCTCCATGATCTGCCGGGCCATATTGATCGGTATGGCGAACCCGATCCCCATGTAGCCGCCCGAACTCGAATAGATGAGCGTATTGATCCCGATAACCTCTCCATCGATATCGACCAGCGCACCTCCGGAATTCCCCGGATTTATTGCGGCATCGGTTTGTATAAAGTTCTGGTATTTTTGTGGACCTTCGACCGTCCGGTTCAAGGCCGAAATAATACCGGCCGTGACCGTGGAAGTCAGGCTGAACGGGTTCCCCACGGCAAGCGCCCAGTCCCCGGCTCGAAGGTTATCGGAGTTCCCCAGGTAAGCTACCGGCAGACCGTCGACATGTTCTTTGATTTTTAAAACGGCGACGTCGGAGAGCGAATCGCTTCCAACGACCTCGCCCCGGAACTGTCGGCCATCATGAAGTTTGACGGCAATCTCACTTGCGCCGAAAACTACATGGTAATTGGTAAGAATATAGCCGTTTTTCGAGACAATTACCCCGCATCCGAGGCCCTGTTCGCGATACTCCCTCTTTTCCATCCCCTGAGGGGCTCGCCGTTTTTTCCGGTTATCCTGAGGATTGCCGAAAAAAAAATCGAAAGGGCTTTCACCCGAAAATGGATCGCCGAACAACTGGCCGAACGGATTGTTGCCGTAAATAACGGTATCGATTTTTGTCGGGATAACCGATACGACGGTGGGAATGATCGTTTCCGCAATATCGGCGAAGATGGTTTTAAAGGGACCGAGATTACCCGTTTTGCCTTTCAGCGGATTTTCCGGCGCACCAAATTCGAGGCTTCCTTTCGCCGGATGTTTGGCATCGGCGAAAGAACACCGGCTGCCGAAGAACATTGAGCTGGTGACCAGAAGGCAAAGACCCGCCCCCATGAGCGACAGGCGAATCCGGTTGCGGCCCATAGGTCCCCCTTTCTCCGGTGAGGGATCGATTCGAAGGGATAACACGAAATGCAATTATCATTCCACCGGGGCGGAAGAAAATAGTACCGGAGAAGTCTCGCTCCGTTTCCGGAGATTTTCTATCGAAAGAGGGGGTTCGGGCGGCGGGCTACTATGCTATTGAGGCAGAATATGGAGATTCTGCAGCATCTCCTTGATCTTTTGCGGAGAGACCGGTTTTTCGAGGTAGTAATTCGCCCCGAGTTCAAAAACCTTTTCACGCGTATCGTTCTTACCGTAGGCGGTGAGAACGATAATGGTACAATGCGACTGCAATCTTTTGGTTTCCCTGATAACCTCAAATCCCTCGATCGTCGTTGCATCCGACAGTCGCAGATCCGCGATGACGGCATGGTACTCATTCTGCCCCAGATAAGCCCTGGCTTCCTCCAACGACTGCGCGGTATCCACCGAAACGCTGGGAACGCTCAATACCTTTTTAAAGGCAAACAGGATCGCATCCTCATCTTCGACAAGAAGAATTTTGCCCATCCGGTTGACCATCACTACCATCATCCTTTGCAGCTATAAGCAGTTACCGGGAGAGCGGGCAGATCGCTCCTCCGTCATTAATCGAACACGTCGCCTTCCGCCGAACAATGGAGGCGAAAAATATAAAAGTCCCCTTGAAAAAGCAAGGTATTTCTTTAAAAAGTATACAATGCCGGTATCTCCCGCTTCAAGAATTAATGTCGAAAACAATTAACAATGTCAATGTTTGCCCAGCCCTCACCCCGCAGGCCGGGGCGGTTGTTATTTCTGCACAATAATTCCCGGAAATGCAAAATTCATCCGCCGGCGATACGGAAATTTTGCTGTAGATTAAGTTTTTCGATGTGACTTTCATGGCATAAAGATTGCTTTTTTAGCTGGAGTGAGGGATGAGGGGGTTTTCTTAATAATGCGAAAACAGAGAATTGGATCTTCAGCAAGGACGCAACAAATGTCGGAAAAAAGGAAGATTTGCAGCGTTCAGTGTGAATCGTATGCACAGTGTGCCGCGAGAACGAGGGTGCTGGTGAATTACTGTGGGGCCAACAATAAAGGAATGGGACAAAAAATTCATGCTGCTTTTACTGCATGCGCGGTTCAAAAGAACCTGCTGCATAAAATGTCGTTGCAGCGGCGGTATTTCGGCTCCGAGGCGGAAGCCGGGGAAGTCCGCGCCGCTTAGAAGAGGGGGAGAGCGTGGTTCATGAAAGTTGAACTCAGCGAGGGAATGAAATGGAAGCGATTGAGAAAAAAAATGTTCCGGGAATAGATCGATGGCGAACAAAGGGGGGGGGTGTCTATGATGCCTTCACGATGACGAGGGAAGATCCCGCATTCGGAAATTTTTTATGGTTCGTCGCACGACGCCGGATTCAGGAGGAAGCAGAATCGTATGAAGCACTTGCCGCGATTGCCATAGGTCGAAGTGTAAAGGAATTTTTTTCCAAAATGGCCGATGTGAAGACTCGGGAAGCGGAGAAGCTTGAAGAGAACGCGCAAACCGATTGCCTTGTCGCGGAGGGCGAGGAAAGCACTCCGCAATCTCCCCCGGAGCGGAACAGCAGGGGAAGCGAGGTCATCAGCAGCATGGAAGAAGCCTGCCGGCTCGCCCTGCGGTTTGAAGTTGCAAATTACTGCCTCCATATTCATCTCGCCGAGCTGGAGGAGAATGCCGCCACAAGACGACTTTTTCTTTTTCTTGTCCAGATTCACAAAGCAAACCTGCAGTTCATTGAGAAGACGCTGCAGGAGGCAACCGGAACGAAGTATTAAGCAGCGGCCGCCGGGGCGGAGGGATGACGAGAATTCTTGAGTGGTAGGGAGACCGGTTAAGAACTGACTTCATGTTCACTCCATTAACTGCTCGATTCGATCGATAGGCCTTTGTAGAGGGAGAACATCCTTGAGGGTAACTCCAAAAGGGTGGCGGCAACGGAGGCGTGCGATAAGGTCGGGAAAGGGAGATGAGAGGTCAGTTCTTTTTTTATTGGTAGCTTTTTTGTGCAAAGCGAGAGAGGCTTCAGGATGATTTTCGCTAATCCCCCTGAGAGGACGAATCCTGATTTCACCAATCTCGATGATGCCGCGCTTTATGCCTGCCGTCAGGTAAGAGCATCTCCGCATGAAGCATTCCCGGTTTGAAGAACTAAGGCGGGGGGGGAGAGGGTTGTTCCTTGCCGGAGCGGGGGGAATGCTCGCTCCCTATCTCTTTTTTATTGCCGGACTGATCTTGCGATGGTCGCCACCGACAATGGTGATTGTACCCTCGGTCCTTTTTTTGATTTCGCTCGGCGTCATGGTTTTCCTTTCGAGAATCATCGTCGCCGACCGGACCCATGTTGAAACCGAGGAAATTCTTCGTGCAAACGAGCGTCTGCGAACCGAAATCAGTGAACGCGGGAAAGCCGAAGAAGCGCTTTTAAAACGTCAGCAGGCGCTGGAACTCATTTACGCGATTGAAACTACCTGTTCAAAATCACCCTTCGACGCGGATGGCCGGATCGCCGTCGCGATCGGTACCATTCTTGGTCTCGACTATGCAGCGGTAGGGCGCATCAAAAACGGGATATTCAAGGCCCACTCCTGGACCAGGAATAAAGGACTGCTTCACAACCGACGGACCCGGATCGAGGCTCATCCCTGCGGCGTGGCATACCGCGAAAAACGCACCTGTCAGTTCTCCGGGGACCTCGGTGCCCGGTTCCCGGGGGAACTCTCGTTCGCCGGCGAAAAATATGGATCCTATCTCGGGGTACCGATTTTAAGCACCGGCGGGACGGTGCTCGGCGTTATCTGTGCCATGAGTTTCGCCGGGAAAACTTATTCCGACTATGAATTTCACCTGATAGAGATTTTTGCCCGCTATATCGCCCATGAGATCGATCACGAAGCCATGCGGGAAGAGCTGCGGGTCGCCCATGAGATGAACCTTCTCGGCAGCATTACTGCGGGCGTTGCCCATGAGGTGCGCAACCCGCTGAACGGCATACTTGCAATAAGCGAAGCGTTGTTCGCCGGCCTCGGCGACAAGGAAGAGTACCTGCCGTATCTCGGACACATCAAAAACCAGGTAGACCGGTTATCGGCCCTTATGAAGGATCTTCTCGACCTCGGGAAGCCGCTCTCGTCGTCGACCTTCGTCCCGGTTTCGATTGACGGAACAATCGCCGAGGCCATAGACTCGTTTCGTCAATCATCACGGCATAAAAACCGTACGGTGGCAATTGAAACGGTTCCATCATGCGTACCCTGCAGGGTCATGGCCGATGCCGCCAAACTTCACCAGGTCATCTTCAACCTCATCGAAAACGCCTGCGATCACAGCACCGACGACGGTCGTATAGTGCTCGAAGTCGTGAAACCGGAGACATCGCATGTTACCGTCCGTATTATCGATAACGGTTCCGGTATCGCCGTCGACCATCTTCCGCGGGTATTTGAGCCGTTCTTCACAACAAGGAAAGGCGGAACCGGGCTGGGTCTTTCCATAGTGAGACATATCGTCGCCCTGCACGGCGGAACGATCACGCTTTCGAATAACACTCCCCTTCCCGGTCTCACCGCCGCGGTCCGCCTTCCGTCGCTCGACTGAGAACATTGCTGTCCGACCCGGGAGTCGGCCGTGACTCATAGATCAAGAATCACCGCGGCGAACCATTCGTCGTTTTTTTTCTCCACCGAAAGGCGATGCAGGGTCACGGCCTTTACATCGACGCAAAGCCGATGCCGCGCCGGGTCGATCGGCTCACCGACGGCCGTCGCGGCGCAGTGAAGATCGCCATCGCCGCCGCGGATTGACAAACTTCGGATGCGGAGCAGCAGCCGCCGGGCATCCTTGAAAAAGATCAGTTCCTGGAGAAGGCTCCAGAGAAGAAGATCGAACCCGTTCCCGGATACCGCCAGCTTGAGCTCCTGCTCGGGCATCACCTCCTCGATGTTCTCAACCATGACGTTGATCGTTGCGTCGGCCGCCGCGATGAAGAGCTCCTCAAGGCTCCTGCCGCGCGCTTCAAAGGCTATGTCCGCGAAGGCTATATCCCGCTCATAACGATAGGGCATTGCAAGACTCCTTTGCAAGGACGGGGCGCTATCCCTTGACATTTCCTACCGGCAGAAACCGGGCTACAGGGACACTGAGCCCGGCACCGGAAACGGCGCGCACCACTTCATCGATATCCTTGTAGGCCGCGCCCGCCTCCTCGGCAAACCCGGGATACGAGGCGGTCCGCGCATAGATTCCCTTTTCGAGCATTTTTTTTTGTATATCGTGACCGTTGAACTCGTGCCGGGCACGGGTCCGGCTCATGGTCCTGCCGCTGCCGTGGGCGGTGGAGAAAAACGATGCACCGCCCTCTTTAACGCCGGCGAGAAGATAGGATCCGGTCTCCATGCTTCCTCCGATGATGACCGGTTGCCCAACCGCCTTGAAAGCAGGGGGAACTCCTTCCATGCCGGGTCCGAAGGCCCGGGTGGACCCCTTGCGGTGCACGATCAGGCTGCGGGGCTTCCCCCGCACCGTATGGGTTTCGATCTTCGCGGTGTTGTGGGCCACATCGTAGAGCTGGCGGAGCCCGAGGTCCAGCGGGTCCTTTTTGAACTCTTCCGAAAACACCTCGCGTATCCGGTGGGCGATTACCTGCCTGTTTGCAAAGGACATGTTGACCGCGCATTTCATGGCCGCGAAATAGTCCTGACCATCCGGCGAGGCAAACGGCGCACAGGCAAGCTCGCGGTCAGGCATGGCAAGGGAGTACTTCGGGCCCATTACCCCGAGAAACCGCTGGAGATAGTCGGTGGCAACCTGGTGACCGAATCCGCGGCTGCCGCAATGGAACATGATGACGACCTGGTCCGGTGTAACGAGCCCGAACGCCGCAGCCAGAGTTTTATTGAAGATATTCGCTGCATGGGCCACCTGGATTTCAAGGTAGTGATTGCCCGACCCGAGCGTTCCGATCTGGCGGAAGCCCCGTTCAATGGCGCGATCGCTCACCTTGGCGGCATCCGCGCCCGCGAAGCAACCGTTCTCTTCGGTACGATCGAGATCCTCGTCCCAGCCGTAGCCGTTCCGGATGCACCAGCGGGAGCCCTGTTCCAGAATGTTCCGGAACTCGTCGTGCGAAACCGAGATGAAGCCCCGGCTCCCCACCCCGCAGGGTACCCTCGCAAAAAGCTTATCCACCAGCCGCCTGAGATGCGGCTTGACTTCGTCAACAGTCAGGCCGGTGAGGAGCAGGCGCATACCGCAGTTGATATCGAAACCGATGCCGCCGGGCGAAACGACCCCGCTCTCCGCATCGGTTGCCGCTACCCCGCCTATGGGGAAACCGTAACCCCAGTGGCCGTCGGGCATGCAGACTGCATGCTCCACGATCCCCGGAAGCATTGCGACATTACCGATCTGCTCAAATACGCCGTCGTCCATCTCGGCCACGAGCCTTTCGGTACCATAAATTCTGGCCGGAACCCGCATGCCCGGCTTAAAGCTCATCGGCAGCTCCCAGAGGTAGTCGGAAATTTTTTCGAGGCCGGAAGGAGGCATGATGTTCCTGCACACTATCGGTTCTTTCCCGAAATCGGACCGTCCCGGTCGAATCCGCAGACAGGCGGGAGTGCCTGAAAAATGCCGCCGATATCATGCCGGGAGTTATGGTCGGCTTGCCATTTTAAGTTTTTATCGGACTGCTGCCGCCACTGCGCCGCGCAAGGGAACTATTATTGCAAATTTGAAAACTATAATTCTCACCTTGAAGCTCCCCGCAGCAAGGTGCAGGGAGCTTCAGAGGTAAGGGGCTATTCCATTATTCTCGTTAATTCCACGATATGTTCCTGCTCGTCCAGGATCACGTGACGAAGCTCGTGCTCGATCGACTCGAACTCGTATTGCAGATCCTTTTTGTTGTCGACGGCCAATTTGTAAATCTGCTTATAAAAATCCTGCGCGTCCTTCTCGTTCTTCAGGTTGATTGCAAGTATCTGCGGCACGCCCTGCGCACCGGAGGTTTTGCCGATCGCCATTGTCGGCTCCCCATCCAGATAATCGGCGATCATGGTTCGAAACTTCTGTTCATGCTTCTCCTCATCGCCGGCAATTTCCTTGAGGCGGGCGATAATCGGCTCCGCATTCGGCCCGGTAATCAGCTCTGCGTGGGTCAGATATTGAATCCGGGCGGCGTGCTCCAATTCCAGAGCTTTGTTCATCATCGAAACCAATTCGGCTTTTATTGCGGCCATAGGCCCTCCTTGCGGAAAAAGGTGAGACTGGCATGCTTACTTTGCAAAATGCATGCCAACAAGGGGTTTCTGCCGGGCAGCCCTGCCTGCACTTTGCCCGGGATCCTGGAGGCGGTGGAGGAACAATTATTGCTATATATATGGATATAATAAGGGGGCAGGGGCGAGTTGCCTACCGGGGTCCGTCCCCCTCAAAACAGTTGTTCGCGAAGTTAACGAAGGGAATGTTCATCGTGGAATTCGATGGAATTAATGATGCATTCCTTCATTGAAGGGAGCAAGTTATGATAGTCATTACGGGAGCAAGTGGAAAAACGGGAGGCAGAACGGCGGAAGTTCTGCTCAAAAAGGGAGAAAAAATCCGGGTCATCGGCCGATCGGCCGAACACCTGCAGCATTTAACCGAACGAGGAGCGGAAGTTATGGTGGGTGACCAGGGAGACGTGCAGTTTCTCACGCGGGCATTCACCGGAGCCGACGCGGCGTACGTCATTATTCCTCCGAAACTGGATACCGATGACGTCCGGGCGCACTACAACAAAATGGGTGCGGTGATCGTCGATGCCGTCAAACGATCCGGGCTTCGGAAGATGGTATTCCTGTCGAGTCTGGGAGCGGAGCATGATTCCGGCACGGGTCCGGTAACCGGGCTGCATGATGTCGAAAAAGCGCTCGGCACCTTAAAAGACGTGGATATTGTATTCCTTCGTCCGGGATACTTTTTCGAAAATACCCTGATGAATCTCGAACAGGTAAAAAATCGCCATGTGTACACCGACCCGGGCGACCCCGATGCGCCGTTTCTCATGGTAGCCGCACGGGATATCGGTCAGAAGGCGGGGGAGCTTCTTCTGAAGCGCAATTTCAAGGGGCATACGATAGAAGAGCTTTTCGGCCACCGGATAACGCTTCGGGAGGTCAGCCGACTTATCGGCAAGAAGCTCGATATTCCGAATGTCGCCTATATACGGGCTTCGGACAGGGAGGCGATCGATGGGATGATGACAATGGGATTATCGCGGAATATAGCGGAGTCCTTTGTCGAGCTTGCCCATGGAGTCAGCAAAGGAATGATAACCACGACCATGCTGGATCCCACCAAGCCGAATGCGCCGACCCGCTACGACAAGTTCATTGAAGAGGCGCTCAAGACGAGTTATAAAAAGGCCGCCTGAGTGCAGAGGGGGTGCGGTTAGACCGCGTGAGAGGCGCCGGGAAGCGTCTCTCACGCGGTCTTTTTATGGGTCGACTCGCCCTTCCCGGACAGGCTTGTCTGATCATCAATTATATTTTTTAAGCCCGCCCTCATGCGGTTCGACAGGGGTGACTCCCTGCCCGCATCTCGTCACTTCTTGCACAAAGGGAACCCCTCCATTCACCATGATTGCCGATAGCACCCTGCTTCTCCTGAGCCTGGGGATTATTCTGATAAGCTGTGCCGTTTTTGTCAATGCAATTGAACTGTTCGGAAAGGCCTTCAATCTGCACCAGGGAATTATCGGCAGCATTTTTGCCGCAATAGGGACCGCCCTTCCCGAAACCATCATTCCGATTCTTGCGATTTTGTTTGCAAAAAGCGGCCGCGCCCATGCCATCGGCATCGGGGCCATCGCCGGAGCCCCCTTCATGCTTGCAACGCTCGGCTTTTTCGTTACCGGTGCAGCGGTTATCGTCAATAAATTTTTCAACCGCCGATCGCTCGCCATGCATATCGACCGGACAATCCTTTTACGGGACCTGACCTTTTTTTTCATTTATTACGGCATTGCCGTCAGCGCCACCCTTTACCGGGAGATCCATCTTCTGCGGTGGATCGTGGCGATCTGCCTTGCCGCCTCATACGCCATCTACCTTAAAATGACCATTCACGGCGATGGCGCCGAAATAGAACGGGTCGAAGATCTCTACCTGACCCGTTTCCTCAGGGTGCCGACCTCGGTATTTTCCATCACCCTTCAGGTTGCGGCAAGCCTCGTCCTCATCATAGCCGGGGCGCATTTTTTTATAGTAAATGTGGACCTTCTCTCCCGGACGCTGGGTGCCTCCCCGCTCCTTCTCTCCCTCATCATTACCCCCATTGCAACGGAACTGCCGGAAAAGATGAATTCGATTATCTGGATCGGGAAGGGAAAGGATACCCTTGCGCTCGGCAACATCACGGGAGCAATGGTATTTCAGAGCTGTTTCCCGGTGACGTTCGGAATGCTCTTCACCGAATGGGACCTCCGGGGGCTCATCATGATTTCCGCCCTCTGCGCTCTATCGATGACACTTTTCCTCCTGCTCTGGGTAAGAATAAAGCGGAATCTCCATCCCGGCGTCCTGCTTGCCGGCGGCGGACTCTACGGCGTCTTTCTCCTGAGCATTTTTTTGAAAATGCGTTGAGGACAATCCCCGGCATCGCCGACCGTAGTCTGAATAGCCGATAGCCAAGACGTTCGACCCGCCGCAGGGGGGGAGGAGCGCCCGATGTGCGGTAAGGGAACGCTTATTTTATTTTTTATGTGGCTGACCGGCATTCGGCTTTAAGAGAGGGGGAATTGCATGCTGTTTCGAATGACGACATTGGGAAAGGCGATGATGGTCGCCGCAGGGGGAGCGGCGGTATTCGCCGTGTCCATCGATGCGGCCGATTCGGTTCAGATCGCACAGTATATTCGTGACATCACGGCCGGTCCCGCTACCTATTACACCCCGGAGGCATACTCCTATTTTGTCTCGCGAAGCCCCGTTCCGGCAGGCGCCGCCTCAACCGATCGGGATGCTGCGATCCGGTGCTTTTCCGCCATAACCCGCGTCTCCCACCTGCCCTCGGCCGAGGTACAGGAGGTGATCCCGGCTATTGTGACCCTCTTTCCCAAAATGGTACATCTGGTGCAGATCCGGGAGGCGACATTCGGAGCCGGAGAGGGTAATTTTGACGACTGCATCGGCACCTATGTGACCAATGCAAAGAATCAGTTCATGGTCTCTCCGCCGATTCTCGATTATAACAGTATGTCGCAATATGAAAACTTCATCGAAGAATCGCATGACGTTGAGTTCATTTCAAAGCGGCTCGATGCGTCGGGACAGGTCATCCAGGCGATCTTCAGCCTGAAAATATTCTTTTCGGTGTATATCGGCGAAGGCGCCCTCTCCCGTCTGACCGGTCAAGCACTCGGCCACGATCAGAGTGCATGGAGACAACTGAGCATCGGCGTCGCCCCGCAATCCGCCCCTGCCGGCAGGACCGGCATAACGTCCGAAGGAGTCGCCGTGCAGGCCGCACCGGACTTCCCCGCCCGGATCTCTCCGGGAGGAACCTACCGGATCTCCCTGACGACGGGAATTAGTCTCGAAGGCAGGGTACTTTCAAAGGACAATGAGTCGTTGACGGTCCTGACCGCGGAGGGCAAACCATATGTGATTGCCTTCACCCTCATCAAGAACTGCGAGCCGCTGGAACCCTCCGCTCCCAGCCTTTCCACCCACTAGGGAGGGCAAACGGTCGGGGAGCGAGGTATCGTGGAGGACGGGGAACGGGGGACGAGTCCCTTGAGCCTCTACCTCCATATACCCTTCTGCACCTCAAAGTGCCGCTACTGCGACTTTTATTCGATCCCCTACAACGAGCGCGCCGCCGTCCTGTACCTAGCCGCGCTGCAAAAAGAGATCGAGCTCTGCCGAAAGAGCGGCCTCATCGACGAGCGCGCCGAGCTCCAAACCGTTTTTTTCGGCGGCGGCACCCCCTCCGTTCTTCCGGCCGGCGAACTATCTGCGCTCTGCCGGATCATCCGTGACGCCTTTCCCCTAGGATCAGGCTATGAGTGGTCAGTCGAATGCAATCCCGAGTCATTTACCGCCGAAAATTCGGCCGCAATGCGGGAAGGCGGAGTAACGCGCCTCACCTTCGGTTTCCAATCGCTTAACGACCGCGAACTTCGCCTGCTCGGCCGGGTTCACTCGGCGGAACGATGCCGCCGCCTCTTCACCGATGCAACGCTCGCACCATACCGCTCGGTCGGCGTCGATCTCATGTTCGGCCTCCCCGGACAATCATTCGAAGGACTGTGCGAAACGATCGAAGAAATCGCCCGATTTCCCCGCATAAATCACCTGTCGGCCTATGAGCTGACCATCGCCGACGCCACCCCCTTCGGCCGGCATCGGCGGTTCCTGCCGCTCCCGGCCGAAGAAGACCTGTCGCACATGACCGAAGGGTTGTGGCGCCTTGTCCGGGAAAATGGTTTTGAGCAGTACGAGGTATCGAACTTCGCAAAAAAGGATCACCGTTGTCGGCACAACGAGGCATACTGGGATCATCGGCCCTATCTTGGTCTCGGATGCGCCGCGCACTCGCAGCTTGCCGGGGAGCGATCCGCAAATGTGGCCGATTTCGCCCGTTACCTCTCCATGGTGAACGGCGGTCTGCTGCCGCGGGCGTTTGTCGAAAAGATCGATGCGAAAATGCTCGCCATGGAAATGGTGCTGCTCGGACTGCGCAGGGTGAAGGGAATCGACATGGTGGTATTCGGAGAAAAATGCGGCATTTCGTTCGCAAATTTTGCCGATCAAAAGAAAATAGCTGAATTCCTCGATCACGGACTCCTCACCCATGAGGGTCGTTTCCTGCGGCCGACCGGGCGTGGAATCCTCGTTGCGGACGCCATGGCTGCGGCGATGATTCCTTAAGCGGAACTCCTCATGCCGTTGGCTGGCCGGAGGGCTTTCAGGTGCGGCCTTACGGCCCCGGCCGGAGAAATGGCCCCCCCCGCATCGGGAGCTATTTGCTTACTGTATTTTCTGCGGCGCTCGTTGCTCTCACGAATTTCTCAGCAAATACCCATGGATCGACATCCCCGCCCCATAGGCCACCATCATGCACCAGGCATCCTTTTCCAGCCCCCGATTCATAAGCGATTCGAGGACAAAGAGAACCGTGGGGGACGACATGTTGCCATAGCGAGCAAGGATATCCCGGGTGTGCACCAGGTCTTCCTCGGTCAAATGCAGTTCTTCCTGGATTGCGCCGATGATCCGGTCTCCACCGGGATGAAGCGCCCAATGACGCACCTGCTCCGGCGTGAGGCCCTTCTGCGAAAGGAGGCTTCGGATAAAGGGGGGCACGGTTCCGCGAATAACCTTCGGGAGCTGGGCATCGAGCTGGTTGCAAAGTCGTCCCCGCCGGTGGACGAACCGCACCGATTCGCGCGATTCGGGGTGAAAGCTCGATGCAGTCGCTTCGAGCGACAGCCCGTTTTCGCCGGAACCGATGAGTGCGGCGGCGGCGCCGTCACCGAATATCGCGTTCGAAACCAGGAGGCCGATGTCGTTATCCATCTCGAAAGTCGCGGTTGAGATCTCCACCGAGACGCAGGCAACGATAGCCGCCGGATCGCTCCGCACGATCCGGTCGGCAAGCTGGATGTTCGGAATTGCGCCGCCGCATCCAGAACCGACGAGGTCATAAACCGGAATGGTCCGGTGCATACCCATTTTCTCGATGAGATAGGTGGCTATGCCGGGGCAGATATAGCCGGTACAGGTATTAACGATGAGGGCGGTAACGCTGTCGACCTTCCTGCCGGCCTTTGCAAGCGCCCGTTCCAGGGCCTCGGCGGAGAGGCGGATTGCCCACTCGGTAAAACGCGCGACACGGCGGTCCGGGTCCTCATTTTTCACGGCGAGCAGTTCGTCAAAATTGCTTACCGCCATATGTCGGCTGCGAACGCTCTTATGTTGGAGCACCTGGTGAAGCACCTCCCGGCTTCGTGCCGAGAGCTCCTCCTTGAAATACTCCGCCATCAGAGTGTCGCACTCCTCCTGCGAAAGGGTAAATCGGGGCGTCGATACGCCGATGGCTTTGATGATCGATTTTTGTGTCGTCATAGGGTATAGGATTTGCTAATTTGATGCTGCGTGAAATACCTTTCTTCTGGTCTCCTGAGAGGGCATATTTTTAAAGCGGCACTCCATAAACATACTATCACGACTTAGGGGAGTTCATATGACGATAACGGATGAGCAAATACTGGACCGAATTACGGGCGTGTGCATCGAGGCGCTCAAGGTGACGCGGGACCGGGTCACGAGGGAGAGCCGATTCAAGGAGGATCTTGGCGCCGATTCCCTGGATACCATTGTCCTGCTCATGGCGCTGGAGCAGGAGTTCAAGCGGCCGATCTCCGACCAAGAGGCGAGCGCGCTTGTCAGTGTCAAGGACGTCATCGCCCTGATCAAAACCGTGCAAGCCTCCGCCGCATGAAGGGGCGCCGCAGCGTCGTCGTTACCGGCATCGGCATCATGTCGCCGATCGGGATCGGTGCCAGGGAGTTCTGGAATGCCGCAATGGCGGGAGTCTCGGCCGGCGCGCCCGTTCCTGATTCGTGGTTATCCTATTATGCACCCGCATCAACCGTCTGGGCGCCGCTTCCGAAAATCGATTTTTCCGCCTTTGCCATAAGCCGCTTCGAACAGATGCAACTCGATCGAGTCGCCCTGCTTGCACTCGCCGCGGCCCGGGAGGCAATGGAAGACGCGGGGTTCGGCTTTGAACTTCATGATGAAAAGAAAAATTCCTTTCGCGTAACCGGAATCGATCCGGGGCGGACCGGCGTCTTCAGCGGCACCGGTATCGGCGGTGTAGCAAGCCTTATGACGGCGCAGGCGTTTCATTGCGGTACTAAATCCGCAAAAAAGCTCAATGCGTTGCGCACCGGCATTCAGGAGGTGGCGACGGCCCTCGATGTTGACGTTGCATTGGATGCGGCGCACTGGAGCCTGCAGCTCCCCTTGCGGTTCAATCCCATGACCATCGCCATGTCCATGCCGAACTCCTGTTCCTCGGCCATCGGGATTAAATATGGCCTTTCAGGGCAGAACCTTTGCTGCACCACCGCCTGCGCTGCCGGCACCAACGCGATCGGGCTCGGGTATCGCGCCGTTGCCGCCGGCGAGTGCGATACCGTGATCGCGGGTGGCGCGGAGTACCTGGGCGACGACTTCGGCGGCTGTTTCCGGGCCTTCGACGCAACCGGGACGCTTGCAAGGGACTATAATGATCCGGCCCTCGCCAACCGGCCCTTCGATGCCGGACGGTCGGGATTCCTCTTTGCCGAGGGGGGTAGCGCCATGCTCGTTCTCGAAGAGAAGGAAGCGGCGCTTCGACGCGGGGCGAATCCTTATGCCGAAATCACGACCTGCGCCGCCTCGTTCGACGCTTTCTCAAGCATGGCCATGGAACCGAACGGACGCGGGGCGGAGCGGATGCTCCGCACCGCTTTTTCCGACGCGGGGATCGAGCCCGGCGCGATCGATTATATCAATGCCCATGGTACCGGAACCGTTCAGAACGACGATATCGAATCGGCCGTCATCGAACGGATTTTCGGCAGTTCTCCACTTGTTAATTCCACAAAATCGCTTATCGGCCATACGATCGGGGCATCGGGCGCCATCGAAGCCGCGGTCACGGCACTCAGCATCATGCATCAGACCACCCATCCCTCGCACAATCTCACCGATCCGCTGCGCGACCTCAACTTCGTTCGCGAGGTGAAGCCCCACGCCATCCGCCGCGCCGTTACGCAGTCATTCGGATTCGGCGGACACAATGCATGCATCGTCATGGAGCGATGCGGATAGGAGGCGCCACCATGCTCCCCGCATCACCCGAACCAGTGTTTCCCGGTGACCATCCCCCCATCGAGCTCATCGCCAAGTTCCAGGACCTTCCGCCGGTAATCGGCATCGATCTCTACGGTCTTTTCAGCCCAGGCGGCGCAGGTCGGGCATGAAACACAGTGCCCCGTATCGCACCCGGCCTCCCGCGCCTCCTCAAGGAAACCGTCGAGCGACCTGTTGTCAAGGTATAACGGAGCCGTGCCTCTCCCGAATTCGTGCAGGATGATCATGTCCGCATAGCGCTTGAGTTTCAGGAGCGGGCCGACCCGGATGAATCGGGGCCTGAGGAGCGTCGCCATGAGACGCAGGCGGACGAAAAGCGGGGCATGCTGCTCTTTTTTGATATGCGCGACCTGGCCGACGAGTTCAAGCAGGTTGCCGTCGAACCGGCGGCGGCTGTAGGCAGTCGTGCGTTTTACCAGAAGGTCGCCGGGGCAGCTCCGCTCCACGATCTTGAAATTGGTATAGCCGATCTCCTCGTAGAAATGGAGGTCTTCGGGACGGATCCAGACCGCACGCAGCAGGGCGGCCGGATCGAGAAAGCGCTTCCGTGAACAGTGCAGGATACAGTAGTCGAGACAGAACCCACCGAGCCGGTCACCTGCGCGCGAACTCTGCGAAAGCAGATTCATGTGCGTCAGCTCGAAGGGACAGGCGAGGAGACAATTGGCATTTGCGATGAGCTGGAGATCGCAGGAAACCGCCGCGCGGATCGATCCAAGTTTCCCGAAGTCGCGGTTGCAGGCAAGGGCGCTGATGCAGAGGGTATCGGCTCCAAGGTCCTCCCAGGCACGAGCTTTGAGCGGAGAATCGATGACCGCGAAGGCTCCCGCCCGCACCTTGAAGCGCGGGTAGCGGGATTTGACCAGCTTGAGGAGCCAGGGAGCGGCGATGGTAACCGAGTCCACGCCGATCGTGTCGAGATAGTCGAGAAGGGCCCTGATTTTCCGCTGCCCTCGCTTCGTCTGTTCAAGCCCGCCAAGCGTCGCCGCATTCAGCAGATAATTGAAGCCGATACCGCTCCCATGAGCTTCCCGTACCGTGGCCTCAAGACGCCGATGGGAGACGCCCCGCAGCGTGTAACTCGACCGTCCGCCGCCGATGCAGTCGCTGCGAAGTTTTCCATAGACCTCGTACACCCCGGGGATGGCGGCCAGACGCGCTACAAGATTCTCCTCAAAGGTGCAGGCAACCGAAAGCTTCATCGCCAACCCTTATATTTATAGGTACCGGGCATGAGTATTGCCTTTAAAAATCGATCCGGGACAAAAGGGTCTGATGCTGATCCGGGCAGAGGCATGGATAGTGAAAATACTTGAGGTGACCGGCTTTGGTTATGTTCCCGGGGCGGTTGGGGTTCATCGCTTGCCGGCATGCGAAAGCGCCATTGTTCCGGCAGGGATGCATTAACAGGGCCATCGGCAAATGACGAGCGGTCGTCCCGTCCCAAGGACGATAATTGTAAATTATAGAGACAAGATCAACTCATCCGACAGGGGATTACCTCCGGCTCCCGGCTATGAATCGCGTACTACGGATTGCGGTACGATCTCTCATCTTCCTTTTCCTGGACCTTAGCGCGCTGACACTGCTTTTAAGTGCAGTGGTCGTGACCCCGCCGGTGCAACGGAACATCAAGGCGGCGCTTGAAGGCACGCTCTCGACCAGACTCGGCAACCAGGTCACCATCGGCAACATACAACTGAACTGGATTAAGCGACTGGACCTGCGGGATGTACGGATCATTGACCGCGAGTTCGGCGATTCGATGACGATTCGGTCGATCAGTCTGCGTTTTGCCCTCCTTCCGCTCCTGAAAAAACGCCTGGAGCTGCTGCGGGTGACGATCCGGGGGGCAACCGTCACGGGCATCAGAACAAAACGGGGTGGGCTGCATTTTCCGTTCATACCCAAACACCCGCCGAAGGTCCCGCTCTGGAAGGTCACACTCGGTACGGTAGTGGTGAACGGACTTACGGCACGGTATGACGACTCGGTGACCCAACAATATTACGCCCTCTCCGGCATAAAGAGCCGGCTGGTATTCAAGCGCCTCGATTCCTTTTACGGAACGCTGACCGCGGATACCGGGGAGGCGATAACGCCCTGGTATGGCGGTCGGGTCAAGAGCGTGGATATAAAAGCCGATTTTTCCCCGAAGAGGCTCGTGGTGCTGAAGGGGCTCATAAAGGGCGACTCCTCGACGGTGAACTGTCAGGGAGCCATCCCGTTTTCAAAGGTACAGCCCTGGAACACCCATGTGGATGTCAACACGTTTCTCTCCCCGCTTCTCTGTGCACGGAAGATCAAGGGCCTGCAACCACGGGGCGAGGTACATGCGACCGCATCGCTTTTCGGGCTGCTTTCATCGCCGCAGATCGATCTGCAGATAATCGCCGGCAAAGTGATGTTCGACAGCATCCCGGTGGAAACGGCAGTGGTATCGGCAAAGTATTTCCCGGACGGCACCGCGAAGGCCGCGCTCGACCTCGCTTCGACTATCGGCCATGCCGCCATAAGGGCCGACGCGGGGATCCCCGCCCTTTTTGCCAAACCGCGCATCGGCACCTGGAATGTCGCCGTTACCGGCGATGCACCCCGTCTTTCCGATATTGCAAACCGTTTCGGCCTCAAGCACGCCCTCATCAGGGGCGCAGCCCATTTCGAGGCCAAAGCCGGCGGCGGGAGTCCGGCCGATCTGCCTGAGAACGCCGCCCTCACGCTATCATTGAGAAATTCCCCCGGCCAGGGCCTCGCACCGCATATCGAGTGCACGGCGAACCTGGAAAACCGGCAATGGAAGGTGGATATAACGGCGGATTCGGGAAATCGATTCCATGCACAGGGTGCAATCGGGAATCGAAACGATGCGCTCGCCGGCACCTTTGCCCTTACCATGGATAATCCCGGGTCGATATCGCAAACGTTCCTTGCCTCCCCGCTCAGCGGTTCCCTCTCAGTTACCGGGGATGCAGGCGGAACGATTGCGCAGCCGTTCGTCAGATTCAACCTCAATGCCCATGCACTGGAGTGGCGCGGCGCATCGATCGACCGACTGGAAGCCGATGCCTTTTACAAAAACAAACACTTGTACATCAACCGCGGATCCCTGCTCGGCAACGGCAATGCAGCTGCAATCCTTTCCCTTTTCAACGTAAAAAATGCGGGAGGACATTACCATATTGCCGCCGAGGCCTTCGGCCCCATTGCCAATCCGAATATTTCCGCCGAGATCGGTATAACGGAGCCTCATTCGGGCAGTTTTTCCGCCGCTACACTGAACACTTCGATTACCTATCGCAACGATACGCTGCGCTGGCACGATCTGCGACTGGGGAAAAACACCGCCTGGATCAAAAGTTCCGGCCTCGCGTCTTTCAGGGGAAAACGGAGTTTTGCAAACGTATCGATCAGTGCCGAGCGGCATGGGTACCGAAGCGCTTCGGGCGATTTTTCCGCGGTTTCGAAGGGTGACTCAACCGACGCGTCGGTAACGGTTTCCCGCCTCGATCCGGGCCTTCTTGCTCCCTGGGTAACCACGAAGGTTCCCCTGCGTGGAGAGTTTTCCCTGCAGGCGGAAGTTCACGGGCTCCGCAGCGACCCCCTGGCCCGCGCGCGAATCGATTTCGACCAGACGCTCGGTCATGCCGCCGGCAAAATCCGTTACCACGCGGAGGCGATGCTCCGGAACGCCGAGCTGAATGCAACGATCAGCGCCTACCCGTTCGGCCGGCCCGAATCGCTGCTCGTTACCCTCTCCGCGCCGCTTGCGCTTACCGCGCCCTGGACCGCCGACCATCTGATCCGGGACGGTGCCCGCGTTGCCCTTGACGGAACCGAATTCCCGCTCGGCGAACTCGCGGCCCAATTTATGCCGGAGGTCAAAATTCACGGAAACGTTTCGATGCATGCCGCAATTACCAGGGAGCAGGGATCCTGGAACATGCGGGGGGATTTTGCCGGAAGGGTCGAGGAGGCGATCGATTCGGCGAGGTCGATCCACCTCGGCGGCCTGTCGGTAGAGGCGGGAATCGGCGGCAGCGCATCCCACCCGTCATTTACGCTGTCGGCGACGGGCGACTCCCTTACCTGGAAAACGATTCACTTTGAGAAGCCATTTCTCCACGGTCACGGCAACGGCGAGATGCTGTACCTCGACACCGCAGCGTCGGGGATCTCACGGGGGAACATCGCGCTCTCCGGGTCCGTTCCCTGGGACCCGGAGAGGTATATATTTGAAAAATCATCGGCAGAATTCCGGTGCGCCGCGACGGCGATCCCCCTTGCCGTGCTCTCCCCCCTGATCCCGGATGCCGATATTTCCGGGGGAACCCTCGACGGCGATGCGACCCTGACCATGCATGACAACCGGCCGCACCTCCTGGGCCGACTCTCGGTCAAAGGCGCGGGCTTCACCCTGAAAGAGTACGGACAGGCGGTAGGTCCCATCGATGCCGCCGTCTCCCTTCGGAACGACTCCGTTGTTGTCGAATCGATCAACGGGCGCGTCGGCTCATCGGGGCACTTCTCCGGCGCCGGATACTTCGAGCCGACCGACAAGGGACATGCGCGGTTCACGCTCTCGGCAACCGATTGCCCGCTGCAGATGGCCGACCTCAATGCAATCATCCGTACCGCATCGCTGAAAATGGCCGATTCGGCGAATGGGCTGGTACTCGGCGGCACGGTTACCCTCGGCGATTCACGCTACCAGCTCTTCCTTTCGCCGACCGCCATGTTCCAGAAGGCGCCGGCCGCAAAACCTAAAAAAAGGTCTTCAAAAAAGACGCTGCTCAGCCGTGCCGCGCTGCGCGTGGTCGTGGACCTCGATAAAAACATGACAATTGAAAGTAATTTGGGCAGCCTGACACTGGACGGAACGGTAACGGTCCTGGGGAACGCCGAGCGTCCCGGAATTGTCGGGACCATCTCGGTCAGCGAGGGATACCTGTATTACCTCGACAAAAAATTTACCGTCCAGCAGGGGACCTTCCGCTTCACCAATCCCGATGATATGAACCCGGGAATCAACCTGACGGCGAATGATACGATTACCGCGGCTACGGTAACCACCGCATCGGGCGCCGCCGCTTCCGCCACTCCGGGAACCGGAACGGAGTATGTCGTGACCCTGACGATCACCGATAGTCTCCGCAAACCTACCGTTGTTCTCTCGTCCAACCCGGCGCTCCAGCCGGAAGCCATTGTAAGTCTCATTACTTTTGGTACCACGCAGGGCGTTCTTTCCTCCGGCCTTGCATCGGCCGTGGAGGGGCTCCTTGCCCAGCAGCTCGCCGGATTTGGAACGCGGCCGCTGCAACAGCTGCTGAACATCGAAAGTCTCAATGTAAATTCAGGCACCGAAGGAACGACCGTTACGGCAATCAAGCGGATCTCGCCGCGGCTATCGGTCACCTATCAGGCCGTTGTGCAGAATCTGGGCAAACCCAATGTCTCGGCATCGTACCGGCTTCTGCCCAATGTCTATATTATCGGCTCAGGGTATTACATGAACAGCGGCATCGATCTTCACTTCCGCCTTTCACGGTAAGGAACTGGATCAAGGATGAAACGGGAAATGAGCGGACGATACCGCCCTTTCGGCAAAACCTGCCGCGCAGTGCTTCGAACCGCCCTGGTTCTCTGCATTGCGGCGGCAGGCTCATTATCTGCCGACGAGTGGACCGTACATACCATACGCTTCTCGGGAAATACCGTTTTTACCGCAAGGCAGCTCCTCGGTTTCATGGAGACCAAACCATCTCATTTCTGGAAAAAGTCGGTTTATTCCCATGTCAAACTTGAATCCGACACCGCAGAGATAACCGCCGCCTATGGTCAGAAAGGGTATCTCGATGCGATGACCGGCATAGATTCAATCGTTCAGGATACCGCGCGACACCGCGTTTCCCTTTTCATCTCGATTACCGAGGGACCCCAGACGCTGGTCAGTGCGGTCGCCATCGGAGGTACTTCGGTGCTCCGGCCGGCCGAAGAGCTTCGACAACTCCAGACAAAGCCGAATGCACCCTTCAGCACGAGCGAGATCGACCAGGACGCCCGGAAAATCACCACCGATCTGGCTTACAGGGGGCATTTATACGGTCACGTCGCGGACAGTGCCGTCGTCGATACCCTCGCCCACCGCGCATCGGTGATCTTCACCATCGATCAGGGGCCGCTGGTATTTGCGGGGCCATTCCAGACCGCGGGGCTTAAAAAGGTGCGCCCGGTTGTCGTGGCCCGCGAAATAAAATTCAAGCGGGGAGATACGCTGACGACAAAGCGGATCGATGCCTCGACACAGAAACTGTATGCGACCGGGCTCTTCAATTACGCGCAGATCAAGGTGCCGCCCGAGAGCGTGCTTGTCACCGAAAGGCGGCGGGACACGGTAACCGAGCCGGTGACCGCGACCCTTGAGGAGGCCAAATTTCTTACCATCGATGCCTCGGCCGGCTACGGCACCTATGATGGGCTCCGGGGATCCTTCGATACAAGGTATGCAAATCTTTTCGGACTGGGGCATTCGGTCGCTCTCGATGGTTCTTACAATCAATATGAGCAACGGGGAGACCTGACCTACTCCTACCCCTGGATCTTTACCCTGCCGGTCAACGCCCTGGTTACCGCCTATGCCCAGTTCAACGAAATTACCTTCCTCGGCGGCTTCGACGGCATCCAGTTTACCGTAGCGAAGGAAACCAATTGGTTTTTAAGCTACCAGGTGTGGCTGAAGATCGAACGGACGGAATACCTCCGGCTGATCCAGGACACGACCGGGACAACGTCGCTTGCAAATACCCAGAGTATCGGCATGGATATTTATTACGATACCCGGAAATTGCTTACCGATACCACCTCGGGCGCCTATCTTCAGATATCGCCTGAACTCGCGGGTCTGGGCGGCAGGGGTACGAACCAATACTATCGGGCTCTCATCGATGCCCGGGGCTATGTGGCTCCCCTGCACGGGTTCAGTTTCTCTTCGGCGATTGAACTGGGGTATGCGCAAGGCTACAACCGGCCCGGCGACAGCGTTCCGGTGCAGATCATCTACAACCTCGGCATCGAAGGTATGCGGCCGGTACGCGGTTACGATCAGAACGCCCTGAGCCCCGGCGGGGGAAGGATGGCGCTGGTCATCAACCTCATCCAGGCACAGCATATTATTTACAAGTGGGTCGGCCTCCTCGGGTTTGTCGACGGCGGCTACGCGTGGAGCGACCCCGTCGCCCACCATCCCAGCATCAACGATCTCAAGTGGACCGTCGGCCCCGGCATCTATGCCAAGACCCCGGTCGGCCAGGTCGAGTTCGACTGGGGTTACCTGCGGAATCCCCCTTCAAACGGAGGAGGGGCGGTTCCTCCGCGATGGGGATCGCCGTATTTCAGCCTGGGGCAGACGTTTTGAAAGAAAGGATGAAGGATGAGGGAACAATCAAAGTTATTACCCAGATAGTTTTTCAAAAAAGTCAAATTCTTTTTTTGGATGGCCGAGCCGGGTCACCCGCGCGAGGTGGGAGTGCTTCATAACCGGCACCCGTTGGCGGGGACCCCCGCGACCTCTGCGAAAATAAACAAAACATGGCGTCAGGTCAGGGTACTCATATTTTATGATGGAAAAGGCCTTGTCATGCGATCTTTTTCCGTATTTTTTCTACATTAGGTGAGCGCTGCTGGAGTGGGAGAGCGCTTGCCGAAGGCAAGCATCGCCGACCACTTCCGCTGGATAGGGTGCGTCGGAGACGTGGCTTTGCGCGACTCCGACCGGGGGGAACCTCCGCAAGGTGGTTCCCCCACCCGAGGAGTAACTTAACACCTATGAAAACATCCTCCCGATTCAACCGTCAATTGTCGTTCATCGTCGAAATCGACAAGCTCAAATCCATCCTGCGGCACACGCTGCTCATGGACGGATCGAGGCGTGAGAACGACGCCGAACACGCCTGGCACCTCTCGCTCATGGCGCTCGTCTTTTCGGATTTGTCTAAGGGAAAAGACCTCGACCTGTTCAAAGTCGTCAGGATGGTGCTCATCCACGACCTCGTTGAGATCGACAGCGGGGACGCCTTCCTGTACGACGAAAAAAAACGTGCCGAACTCAAGACGCTGGAGCGCGGCGCCGCGCGACGGATTTTCGGGCTGCTGCCGCGCGACCAGGCCCGTGAGTTCAGACGGCTCTGGGAGGAGTTCGAGGAGCGGAAATCCCCGGAGGCCCGGTTTGCCGCGGCACTCGACCGGTTCCAGCCGGTACTCCACAACTACAAGACAAAGGGCAAAACATGGAAACGGCACAAGGTCGATGCCGCGACGGTGCTCGAAAAAAATGCGCATATCGCGGATGGGGTGCCCGTACTTTGGGAGCTAGTTAAGGAGATGGTGGCCGAAGGGGTAAAGGAGGGATATTTCGGGAAGTCGGAAGAATGCCGATAAATAGGATTTCCGGGCCGACTTATTTAAGCGGCAGGAGTGTGCTTGTCTGGATGACTCTCTCGACGACCTGCCCCACTCCCCGCCTTTTTTTGGGGAACCGTCCCGGAAGCGTGGAGGCGACTCTCTTCGCCGGAACCCCCGAATCGCTTATCACCGCACTCATGTTCACCCCCGGTTCCATAAGTTTCAACCCATAAAATATGGGTCGCCAGAAACCGGTGTCGGCGACGTCGAACGGGAGCGCGTCCACCTGCTGCTTAACCGATGCGGGGACGATGTCCGTGGCAATGCCGACCCGGTGGTAAAGGCCAATGCGCGGCGACACCCCTTTTATCTGCATGCAGGTGATCTTCAAATCGAGGAAATAATTGGCGGTAAAAGGAACCGTTTCCATCGTATCGTAATTGTTATTGTAAAGGGTATCGATCCCGGTAAACGATTCGTAGCAGCTGCGCCGCCGTTCGATCACCACCTGCCCGATCCCCTTGCCGAAGCTGCGGCTGCCGAGAATCCAGGCGCTGTCCCCCGTCGATTGCCACTCCTTCTTCTGCCCTTCGTAGAGCGCCGCCGTGGTAAGCTCGGCCGCGCTGGCGGTGGAATCATCGATGATCACCGCATAGTGTTTGCCGGACAACAGGGGAGTCCGCACGGTAACCGAGTCATGCCAGTCGAAGGTTGCATAGCTTTTCGAAGCAGCGCTGAATCCACGCTCCCGCAGCTGAATGAAATGCGTTCCAAGGGGCACCATCGATTGGATGATATTCACCGCCTCGTCAATATACCCGCCGCCGTTCGGCCGTAAATCCACGATAATATTTTTAAACCCCTGAAGCCCGGGAAGACAGTATTGAAAATCGTTATACACCTGGCCGTCGGTTCCCGCCTCAAAGGTGTAAATGGTCAGAAGCCCGGTAGAATCGGTAATCGAATCGAGGGTGACGTTCGAATCGTACGGCATGGTGGGAGAAGAGCCGACAGAGGCAACTCCGGAAACCGGAGAGATGGACGCGGCGGCGCTATTAAAGAACGTATCCATGCCGTCGGCATAATCATAGCCGGTAAAGTTGAAGGTATAGTCATAGGGATCCCCGGCCCCGGAGAGCGTATCGTTGATCGCGGCCATGATGTATTCCGGATTGCTGAACGCGAATGGGTTCGCCGGTATAACCCCGGCATAGATACTCGAATCCTGGTAGATGCTCCACGCCTTGCAGTACTGCCACACGCTTTCGAATTCCATGGGGCCGGGGCTATTGGCGACGTTACCCGGCGGGTCGAGCGGTGTTTGACAGGAGAAGAGAAATGCGGAAACGACCAGGAACGACAGACCGGGAAAAAAACGGTATTTGAAACACAGGGATGAAACAACATGCATAGGACGTACCTTCAAGGAATATCGCGGTAAGTTATTCCCGGCCAAGCCTTAAACCCTCGTAAAAATTATACCTCATGCCCGAGGTGTTCTCTACCCCGGCCGGCCGACTCACGGAGTAAGCGGATGCGGACGTCGTAATCCCCGTGCCCGAAGACGTAACTTCCGGCAACGAAGACATTGGCCCCATGCCGGGCGCACTCCTCCGCCGTTTTGTCGTTGATGCCGCCGTCGACCTCGATATCGATGCTCAGGTTCCGCCTGGCCGCTTCGGCACGTACCGTCTCGATTTTATCGAGCATCTCCGGAATGAATTTCTGTCCGCCGAAGCCGGCGAAAACGGTCATGATGAGGACCTGATCCACGGTATGGAGGTGCGGGAGGAAGAGCGAGGCCGGCTTGTCCGGATTCACCGAAACCGCGGGCCGGACACCGTTTTTCCGTATCGCCGCCGCGACCAGCGGGACGTCGCATACCTCGGCATGCACGATGAGCGTCGAAGCGCCTGCACGGCAGAAATCATCCACGTACTTCAGCGGATCGGTGATCATGAGATGAACGTCGAGCGGGATGGTGACGCAGCGCCGCACTGCCTCGATCATGAGGGGGCCGAAGGTGAGGTTCGGGACAAAATGGCCATCCATGACATCGCAATGGATACGGTCGGCACCTGCATCCTGCGCCTTCTTCACCTCACGCTCGATGCAGGTGAAATCCGCGGATAGAATCGATGGAGCTATCTCTATATGGGCCATGATGACGCGGGCCTCCCCCGAAGAAGCTTAAACGGAGCACCCCTCCCCTTCCCCTCTGCATTGACCGAGAGGGGAAGCCGTACAGGCCCGGGGCGAGGCGATGACCGCAGCACGCTGCGGGAAACTGAATCTATTGCACGTAACGAACTAGTCCGAAGCCGCTTCCCGGATAAGCTGGAGCGCGATCTCGTTGCGCTGTATCTGGTTCGTACCCTCGTAGATCTGGGTGATCTTCGCATCGCGCATCCGTTTTTCCGCCGGATACTCGCGCATGTACCCGTAGCCGCCCATGACCTGGACCGCATCGACCGTCACCTTCATCGCCGTGTCCGAACAGAACAGCTTGGTCATGGCCGATTCCTTGGAAAACCGTTTTTCACCGGCGTCGATGGTCTTTGCCGTTGCGTAAAGCAGGGCGCGGGCCGCTTCGACCTGGGTCGCCATATCCGCGAGAATGTGCTGAACCGCCTGGAACGAGGAGATCGCTTCACCGAACTGGACCCGCTGCCGGGAGTAGCGTACCGACTCTTCGAGCGCTCCCGCGGCGATGCCGAGCGCCTGGGCGCCCACGCCGGGCCTCGAATAGTTCAGGGTATTGATTGCCACGATGGAGCCCATGCCTTCGCGGCCGAGGATGGCGCTGTTCGGCACCCGGCAATCCTGGAAGACGAGTTCGGTGGTGCTCGACGCCCGGATCCCCATCTTGTCCTCGTGCTTGCCGAAGGTGAAACCCGGCGTTCCCTTGTCGACGACGAAGGCGGTGAGGCCGCGCGCGCCCTTGGCCGGGTTGGTTTTAGCGAATACCGAATAGACCTGCGCATTTTCGCCGTTCGTGATCCACTGCTTGGTGCCGTTCAGGATCCAGTCATCGCCGTCGCGGACCGCCGTGGTTTTCATGCCCAGGGCGTCCGAACCGGCATTGGCTTCCGTGAGTCCGAAGGCGGCGATGATCTTTCCCGACGCTATCCCCGGAAGATACTTCCGCTTCTGTTCTGCCGACCCGAATAGCAGGAGCGGGAAGGTCCCGAGCGCCGTGGCGGCCATGGCAAGCGAGATGCCGCCGCATATCTTGGAGAGTTCTTCGACCGCAAGGCAGAGTTCGAAGACGCCGCCCCCGAACCCGCCGAACTCTGCCGGGATGTAAAGGCCGCACAGATCCGCTTCCGCAAGCGCCTGCACGACGTCCCACGGGAATATCCCTTCATGATCGTACTTTTCCCTGACCGGCAGGATTTTCTTTATCGCAATTTCGCGGGCCGTTTCGACGATCATTTTCTGTTCATCGGTGAGAAACCAGTTCATCCTTCGTCGCTCCTTTGCTATGGGAAATGATTGTTTTCTTATCGTAGTGCGCGAGCGCATTCTGCGCGGCTACCTGCTGTGCGATCTTTTTATTGGATCCGCTGCCTTCACCGAGCACCATCCCGCCGATTTCGATGCGGACGGTGAACTCTTTTGCATGATCGGGCCCCGTGGCGCCGACCGTAATATAGCGCGGCATGCCGAACCCGTCGCGCTGCGCCAGTTCCAGGACCAGGCTCTTATAGTTGACATGACGCTCGTCATCGACGATTTCATCGATGCGGTCGAAGAGAAACCGTTTCAGGAACCTGCCCGACGGCTTGAACCCTCCGTCAAGGAAAACGGCGCCGAGGAGCGCCTCGAAGGTGTTCGAGAGAATCGACATCCGCTCCTTGCCGCCGGTCTTCTCTTCGGATGCCCCGAATATGATATACGGGCCGATATCGAAGGAGCGGGCGATCTCGCCGAGGATCTTTCTCGATACGATGAGCGACTTTATTTTGGAAAGCTGCCCCTCGTGCCGGTCCGGGTACACACGGTAAAGATGCTCGGTGACCAGGCAGTTGAGTACCGCATCGCCAAGGAACTCGAGACGTTCGTTGGAGAGCAGGGCGTCTCCGTTTTCCGGCGATACCGACGACTTGTGGGTAAGCGCCTGCCGAAGGAGTTTCGCCGAACGGAACCGGTAGCCGATTATTTTTTGAACTTTTTTCAGCGGTTGCCCGGACAACTCCGGGCAACCGGGTTTTACCAGCGACCCGAGAAAACGAGCTATCGGCTTAAACAGATGCATACCTTCCTAAAGCAAGGCACGCATTGTGTCCGCCGAAGCCGAGCGAGTTACTGAGCGCGTAGCGGATCTTCCGCGCAACCGCCGTATTCGGCGTATAGAAGAGATCGCAGTCCGGGTCAGGGTCTTCGTAATTGATGGTCGGCGGAATCAGGCCGGCATTCAGTGCCTTCAGGGTTGCGATGAACTCGATCGCTCCCGCCGCCCCGAGCATATGGCCGGTCATCGATTTGGTCGAACTGATTGCCACGTCCTGCGCAGATGCGCCGAGGACCTTCTTGATGGCCGCGGTCTCGATTTTGTCGTTGAGATCGGTCGACGTGCCGTGCGCATTGATATAGTCGATCTGAGCCGGCTGGAGAGCGGCCATCTTCATCGCCATCTCCATGCATTTCTGCATGCCGGTGCCTTCCGGGTCCGGCGCGGTCAGGTGGTAGGCATCGCCCGTCGCACCATAGCCGAGAAGTTCCCCGTAGATGGTGGCATTCCTGGCAAGCGCATGCTCAAGCGATTCGAGCACGACGATCGCCGCGCCCTCACCCATCACGAATCCGTCCCGCTTCTTATCGAAGGGCGAACATGCCTTTTCGGGAACTTCGTTCCGCCGCGACATCGCACCCATGGAACAGAATCCGGCAAAGGCAATGGGAACGATCGGCGCCTCGGTGCCGCCGGTAACCGCCACATCGGCCATCCCGGTTTTTATATGGAGGTACGCTTCGCCGATCGAGTGCGCCGAAGAGGCACAGGCACTCACCACGGCAAAGTTGGCACCCTTGAGGCCGAACTCCATGGAGACCCTGCCGGCGGGCATGTCGGGGATCATCATGGGGATGAGAAAGGGGGAAACCCGGCCCGGACCCCGTTCGAGCAGCTTCTTGTGTTCAGTCTCGAGCGTGAAAATGCCCCCGATACCGGCACCGATGATGGTGGCGCAGCGGTGAGGATCCTCGGTCGACATGTCGATATTCGCGTGCTTCATGGCTTCCCGCGCCGCGACCACCGCGAGCAGGATCACCCGGTCGGTCCGTCGAACCTCTTTGGGTTCGATGTATTTGGAGAAATCCAGTCCCTTGACCTCGCCGGCGATTTTCGTCGGGTAGGCTGCAACATCGAACAGGGTAACCGGCCCGATGCCCGATTTTCCCGAGCTCAAACTGCCCCAGAATGACTCAACGTCGTTTCCTACGGGGCTGACCACTCCCATACCGGTAACAACGACTCTATGCGACATATTGCCGTTACTATCCTTCCCGTTGATAAGAAAACTGGCCTGAAAGAGATCCGGCACGGCGGGTCCGGCGGCACCATGGTGCAACCGGACCCGCTGCCGAACGCTTAAAGCTTCTTCTGCAGATAATCCAGCGAGTCTTTGACGGTACGGAGCTTTTCCGCGTCTTCGTCGGGAATTTCGATTTCGAACGCATCTTCGAACGCCATGATGAGCTCAACCTGATCGAGGGAGTCGGCTCCCAGATCGTCGACAAACGAGGCCGTCGCGGTTACTTTATCTTCGCTGACTCCGAGTTTTTCCGCAATGATCTGCTTTACCTTGGATTCAATTTCACTCACAGAGCACCCCTTTCATGAAATGGTTTTATGACACGTATAAAAATGATTATTGTCGGGCTACATGACAAGTCCGCCGTCGACCACGATCACCTGCCCGGTGATGTAATCCGCCATCGAAGAGGCGAGGAACAGCACCGCATTGGCGACATCGAGCGGCGTACCCATCCGGCCGAGAGAGACATTTTCCGTATACTTGGCCTTATCGGACTCCGAAAGCTTGTCGGTCATGGCGGTCTGAATGAATCCCGGCGCGACGGCGTTCACCGTTATCGACCGGCTGCCGAACTCCTTTGCCAGGGTTTTGGTCAGGCCGATGAGCCCGGCCTTGGAGGCCGAGTAGTTGACCTGGCCGGGATTCCCGTTGATACCCACAACCGAGGCGATATTGATGATTTTCCCGGTAGATGCCCGCATCATGGGCCGGGCCGCTTCACGGCAGCAGAGAAAAGCGCTTTTTAGATTCACCCCGATCACCAGATCCCAGTCGGTCTCCTTCATGCGCATGAGGAGCGTATCGCGCGTAATGCCGGCATTATTCACCAGGATATCGATCCTCTGAAAAGAGGCGAGCAGCGCGGAAAACATCGCCGCGACATCGGCCGCCGACGAAACGTCGGCCTTGAGCGCGAGCGATTCCCGACCGAGCGCCCTTATCTCCGCGGCTACCGACTCAACCGCGGCCAGGTCGATATCGCTGACCGCCACATCGCAGCCTGCCGCCGCCAGCCGGAGCGCAATTTCCCTGCCGATCCCCCGACCGCCGCCGGTCACCAGGGCCTTTTTTGAAGTACAGTTTAAATCGATCAATTCACTCTCCCGTACTATGAAGATCTTTATTTATTATCGAGCAAAAAAGATATGTTGCCTGCGGTATCCGCCGCAACAACGGTAAGTGTTTCGCTGCACTTTTTGGCAAGCCCGCGCAGGACGCTTCCCGGTCCGGCCTCGATGCACCGCACCGAACCGTTCGCCGCAAGCGCCCGCATGGAATCGACCCAGCGGACCGGCGAAACCAGCTGCTTCACCAGAAGCTCGCGCAGCGTCGCGCCGTCGGTTTCCGGCCGGGCGGTGACATTCGCGATAATCGGACATTTCGGGGCGTTGAAGGTAACCGCCGCGAGCATGTCGGCCATCTCGTCGGCGGTGCTCTGCATGAGCGGAGAGTGAAAGGCGCCGCTCACCGGCAGGGGAAGCGCACGTTTGGCGCCCGCCGCCTTCAAGGCGATGCAGGCGTCGTTAACCGCGGCGATATCGCCCGAGATGACGGTCTGGTCCGGCGCATTCTGGTTCGCCGCGACTACGATACCCGAGGTAATCCCCTTGAGCAGCTCTTCGATCCTGGATTGCTCCATGCCGATGATGGCCGCCATGGTGCCGGGCTGTTTCGCTCCGGCGGCCGCCATGAGCTCGCCGCGTCGCGCGACCAGCCGGAGACCATCCTCAAAGCTCAGAACACCCGCGGCATACAGGGCGCTGTATTCGCCGAGCGAATGGCCCGCGGCAATCGAGGGGGTTATCCCCCCTGCGGCGAGAAGATCGGTAATCGCCGCTTCGACGGTGAACAGGGCGGGTTGCGTATTGCTGGTCAGGGTCAGGCTCTCTGCCGGGCCCTCGAAAATTATCCGGGTCAGATTGCGGCCGAGGAGGGCATCGGCCTGGGAAAAGCGGTCCCGGGCGGCGGAAAAACCATCGAACAGGTCCCTGCCCATTCCAACGGTTTGAGAGCCCTGACCGGGAAACAGAAATGCATAGCTCATAGTCGCGATTCGCTCCTGCATGCAAAGGTTAAAAGCGTACGACCGCTCCTGCAAATGCCAGCCCGCCGCCCAGGGAGGCAAAGAGCACCCTGGTTCCTTTTTTGATCCGGCCTTCGCCCCAGGCCTCGTTGAGCGCCAGGGGTATGGAGGCGGATGAGGTGTTGCCGTAGCGTTCGAGATTGGTCACGACCTTTTCCTGCGGTATGTGCAGGTGCTCGCCGACGGCCTTTATGATCCGGATGTTCGCCTGATGGGGAATGAGCAGGTCGATATCGTCGGTCGTGAGTCCCGCCGCCGCGACGGCCTTGTTCCCGATATCGGTGATGAGCCGTACCGCATGCTTGTAGACGTCGTTGCCGCGCATGTACATGAACCGATTCTCTCCCCAGGGGGAGAAATTCAGGATATCGCCATGGACGCCGTCGCTTCCCAGGCAGGTGGAAAGGATACCCTCGTCCTCATCGGTTCCCTGGACGACCACCGCCCCGGCGGCATCGCCGAAAAGGATGCAGGTCGCGCGGTCGGTCCAGTCGACGGTCTTGGTAAGAATCTCGGCGCCCACCACGAGGAGGGTTTTTGCCTGTCCCGAAAGGATCATGCTGTTGGCGAGAGAGAGCGAATAGACGAAACCCGCGCAGGCGGCGAGCAGATCGAACGCGAAGGCATTCTTGCAGCCGAGGTTTGCCTGCAGCGTGCAGGCGGTCGAGGGGTAGAGCGAATCCGGGGTGACGGTTGCACAGATGATGCCGTCCACCTGCTCCGGAGCGACCCCGGCACGCTCGAGCGCGATGCGCGCCGCATTCGTGCCCAGTTCGGAAACCTTGACCGTGCTTCCCCGGGGAACGATATGGCGCTCGCGGATGCCGGTACGGGTAACGATCCATTCGTCCGATGTATCGAGAAACGTTTCAAAATCGCTGTTGGTCATGATCGTGTCGGGAACATAGGACCCGACCGACAGGATTCGCGCCCGCTTGAATGAAGTCACGCCTCGTCAATCCTTTCTTTTTAAGAAAACAGCCGGTCGGTGGTATTCCGCCGTACCGCTTGGAGCGCCGCCGCCACCGCACTGGCGATTGCCCTGGGCGATGATCCGCCATGGGCCTTCAGAACGATGCCCTTTATACCGAGAAACGGCACGGCCCCATAGTTGTCCGGATCGAGCGCCGCCAGGTGCTGCCGGATCTCGACGAGCAGATCGGGCCTTTTTCGCTCGATGACCGAGGCGATGAGCGAATGGAAGGTTTCACACGATTTGAGCAATGCGTTACCCGCAAAGCCGTCGCACACAACCACATCGGCCCGTCCGGAGAGAACCTCGTTACCTTCGACGTACCCGATATACTCGGGACATTTCCTGCGCAAAATCTTGTTGGCATCGCCGATCGCGGAAAAACCCTTGACCTTCTCTTTTCCAACGTTCAGGAGTCCGACCGTTGGGTACTGTTTTTCACACATGGCACCCACATATTCGATTCCCATCAACGCGAAGGCGGTCAGATGCTCCTTGCGGCATTTGAGGTTCGCTCCGACATCGAGCAGAAGCACCGGCTTGTTCTGCATGGTCGGCAGGAACGCCGCCAGCGCGGGCCGGGGAGCCCCCCTGCGCCTTCCTAAAATAAAAAGTGCCGCACCGAGCAGTACAGCGGTATCTCCGGCACTTACCGAGGCCTCGACGACCCCCTCCTTCTGGAGGGTGATGCACCGGATAATCGAAGCGTCGGTTCGATGCTTCCACGCCCAGATCCGTCTGCGCTCGCGCGAGGTGATCCGGTCGGGACAATGAATGATCGTCATGCGGTCGCGGAACCGAACCGCCTTTTCGCCCTCTTCGGCCAGGGAGCGCTCGATTAAGGCCCGGTCGCCACAGAGATGCACATGGAAGGCGACATCGGTCGCGGAAAAAGCGTCAAGAACGCCTTTGATCGTCACGCGACAGCCGAAATCGCCGCTCTGCGCATCGACCGCAAGCTGGACCTCTCCCGGTCGGCCGGCACCCGAAGATGTGGTCAAGCTGCATGCTCTCCGTGAATTGCCATGCTGAATGGGCCGCGTTTATTCTTCAGGCGGCTTTACTTCGACACCGGAATAGTAGCCGCAGTTGCCGCATACGCGATGCGCAACCACCGGCTGTTTGCAATGCGAGCACAAAACCGGCGATGCCGGCTTGAGCGCCAGGTGACTGCGACGGCGGTCACGCCTCATCTTGGAATGTTTTTTCTTGGGAACTGCCATATTGCCTCCTGTACAGGACAAGAATCATCGATTACGTAATTTTTTCAAGGCTTCCCACCGGGGATCGATGGGCTCTTCGCGGGTTCGCCCGCCGCCGAGGTCGATACCCGTGCAGCTCTCCCTGCAGAGCGGCTTCATCGGCAGGGCGGTCATGATCTCCTCGTAGACCGCGGTGCCGAGATCCAGTTCGAGATGACGCGAGTCGAAGAAAAAATCAGTCGATTCGTCATCGAGGGCGGGTCCGAATTTCCCCGCCCGCTCCTTTACCACGAGCTGCAGAGCGCCCTCCACCGGAAAATCGAACGGTTCGAGGCAACGAGAGCACTCCAGCTTGAAGACGCCCCTGAACCTGAGCTGAATATATAAGGTATCGCCGGAACGATCGATCGCCGCTTCGCACGGAATGGTCCCGGAGAATCCCGGAAGATCCTCTTTAAAAGCCGCCAGGTCGATTTCCTGCGACGCAACGGAGTGGCCTTCCGGAACCTTGTTGATATCGAGTATCATTGCATGCCGTGCCTTGTGCCAGAGAAAAGATGCGGGCGGGTCATTCCGGACTCCTCTTCCGCTCAAGGGAAACGGAGAGGGCGCTCCGGTATGGCTGCAACCCGCGCGGCCGCTCTGCAGGCGCACTCACTTTCGGGTACAAAGGCTTTAAAAATACCTTTTAGGGCGGTCCCGTTCAAGAACAATTTTGAGAGACCATGGATATTGTGGTTCGAAACTGCTCTGGTGGGAGAACCACCTTACGGTGGTTCTCCCTGGCCCCTGGCCGCGCGAAATGCGCGTCCTGGGGCGCACCCTCTCCTGCGGAAGGGGGCGGCGATGCTTGCGTCCCGCAAGCGCTCGCCCCCTCCCGCAACGCCCACCATTAAGGTGGAAAAACCATATAACCCAAAGATTTCACTCCATCATTATTCAATTTTCCCTATGTTGGCGTTGCGGAAGTGCCGCTGGAAAGGGTGCGTCGGAGATGCGTTTCGTGGCTCCGACCAGGGGAAACCACCGCAAGGTGGTTTCCCCACCAGAGCAGTAACCATTATTTTTAACCATCACATGGAAATGGTCGACCTTTATAACCCCGACGGGACACCCGCCGGCGAAACCGCCTCGCGGGAGGAGGTCCACCGCCTCGGGTTGTGGCATAAGACGGTGCATATATGGGTGGTGACCCCGGCGGGAGAACTGCTTCTGCAAAAGCGGGCACCGGCGAAGGAGTCCCATCCGGGGCTCTGGGACATCTCCGCCGCCGGGCATATCACCGCGGGCGACACGAGCGTCTCCGCTGCGGTGCGCGAGCTCCGGGAGGAGATCGGCATTTCGGTCGACGAGCGCGACCTTCGCTTCCTCTTCTCCCTCCGCCAGCGGTACGAGGACCGGGAACGGGCCTTCATCGATCGGGAGTTTACGGATATCTACCTTCTCAGGAGGGAGGTCGATCCCGGCTTCCTTCGTATAGATAAGCGCGAGGTCGAGGCGGTCAGGCTGGTCACCGTATCGGAGTTCCGCCGGGAATTGATAGAAAGTCCGGAAGCGTTCACTCCGCACCGGGAGGAGTATGAGCGGTTGATGGGGATAATAGAAATATAGCACACCTGGTGGGGGAACCGAGCTTGCCGCTTCTGGTGGGGGAACCAGTTCCTGGTTCCCCCTGGCCCCCGGCCGCGCGAAACGCGCGTCCCGGGGCACACCCCTTC